>DXIH01000075.1 GCA_019112965.1 Candidatus Sphingomonas excrementigallinarum | reverse complement strand
GGCCTCGTGCGCCTCTCGCGCGTACTCGAACTCATTCCGATCAGCCGCTCGTCGTTTTACGCCGGCCAGGCCAAGGGCCTCTATCCGCGCCCCGTGGCCATCGGTCCCCGCGCCCGCGCCTACCGCGTCGAGGACATCCGCGCCCTCATCGAGAAGGGCGTGGCCTAACCCGTCTTATTCACGAGGACGGTGGATCTGGGGTGGCGAGCGTAGCATAAAGCATTGATGTAGCTTAGAGATTGGGTGCTGACGCCAAGCCTTCAGATCGCACCGAGCCTGCCACGCCCGCCATGTCCGATCCTACGTGTCTCCCGTTCGCGTTTCCATCCGTTCGGGGCAAGAAGCTCACAGCCGCCTTCGACGGCGGACGCCTGACCTCGGATGGCGGCGTCCTGCTGCTCGCCCAGGCCGCCCGGCGGTTGGACATTGCCGACAAGCTCGCTGCTGTGATCCCGGACCGTCGTGACCCCAGCCGGGTTCTGCATCCATTGCCCGAGATCCTGCTGGCGCGCATCCTGGCGATTGCCTGCGGGTATGAGGATGCGGACGACCTCGACCACCTGCGCGCCGACCCCGCCTTCAAGCTCGCCTGCGGCCGCCTGCCCGAGAGCGGGCACGACCTGATGAGCCAGCCCACCGTCTCGCGGCTGGAGAACACGCCGGGCCTGCGCGATCTGATCCGGCTCGGACGCGTGCTGGTCGACCTCTACTGCGCCAGCTACCCCGTCCCGCCCGACGCCGTCACCCTGGACATCGACGACACGTGCGACGTGGTGCACGGCCAGCAGCAACTGTCGCTGTTCAACGCCCACCACGACACGCGCTGCTTTCTGCCGATCCACGTCTACGACACCGCCACCAGCCGCCCGGTCGCGATGATCCTGCGGCCGGGCAAGACGCCCTCGGGCCGCGAAGTGCGTGGACATCTGCGCCGCCTCGTCCGGGCGATCCGCCGTCATTGGCCGAACACCGCGATCACCATCCGGGGCGACGGCCACTACGGCCGGCCCGAGGCAATGGACTGGTGCGAGGACAACCGCGTCGCCTACGTCTTCGGTTTGACCGGCACCAAAGCGCTGGCGGCCAAGGTGGAACAGACGGCCGATCACATCAGAGTTGTGCGAGCCATCGACAACGAGGACGCGGTGCGGGGCTTTGCCGAGACCACGCACGCGGCCAAATCCTGGCGGCAGGAGCGGCGCGTCGCCGCCCGTATCGAGGCGACCCGGCTCGGCCTCGACATCCGCTATGTCGTCACAAACATCACGACCGGCACGCCGGAATGGCTCTATGCCGACCTGTACTGTGCCCGCGGACAGGCCGAGAACCTGATCAAGCTGCACAAGAGCCAGCTCGCCTCCGATCGTACCTCCTGCCGGCATCCCGCCGCCAACCAGATGCGGCTCGTCCTGCACACGGCTGCCTACTGGCTGATGCTGAGCGTGCGCGACACCATCCCGAAGGCGCACCGCCTCGCCACGGCCGAGTTCGCCACCCTCCGGCTGCGCCTCCTGAAGCTCGGAGCTCGCATCCGCGAGACCGCCAGCCGGGTTCGCCTCGCCTTCGCCGCCGCCTGCCCTGATGCTGACCTTCTGCGCCACCTCGCGACCGCGCTCGCCCCGGCGCCAGCCTGAACGACGGGGTAGCGACGCCCCGACGAACCCGTCCACATCCCTCCAGCGCTGACAAAACATTCCGGATCCACACGCGTCAGAACAGACGCGCGATCCCGCTCGCCATCAGCCCAAAAACCACCGCCGACAAAGCCCGATGAATAAGACGGGTTAGAACTTCACCCGTGTAAGGGTTCTTGCTGACATAAGCCATGTTACGTCTCCTGATCGGCATTAAGTGTGTTATATGCTTGGGTTCGCGCCCCGTTCTGTGTCATGTCCGCTCGCACTGGGAGTTTTATTTAAGCTTGAGGCCGAGATTGTTGACGGCTTCGCGTAGCCGCTCCCGTCCAGTAAGTGATTCCGGGCCAAGCACTCGCTCGACAGCAACGCGCGACCATGCGCGGTCGTCACGATGCTGGGATCGCTGGAACAAGCCCATCCGGTAATCATAATCTGCGACGGAGGCAGCCTCTTGAGACAGGTCATAGCGGTCATGATGAAGGACCGCCGCCTGCGGTAGTCTAGGCTTGATCTCGGCTGGCCGGCTCGGGTCGGGATAGCCCACGCACATGCCGAAGAGGACAAAGCTACCTGCCGGGAGACCGAGCTCTTCTGCGACTGCTTCCGGGTGATTGCGCATCCCGCCAATATAGACGATGCCCATGCCGAGCAGTTCGAAGGCGATCGCAGCGTTCTGCGCTGCAAGCGCCGTATCCACCGCGCCAATCGTATAGCTTTCGAAATAGTCGGTGCCGTCGGTCGGGATGTGCTGGACGAGGCCAAGCCTGCGCAGACGCGACCAGTCCACCAACCATGCCAGGAAAAGTGGAGCGTTCGCGACATGCTGTTGGTCACCAGCGAGTTTCGCAAGGCGTTCCAGCTTGTCGCGATCCCTGACGGCGACGACGCTCCAGGGCTGCAGATTGGAAGAGGATGAAGCCGACTGCGCTGCGGCAACAGCCCAGGTCAGCACCTCATCGCTGACGGGCGTGGCCGCATAAGAGCGTACCGATCGGTGCAGCAGCATCTGCGAAAGAAGCCCATCCGGATAAGTGGTTGGCAATGTATCGCCATACCGAGCCGCCCAACTCGTTGCGGCGGATGTTGTAGATGATGTCATGAATGGTCCTTTCCAGCACGAGCCACGCCGATGACCGGGATGAACCAGACAGCTGCGCAGCGCCCTTGACGGCGCGCGCGAACTGCTTGGTATGATCCGCCCGTCAGATGGCTGCTTCCGTATCTGTCCCCTCG
>DXIH01000074.1 GCA_019112965.1 Candidatus Sphingomonas excrementigallinarum | reverse complement strand
AATAACGAAATTGATTTCGTTTATATAAGATAGCGAAATCAAGGGATTGCGAGCGACTGCATTTGTTGCTTGGGGGCCACAATGCGAGACCAAAAGGTGATTGATCCTAAATCGGTATAACACCGACTATTGACCGCCCGCCCGAACTGTATTGTCTATGCGATACGCCGATCGGCGCAGCGACGCTGACGGTCAAAAAAGGGGGTCTTGTTCAATGAAGTTGCTTCACTCCATCTCATGGCTGGCTTTGTCGGCTGGCGCGCTGGCGGCCACGCCTGTCCTGGCCCAGCAGTCCGACACCACCACGCAAACCGACGCGCAGGATAACACCTCGTCCACGGCGAACGCTGCGCAGACGCGCGTAGCGGCGATCACCGGGACGCCGCAGGCCAGCGGCGATGGCGAAGTGATCGTCACCGGCACGCGCATCGCCCGTCCGAACCTGGCCTCGGCCTCGCCGATCACCTCGGTCACGGCGCAGGACATCCAGGCCCAGGCCCCGCTCAACGTCGAGGAAGTGCTGAACCGCCTGCCGCAGGTCGCACCCGATGCGCAGCAGAATTACCAGGACTCGGACGGCCGCCAGCGGATCAAGTTGCGCAGCCTGGGCTTCGAGCGCACGCTGACCCTGGTCGATGGCAAGCGTCTGGGCACGATGAACGGCGCCGATGTCGGCATGATCCCCGCCTCGCTGCTCCAGCGGGTCGACATCCTGTCGGGTGGTGCATCGTCGGTCTATGGATCGGACGCGGTGTCGGGCGTCGTCAACTTCATCCTGCGCAAGGATTTCGACGGTGTCCGCGTCGATGCGAACTACAACTTCTACAACCATCTGAACCGCAGCAACATCGTCACCCCGCTGGCGCAAGGTGTCGGTTTCAAGACACCGCTCGGCTGGACCAATGACGGCGGCCGCGCCGATGTTACGCTGACCGCAGGCAAGAAACTGCTCGACGACCGGCTGAAGATTTCGGGCTTTGTCAACTATCGCACTTCCGAACTGGTCCGTACCGGCGACCGTTCGATCGCGGCCTGTCCGCTGGCGCAGCTGACCAAGGACGGCCCGCTGACCTGTTCGCCGGTGTCGACCTATTCGCCCGCCGGATATATCTCACCGCGTTCAGGCCCGAATTCGGGCACGGCCTATGTCAACAATCCTGACGGCTCGCGCAGCTTCGTCGCCTATGGCCCGCGCCCCGGCGTCGCGGCCAACCCCTATGACGACTATTCCTTCCAGCGTCAGGGCGAGCGTTACACGGCGGGCGGCTTCATGAGCTTCCAGATCGCGCCGGAATTCGAACTGTATGGCGACGCCATCTGGTTCCGCGACAAGTCGATCAACCCCAGCCCGCTGCGCGTCTACAGCTATACCGTCTATGGCTCGACGCCCTATCAGGTGAACTGCAACAACCCGTTCCTGTCGGCCGGCCAAGCCGGTGCGCTGGGTTGCGCGACCGGTGCGACCGGCTCGGTCCCGCTGGAGGTTCGCTATCGTTTTGACGGCCAGCCTTATCTGATCGATACCTATATCAACCAGGGTATCCGGGCGACCGGCGGCCTGCGCGGCAAGGTGGGCGATGCCTGGACCTATGACATCGGCGGCGTCTATGCGCGCAACCAGCAGGACCTGCGCAACTCGCCCTTCGCCGATCCCGACCGGGTCAACCGTTCGCTGAACGTCGTCAATGTCAACGGCACGCCGACCTGCGCGGCGACCGTGGCAGGCACAGACAGCGCCTGCGTACCGTTCGATGCGTTCCGCGCTGGGACCGGCAATACGCAGCTGACGAACTATCTGTTCAACGGTACGGGCAGCCAGAGCGGTGTGAACGGCCAGGTCGGCATTCTTTACGACGTCATCGGCACGGTGACGGGCGACCTGACGAAATATGGCATTAAGACGCCTTGGGCGAATGACGGCCTGGCGATCTCGCTGGGCACCGAATATCGCAAGGATCGCCTGATCTCGACCGCCAACGATGTCTATATCTCGCAGAACGGCGACAATCGTTCCGATCTTCGCCAGGACGTCTGGGAGTCGAACATCGAGCTGCAGGCCCCGCTGATCCAGGACAAGCCGTTCGCACATCTGCTCCAGACCAATGGCGGCTTCCGCGTCTCAAAGTACAGCTCGAACCCGAAGACCTTCTCGACCTGGAAGATCGAAGGTATCTATGCGCCCGTGTCGGACCTAACCTTCCGCGCCTCGTACAACAAGGCGCAGCGCGCGCCGACGGTTATCGAGATCCGGCAGGCGACGACGATCCAGTATGGGCGTAATTCGACGCTGACCGACTTCTGCGCGCCGGTACAGCGTACCCTGCCCGATGGCACGGTGACGACGGCTCCGCTCGCCTCGCGCGATCTGTGCCGCAAGACCGGGCTGGCCGACAATCTCTACGGCAGCACCTCGCTCCTCTGCCCGACCGAAGGCTGCACGGTGCGTACCGGCGGCTATACGGCGGACCCGGAGACGGCCTATACCCTGACCTATGGCCTGATCGTGAAGCCCAGCTTCGTGCCTGGTCTGGTGTTCTCGGTCGACCGTTATCAGATCCGCATCCTGAACTCGCTGAGCTTTAACGGCGCGGACTATTTCCTGAACGGCTGTCTGGCGTCGAACGGCGACTCCTATTTCTGTCAGGGGATCGTGCGCGATCCGACGACGGGGTCGATTGCCAACCCGATCGCCAACAACCCGACCAGCGGCTTCGTGCGTCAGGGCACGACGAACTTCTATCGTTCGCTCGCTTATGGTTGGGACTTCCAGGGCCAGTACACGCTGGGTCTGGGTGGCGCCGGTCGCCTTGATTGGAACTTCAACGGCTCGCTCACCACGCTGGCCGGTGCTCAGGACTCCCCGCTGCGCAGCCAATATAACTGCGCGGGCTATTTCTCGAACGGCATTGCGTGTGGTCAGCTGGTTCCGAAGTGGATGCACAGCCTGCGCACGACCTGGACGACGGCGGACAACACGTTCAACGCCTCGTTCAACTGGCGCTACACGGGTTCGCTCACCACGGCGTATAACTCAGGCAATGCGGACATCGGCGGCACGCCCGACAATTTCCGCAATACCTATGCTCGGATCGCGCCGCAGAGCTTCTTCGATCTGGCGCTGACCTTGAATATCGCGCGGCAATTCGCGTTCCGTATCATCGCGAACAACCTGCTCGACAAGAACCCGCCGATCATTCCGAACTCGTACACCGTGGCCCTGTCGCGCGCGAACACCGCGCCGCAGCGTTACGATGCACTGGGTCGTCAGATCGCGATTGGAACGACGATCAACTTCTGACGACGCGGGCGGGGTGCTTCGGCAGCCCGCCGATTCCTTTATAGAAAAGGCCGGTCGTCCTGATGGACAACCGGCCTTATTTTTTGGGTATATTTCCCCACGTCTCGCGTGGCCTTCGACTTCGCTCAGGCTGAACGGGGGTGGGGATCAGTACGCAACTCCGTTCGCACTGAGCGAAGTCGAAGTGCAAGGGAATGCCTCCCCGCTTGGCGGGAGGAAATTACTCCACGAAGTCCTCCACCTCACGCCGCTTGCCGCGCATGAAGGCGTCGGCGACGTGGCGCAGCGGGGCGATGTCGACGTCCGAGCGGCCGTTCTGCACCAGTTCGGCGAAGCGGGCATAGAGGCCGGGATATTCGCCGTGCAGCCCCTCTTCGCGGTGTGGGGTCGATCCGTCGGGCAGGGTCAGCACCGCGCCGCCTTCGGCCAGCTTTAGCGTGCCGTCGGTCGTCTCGACGACGATGTCCCAGCTCTGATGGCCTTCCTGCCGCCAGTCGAGGTCGAGCGTCACGGGCGTGCCGTCGGTCGTGCGGAACGCCACGTCGGCGGCGATCGGTGCGTCGCGATTGGCGGGGAAATCCAGTGTCGCGCGCTCGATGAAGAACGGCTGCGGCATGATATGTGTGGCGATCGACAGCGCATTGATGCCGGGATCGAACACGCCGAAGCCGCCCGCTTCCCAGATCCAGGCCTGGCCCGGATGCCATTTGCGTACATCCTCGCGCCAGGTAATCGCGGCGGAGGTGACCTTGCGCGCCGACAGCCATTCGCGGGCGGGCTCGACGCCCAGCGCGTAGCGCGAGTGCCAGCTGGCGAACAGGGTCACGTTCGCCCTGGCCGCCAGATCCTCCAGCACCGCCACCTCGGCCAGCGTCGCGCCCGGCGGTTTTTCCAGGAAGACGTGCCAGTTGTTCGCCAGCGCGGCCGCGGCGATCGCGTGGCGGACCTGCGGCGGGGTGCACAGCGCCACCGCATCGACCTTTACGTCGCTTTGCGCGAGTTCGGCGATATCGTGGAAATGCGGAACGCCCTCGACGCCGCCCGGCGAGCGGCTGACGGTTGCGACCAGCTGAAAGGTCGGGTTGCCCGCGATGGCGGGCACATGCTGGTCATGGGCGATCTTGCCCATGCCGACCAGTGCGAGACGGATCGTGTCGGTCATCGGTATCAGCGTGCCTTTTCGACATAAGCGCGCGCCGACACGGCGACATCCGCCGCCGGCTTGCCCGCGCGATAGAGATTGGAGCCCAAGCCGAACCCGTCCGCGCCGTGCGCGCGCCACTCGGCCATGTTGTCGGGCGTGATGCCGCCGACCGCCAGGACCGCGACATCGCGCGGCAGGACGGCGCGCTGCGCCTTGAGGAAGGTGGGCGAGGCGCCTTCGGCCGGGAACAGCTTCAGGCCATGGGCTCCGGCCTTCAGCGCGGCAAAGGCCTCGGAAGGGGTGAAATAGCCGGGCAGCGAGATCAGGCCTTGCGCGACGCTATGCGCGATCACGTCCGTGTCGGTATTGGGCGAGACGATCAGCGTGCCGCCCGCCGCCTTGACCCTGTCGACCTGTCCGGTGGTCAGCACGGTGCCAGCCCCGACGATCGCCTTGTCGCCGACATGCGCGGCGATGGCGGCGATGCTGTCATAGGGATCGGGCGAGTTGAGCGGGACCTCGATCAGGGTGAAGCCCGCCTCGACCAGCGCGTCGGCGACGGGGATCGCCTCGGCAGGGGTGAGGCCGCGAAGGATGGCGACGAGCGGACAGGCGGCGAACGCCTTGGCGAAACTCTGGGCGGGGTCGGTCATGACAAATGCTCCCGAATGGCGTGAAGTCCGGCAAGGAAACCGGCATGGCTGTCGAGCGCGACGACGGTGCCGCCCCGCGCCTGGATCCCGATGGTGTAGAGGTCGGCGAGCAGGCCGCTGGACAGCAGGTGGACGGTCTGGCCCGCCATGTCGGGCACCGCGCCGACGTCGCTGCCGATCAGCAGGCCGCTTGCATAGGCCGCCGCATCCTCAGGTGCGATCCGGCCGAGCAGGACCGAGGCGCGCACCCCGAACAGCGCCGCCGTCAGGTCGCACGCGCCGCTGCCCCGCGCCAGTCCGTCGCGAAAGGCGGGGCCGTCCGCGACCGGGCCATCGAGCATGCCCGCGAGGATGCCATGTCCCTTGACGAGCGCGAACAACTCGCCGGTCATGGTGGTGGCGAAATCGGTGATCCGGCTGCCCTGCACATGCACCCATTTGTTGTGGGTGCCGGGCTGCGCGAACAACGCATCGGCGGGGGCGAGACCGGCGGCGACCGCGCCCAATACCTGCACCTCTTCGCCGCGCATGACGTCGGCGCGCGCGTCGGTCAGCAGCGAGACGCCGGGAACGATGGTGACGTCCGCATCCTCGATCCGGGTCGCAGCCTTTGCCAAGCTGGGGAGGTCGGCGGGGGCGGGAATATAGGCCGCCTCACGCCAGCCGCGTGTCGAGCCGACCATGCCCGCCGCGATCACCGGCAGATCGCCGAAGCGCGCCCGGATCGCCGCGATTTCGGCGGGATAATCCTCGGCCTCGATCGCCAGCACGCCGCGATCGTCGCGTATCGTATCCAGCATCGTGCCATCGGATCCGATGACATAGCATCGCCGGTTGGTCGTACCCCAATCGATCGCGATATAGGCAGGCGTCACGTCTGATGGCACGGCGGGCACGCCCTCTCCTGATATTTTTCTACGAGGATTTGTAGGACAATAAAGCCGCCGGTGCAAGCGGCACGACCGCGCCGTGCGGGTCGAAAGTGATGCTGCGGGGATGACGCCCGGCCCATATCGGCCTACATCGGGCGCATGTACCAGTTCGACATCGCCGCCGGTTCAAAGGCGGAGCTTTACCGCGATCTCCACGCCGCGCTCGACGCGCTGACGGCCGGGGAGGGGGATGCGGTCGCCAACATGGCCAACGCCGCCTCGCTCATCTGGCAATATCTGCCCGATCTCAACTGGGCGGGCTTCTATCGCATGGTCGGCGGCGAGCTGGTGCTCGGGCCGTTCCAGGGCAAGGCGGCGTGCATCCGTATTCCGGTCGGCAAGGGCGTGTGCGGCACCGCCGTCGCCGAGGCGCAGACGCAGCGCGTGGACGATGTCCATGCCTTTCCGGGGCATATCGCCTGCGACGCGGCCAGCCGTTCGGAACTGGTCGTCCCGCTCTTGGTGGACGGCGCAGTGATCGGCGTGCTCGATCTCGACAGCCCGGAGCCGGGACGGTTCGACGAAGAGGACCAGGCGGGCTGCGAAGCCCTGATGGCCCTGCTCGCCCCGAGGCTGGCGGCGATGGCTGGCTGACCCGTTTCGGGACGCTTGGCGCTGCTGTCGATGGACGCAGGGCGTTGGTAGAAAACCTTGTTCCGGTTTGGGCGTTGAGGAGGCGTCGCCGCTCTGAAAAGGGGGCATTGAACAGGGGAATATATCTGTCATGCGAAGCTCTTCGCGCCTGATCGTCCTGACGCTTTCCGTCCTAACCAGTGGGCCTGCCATGGCGCAGGTGGGGGCCAGCTATCCGCGTCCCGATCTCGCCTCCGAACCCGTGCCGATGCGTGTGCCGACATCGGTCGTTCGTACGGACACGGTCGGTATCCCGCCTGCACGAGGCGATCGCTGGGGCAGCCGGGTCGGCGGACGCTGGTGGGGTGGGGCGAATGCGCCGGGCGGCTGGCCCGCCTATCGGCGTCCGGTACGCGGCATGACGGTGCCCTCTTATTGGAACGATCGCCGCTTCGGGGTGGATGACTGGGCGGTCTATACCCTGCCGCAGCCGCCGGTCGGGTATCACTGGTCGCGCTATTATGACGATGCGGTGCTGCTCGACGATCGCGGCTCGGTCTATGACAGCGTGTACGGCGTGAACTGGGACGGTGGACCGGACTATGCCTATGCGCCCGTGCCGCCCCGGCGTGAGGACGGGCTTGGCGGTGCCGCGATCGGTGCGGTCGCGGGCGGGGTTGCGGGCAATCTGATCGCCGGGCGCGGCAATCGGCTGGGTGGTACGCTGATCGGTGCGGGCGTCGGTGCGGCGGCGGGCTATGCCATCGACCGGGCCGAGGATCGCGGACGGCGCATGGCGCCGGGTTATGACGATTACAGCTATCAGGACGGCTATGCGCCGCCCCCGCCCGACATGGGGCGGCGCGTGGTGACGCAGGACGGTACGACGATCACCACCACCACGACCGTCGGTGCGACCGGGGCGCTGGACTCCCCACGCACAGGCTATTATGCCGATGGATATTATTATCCTGCTCCCACCGTCACGACGGTTGTGGTACAGGGTGCTCCAGTTACCACGACGACCACCACGACCGAGTTCGTGCGTTTCGCTCCGCACCGCACGCGAGTGGGCAGCAAGCTGGTTCGTCGCTGAAGCCTTCCCCCAGGGGGGATTTCAGCCCGAGAGACGCCGGGCTGGAAATCGGGATGCCGCTCCGAATCTCCCACGGGGCGGCATCCTTCTCATCGCACAATCGATTCCGGGTCAGCGACCGCCAAAGGTGACGAGGCTCTCCGCGCCGTCCGCCGCGATCGCCGAGACGCCGATGAAATGGTCATCGACGGGGACCTGGGTCAGCACCGTCCTGGTCTCGGTCACGTCGCGCGCGTCGGTCCACCCGGCCACGTCGTTGCGTCGCCAATGGACGCGGTAGCGAACCGCCCCCGGCACCGCGGGCCATTCGACCTGGGTGTCACGCGACAGGGCGCCGCTGATCGTCACCTTTTCGGGCGCGGGCGGCGCGGCGGCGAGGCGGGCCAGCGTCGCGATGTTGATCGCGGTGACCTTCGCCAGATAGGGGAAGTCCATCTTGTCGATCGTGTCGCCGTAAGCGATCGTCCCTTCCTTGCGCAGGTCCTGGTGCTGGGCGTCCCAATCCTCATTGGCCACGGAGAAGCGGACGGCGGGATAGCCGAGCTTCAGGAACGGCTCGTGATCGCCGCCGCGCCCGAAGCGATCGGGGCGCCGGTCGACGAACACGTCCAGTCCGCTCAGCTTGTCGGCGATGCCGTCGATCGCCTTGGCCAGCGCGCGGCTGGGGCCGTCATCCTCGCCGCCATTGCCGCGCCGCTGCATCTGCTGGGGCAGGTCCTCAGAGGCGCGAATACCTTCGGAGAAGACGCGGACCCAGCGTGCCTCGCGCACGCCGCCCTGGCCGATCGTATTGCCGACGATATCGTTGTTGAGCATCGCCGAGACGCGCCAGTTGCGCGCCTTGGCCGTGTCGGCGAGCAGCGTCGAGCCCCACAACCCCTGTTCCTCGCCCGAGAAGACGGCATAGACGATCGTCGCGTCAAATTGCTGCTTCGACAAATGGCGCGCGGCCTCCAGCACCAGCGCCACGCCCGAGGCATCGTCATTGGCGCCCGGCGCGTCCGAAGTCGCGTTCATCACGTCGGTCACGCGGCTGTCGATATGCGCGCCGACGATGACGACGCGGCTGGGATCGCGCCCGCGCTGGATGCCGAGTACGTCCTCGACCATTACCCCGTTCGGCGCGCGCGGGCCCGTGAAGCGGCGGTTGATCCGCTCGACGGTGATGCAGCCGTTACAGCCTTGGCCGATCGTCTCGAACTGCCGCGCGGCCCAGTCGCGCGCGGCACCGATGCCGCGTTTGGGATCGGTGGTGGTGGAGGCGGTATGGCGCGTGCCGAAGCCGACCAGGGCTTCGACATCGGCCTTCAGGCGAGCAGGGGAGGGAGCGACGGCGGGCGTCGCGGCGGCGGCGAGCAAAAGCGGCAGGATCATCACGCCAGACTGGCCGAGTGGGTAGGTTGAGGCAAGTGGCGGATTTCATGTCCTAACCTGCCCCGTCATCACAAGGCGCAGCGAGGCAATCCGGAGTGTCTCGGCGCGTCCTGTTAAGGGAGTGACGTAATTCGAAATGCGGGCCGGCGCTGCGTTCCGGCGGCGTATTCGTCTTCGGACAGATAAGAGATTACGACAGCCGGGCGTTCACGGGCAAAGGCTTCGCTCCGTCCGATGCGGCCTCCGCCAGATGGGTCAGGATCACCCGTTCCAGGGCATCCAGCGCATCGGCATAGCTGTGCGAATCCGTTGCCAGCGTCTCGATCGCAAAACCGCATCCGCGCGCGGCGGCGCGGAAGGCGACGCCGGTCGCGTCCCCCTGTGCCACGATGATCGCCGCATCCTCGGCCCAGCCATGGATCGCGCGGATCAGCGGCGCGGCGGTGGCGTCGAGCGGCGAGGGAGGGGCGGCGATCTTGGTCAGCCCCTGGCGCAGCTTGCCCAGATCGACCGCACCGCGCGCCAGCCGCAGCCATTCGGCCGGGTTGACCAGCTTCTTCGCATAATGGCGGCGGATCGCAGCGGCGGGGGGCAGGGTGTCGGGCTCGTCCGACAGCCATGGGTTGGATAGCAGCACCTTGGCGAACCCCGCCTCCGCGCCGAACATCGCCAGCGCGGCTGCCGCGTCGCAATTGCCGAAGCCGATGACACGGGTCAAGTTCGCGGCGTCGGCAAAGGCATCGACCGCGGCGGCAATGTCGGGGCCGCTCGATGCCCAGCCGCCATTGATGCCCTCGCTGTCGCCGACCCCGCGTCGGTCGAAGCGGAACACCGGAAAGCCGCGGGCGGCGATCCGAGCGGCCAGCATCCCCTGGCCCCGGTGCGCGCCCATGCGCGGCTCGTTGCCGCCGGACACGATCATCAGCCCGGTGTCGCTGTCCGCTTCGTCCAGCGTGCCGAACAGCGTCACGCCCTCGCAGGGAAAGGAGATCAGCCTTCGCATGATGCGATCCACTGCGCGATATCCTCGGCCAGCAGGGCGGCGAGTTCAGGGTCTTCCTGCGGTTCGGCCCGCCGCCAGGGCGGTACGGCATCGATCAGGCAGTCGGCGGGGGCGCGATCGTGCCCCAGCCGCACGACGCGGCGCGGCACGCCGGGCGGGGCAAAGGGCTCTGCCCCCGCCAGTCCGGCGAGGAAGTGCGGCGAGACCCGGTTGCCCGCAACCCGTACGGGCGACTCCGCGCCGAATACGCCATGCCCGTCGCCGCGAAGCCCGGCCGCTGCACGCACCCGGATCACGTCGCGCAGCACCGCTTCGCCCGTCATCGGCGTCAGGTGCCAGCGCCCGGCCAGCAGCGCAAAGCCGTCGACCAGCGCGCCGCCCCGGATCGACACGGCGTAACAGCGCCGGTCGCCCAGCGCCTCGGCGGCCGCCTGATGCGCGTCGCGCCATTGCAGGAGGCTGGCCTTTTCGGTGTCGATCAGGCTCTCGCCCGTGCCCGGCCAGTCGGGCAGCGCACCGCCGATGCCGTGATCGGCCAGCCGCCGCAGCACCGCCACCGCCAGGCTGCGCGTCCGGTTCGCCTCTTCCCAAAAGGGCATCGCGACCAACGCGACCGGCCCCTGTGCGGGGCCGAAGCGCAACATCGCCTCACGCCCGCCGGGCCAGTCATAATAGTCGATCAAGCGCCCGCCTTGGATTGCGCGAAGGCGACGAGCTGGCCGAACGTCTCCAGCATTTCGCCGTCGACCTCGTCATCCTCGATCAGGATGCCCAGGCGATCCTCCAGCTCGGTCAACACGCCCGCCACCGCCATCGAGTCCAGCTCGGGCAGCGCGCCGAACAGGGGCGTGTCCGCGTCGAAGCCGTCCACCCGCTCGGCCGACAGGCCCAGCACATCGACCAGCACGCCGCGCACCGCCGCTTCCACTTGCCCGTTCGTCTGGAGTTCCAAACCCTGTCGCCCTGCTCTTTGTAATGTTTGCGACAGCGTTAGTGCGGCGGCGGGCGTTGGGCAACGGGTGTTGGACCTGCCCCTTCGCGCCGGGGTGGGTAGCTGACGCACGAGCCCTCCTGCCTTTGGGAGGGGCAAGGTGTGGGATGGAGGGTGTGGCCAAGGCAAAGCCCCCTCCCGCAGGCGGGAGGGGGTTGGGGGAGGGGACGCGGTGGGTTTCGGTGTCCTGACGGTTGTTGTCTGGTTCCGTAGGGGGGCAGCCTTTGGGGAGAGTGCAGGAGACCCAAGCCCTCCCCCGGCCCCTCCCGCCTGCGGGAGGGGAGAGGTGTGGGACGGAGGGCGTGGCCGAGGCAAAGCCCCCTTCGGCCTGCGGGAGGGGATAGGTATGGCCAAAGGCCGCATGCCTGTGGAGGGGCCGATCCCCGGACCCGCCGCTCGACTTTGCCTTATCGTCTCTAGTAGATGGCGCGCATGATCCTCGATCCGACTGCTTATCCGATCGACCATGTCTTGCGCGGGGCGGGCGATGCCCCCGCGCTGCTCGACCGCGATGGCGGACTGAGCTTTGCGAAAGCGGAAGACGCGGTCGCGCGGCTGGCGGGATGGCTGGCGGCGCAGGGTTTCCTACCCGGCGCCCGTGTGGCAAGCTGGCTGCCCAAGACCCGCACCGCCGCGCTGATGCCGCTGGCCGCGCCGCGTGCGGGGCTGGTCCATGTGCCGATCAACCCGCTGCTCAAGCGCGGCCAGGTCGCGCATATCCTGGCCGATAGCGGCACGGCGATGCTGCTGACCCAGGCCGCGCGCGCCGCGACGCTGGAGGCGGGCGATGTCCCGCAAGGCGTGCCGGTTATGACCGAGGCGGGTGAGGGCGATGCCTTGCCCCGGTCGGCGGCCGATACCGATGCGCTGGCGGCGATCCTATACACCTCCGGCTCGACGGGGCGGCCCAAGGGGGTGATGCTGAGCCATGCCAATCTCTGGTACGGCGCGGTATCGGTCGCCCATTATTTAAAGCTGGCGCCCAATGATCGGGTGCTGGGCGCGCTGCCCTTCAGCTTCGATTATGGCCAGAACCAGCTGTTTTCGACCTGGGTCGCCGGGGGCGCGGTCGCGCCGCTCGACTATCTGACCCCGCGCGACGTAGTGAAGGCGATCGCGCGCCACGGTGCGACGACGCTGGCGGGGGTGCCGCCGCTCTGGACACAATTGCTGGGTATCGACTGGCCGCAGGAGGCCGTCGCCTCGATCCGGCGGCTGACCAATTCGGGGGGCGCTTTGACCCCGCGGCTGGTGCGGGGATTGCGGGCGCTGTTCCCGGCGGCGGACCTCTATGCGATGTACGGCCTGACCGAAGCCTTCCGCTCGACCTATCTCGACCCCGCGCTGATCGATACGCATCCCGATGCGATCGGCCGCGCCATTCCCTTTGCCGAGGTGATGGTGCTGCGCCCCGATGGCAGCCGTGCGGCACCGGGCGAGCCGGGAGAGCTGGTCCATGCCGGGCCGCTCGTCGCGCAGGGCTATTGGCGCGATGCCGAACGAACCGCGCAGCGCTTCCGCCCGACACCGGACCATGCGCGTGCGGTCTGGTCGGGCGATACGGTGGTCGAGGGGGCGGACGGCCTGCTCCGCTTCGTCGGACGCGATGACGAGATGATAAAGGTCGCGGGCAACCGGATCAGCCCGCAGGAGATCGAGGAAGCGGCGCTGGCCGGTGGCGAGGCGCGCGAGGCGGTGGCCTTCGGCATCCCCGACGAGGCGCAGGGGCAGGGGATCGTCCTGGTGCTGGGCGGTGACCCGGCGCAAGAGCCAGCACTTCGCAGTCGATTGAAGCGCGACCTGCCCAACTTCATGCAGCCGTCGCACATCGCCTGGGCCGAGACGCTGCCCCGCAACGCCAATGGCAAGCTGGACCGCGCCGCGCTGCGCCGGGACTGGACCGACAAGGATACGACCTCATGAAGCCGATGGGGCCGATCCCGCCCGAATTCGCCGCGCAGACAGGCGCGCTGACCATCGCCGGGCAGAGCGCTGGCGCGTGGATGGAGGGCCGGGAAGGGCCGGTCTTCGTCTATGACCCCACGATCGTCGCCAGCCGCGTCGCACGGTTTCGCGCCGCCTTCCCGTCGATCGACCTGCATTACGCAATCAAGGCCAATCCCTTCGCACCGTTGCTGGCGGCGATGGCGCCCATGGTCGACGGGTTCGACGTCGCTTCGGCGGGCGAACTCGCCAAGGTGTCGCCGCTGGGCAAGCCGATCAGCTTCGCAGGGCCCGGCAAGCGCGATGCCGAGCTGACGGCCGCGATCAGCGCAGGCGTGACCCTCAACCTGGAGTCCGAGGGCGAGGCCCATCGCGCGCTGACGATCGCGGATGGGCTGGGCGTGCGCCCGCGCCTGGCGGTTCGGGTGAACCCCGATGTCGAGCTGCGCGGCTCGGGCATGAAGATGGGCGGGCGGCCATCGCCCTTCGGCATCGATGCCGAGCGGGTGCCCGCACTGGTGCGCGAGCTGATCGCGGCGGGTGCCGACTGGCGCGGCTTTCACATCTATGCGGGCAGCCAGGCGCTCGATCCGCAGGCGATCATCGATACGCAGGCCGCCACCATCGCGCTGGCCGCCCGGCTGGCGGACGAGGCGGGGCACGCGCCGCCGCTGGTCAATCTGGGTGGCGGGTTCGGCGTACCCTATTTCGCCGGGGACAAGCCGTTGCCGGTCGAAACGGTCGGGCAGGCGCTGGAACAGGCGCTCGCCTCGCGCCCGGCGATCCTGGCCGACAGCCGCTTCGCCATCGAGCTTGGCCGCTGGCTGGTCGCGGAGGCCGGGGTCTATCTGGCGCGCGTCATCGATCGCAAGGACAGCGGCGGCGAGACCTTCCTGATCCTCGACGGCGGGTTGCATCACCAGCTGGCGGCCAGCGGCAATTTCGGCACCGTCGTCCGGCGCAATTATCCGCTGGCGGTCGCCCATGCGATGGGGGCCGAGGCGGTGGAAACGGTATCGGTCGTCGGGCCGCTTTGCACCCCGCTCGACCGGCTGGGCGACCGGGTCGCGCTGCCTGCGGCGCGGGTCGGCGATATCGTCGCGATCTTTTTGGCGGGTGCCTACGGAGCGACGGCCAGCCCTGCGGCGTTTCTGGGACATCCCCCGGCCGACGAGATTATCGGCGGATCGGCATAACGCTCTGTTCACCTCTTGGGTGGCATAGCGATATTGCGCAATTTGCCTTTTGTCTCCGTACCCTGGGAGGCGAAGGGTTCAGGAGTAACGTTCGCATGGCATCGTTCGCCCGCCCCCTCTTGTTCGCAGGCCTTTGCGCCTCGACGCTGACCGCCTGCTCGACGGCCGTGAAGAAGCCCGAGCTGCCGTCCGCCGGTTATGTCGCGCGCAAGGAACAGCCGGGCGAGGAATATGTCATCGGCCCGCTCGATACCCTGAACATCTTCGTCTGGCGCAATCCCGACCTGTCGACCAAGGTGCAGGTGCGCCCCGACGGCCGTATCACCACGCCGCTGGTCAACGACATGCCCGCCGTCGGCAAGACGCCCGCGATGCTCGCCGACGACCTGAAAAAGGCGCTGTCGGAATATGTCTCCAACCCGATCGTGTCGGTGATCGTCGAGAATTTCTCCGGCACCTATAGCCAGCAGGTGCGCATCGTCGGCGCGACCGAGCGGCCCGCGTCGATCCCCTACCGCGCCAACATGACGCTGCTCGACGCGATGATCGCGGTGGGCGGACTGAACCAGTTCGCGGCGGGCAATAAGGCGAAGCTGGTGCGCACCGATCGCGATAGCGGCAAGCAGCGCGAATATGCGCTCCAGATCAACGACCTGCTGCGCAAGGGCGATTCGAGCGCCAATGTCCGGCTGGAGCCGGGCGACGTCATCATCATCCCCGAATCGATGTTCTGAGGCAGCGCGCGGGTGTCGAGCATTCAGGACGAGATCAGGATCGCGATCCACGCGATATGGATACGCCGCTGGCTGGCGCTGGCGGTGGCGTCGACCGTGTGCATATTGGGGTGGCTGTTCGTCGCCCAGATTCCCAGCAAATATGAATCCCGCGCGCGCATCGCGGTCCAGAATTCGCAATTGCTGCCCGATGGCATGTCGACGGGGCCGAACAGCCAGATGGACTCGGTCGATCAGGTCCGCCAGACGCTGATCTCGGCGATCAACCTGCAAAAGGTGGTGCGCGGCACCGACCTGGCCAGCACGGTGTCGAGCGACGCCGATGTCGCGGCGCGGGTCGCGCAGCTGGCGCAGGCGATCAAGATCGAGAACCATCAGGACACGATCTTCCAGCTGACCGTCACCCAGTCCAGCCCCAAGCTGGCGCAGCAGGTCGCCCAGAAGCTGATCGACATCTTTGTCGAATCCAACCTGATGGGTGATCGCAACAATACCAGCCAGAGCCTGGCCTTTCTCGACAAGCAGTTGAACGAACGCCAGAAACAGCTTCAGATCGCCGAGGCCAAGCGCGCGCAATATCTGAACCAGTTCGCGGGCGGCCTGCCGGGCACCGGATCGGTCGCCGACCGGATCGGCCTTGCCCGCTCGCAGATGGCGCAGGTCGACAGCGATCTGGCGGCGGCACAGTCCAGCGTCGCGGCCGTGCAGGGCCAGCTGGCGGGCACTCCCCGGACGGTGAGCGAAGGCGGCGGCGTCGCGGTCAGCCCGGCACGCGCGCGGTTGGCGGCGATTCAGGGCCAGCTCGCCGATGCGCGGGCGCGCGGCTATACCGAGAACCATCCCGACGTCATCGCGCTGAAGAACCAGCTGGCCGCCGCCCAGGCCGCGGTAAAGGCCGAGCCCGCAGGGGCGGGACCGGCGGGCCAGCCCAATCCGCTCTACATGTCGCTCCAGTCGATGGCGGCGGAAAAACAGTCTCAGCTCGCCAGCCTGAAGATCCGCAAGAGCCAGTTGCAGAACGACTTGGATCGCCTGAACGCCAGCCTGGCGACCGATCCGCAGGCCGCCGCCGCGCAAGGCGCGATCGACCGGGATTATCAGGTTCTGAAAGACAGTTACGACCAGCTGCTGCGGCAACGTGAGCAGGTTGCGCTGCGTGGTCAGGCGCAGAACCAGACCGACTCGATGCGCTTCAGCGTGATCGATCCGCCCACCTATCCGCGCGCGCCCGCCTCGCCGAACCGCCTGCTGTTGCTCAGCGGCGTGTTCCTGGCCGGATTGGGGCTGGGGGTCGGATCGGCCTTTGCCCTGTCCAAGCTGCGCCAGACCTTCACCACGCCGGAATCGCTCCAGCGAACGCTGGGGATGCCGGTGATCGGCGCGATCGGCGAAGTCGTCACGCGCAACCAGGCGACGGCGCGGGCGCGGCGGATGAAACTGTTCCTTGGCGGGACGGCGGCACTGGGCGCGGCCTATGGGATGGTCCTGGCAATCGAGCTATTACAGCGGGGAATGGCCGCGTGAACGAAACGGTGAAACCCTCCAGACCCCGCCGGGAACCTTCGCTGCTCGAACGGGCGGCGAATGTGTATGATTTCCAATCCTATGTCCGTGTGCCCGAGCTTCACGACGCGCCTGCGCCCGAGCCGCTACCCGAGCCCGAGGGGGCGGAATGGACGCCGCCCGCCGGGCCGATCGATGCGGCCCCGCCGATTTCGCTGCAGGAGCCCGAACCCGCTTTTGTCGAACCCGCTCCCATCGACCCCTCGCTGAGCGCGATCCCGGCCGAGTTCCTGGCGCGCCCCGGCGATGACGAGTTCCTGGCCACGGAATATGATCCCGGCATCTCCGATGTCGCGATGGTCGACCGCGCGATGCTGGCGGAAAACGGGATGATCGTGCCCGGCGCGCCGATCGGGCCGCTGGCGGAGGAGTTCCGGCTGGTCAAGCGCCAGCTCATCATCACCAGCCAGCGTCTGTTCGACGGCGGTGACGAGGACAGGGCGCGGGTCGTCCTCGTGTGCTCTGCTCGACCTCAGGACGGCAAGACCTTCTGTTCGGTCAACCTGGCTTTGTCGCTGGCGGCGGAACGCGATACCGAGGTGCTGCTGGTCGACGCCGATGTCGCCAAGCCCGACGTGCTGGGGCGGCTGGGGCTGTCGGAGGGGCCGGGGCTGCTGGATGCGCTGGTCGACGGCCAGATCGATGTCGAGTCGCTGGTGATGCAGACCGACGTGCCGCACCTGGCGGTACTGCCCTGCGGCACGCGGACGGCGAACGATACCGAGTTGCTGGCCTCGGCACGGACGCGCGCCGTGCTGCAGCGGCTGTTGTCCGCCAATCCGCGCCGGTTGGTGATCTTCGACTCGCCGCCGGTGCTGGCCGCGTCGCCCGCCTCGGTGCTGGCGATGCTGGCGGGGCAGGTGATGATGGTGGTTCGCGCGGATCGTACGCCGGAGAGCGAATTGACCGCGGCGATCGGGTTGCTCGATGCGTGCGATCATATCCAGCTGGTGCTGAACAGCGTCGCCTTTGTGCCGGGCAGCCGCCGGTTCGGCTATTATGGCAAATATGGGAAAGACGGCGCATCGTGATGGGGATGCGGCCCACCCTGACGGTCATGATCTGCACGCTGGCCGTGTGGCCGAGCGCGGTCGCCGCGCAGATGCAGGGCGCGCCGCTGGCCGGGGGCGCCGTGCCGGGCTCTGCTTCCGCTACGCCGGGTGCGACCACCACCGACCAGACGGCGGCGGCGGCGGACGGATCACGCGCCGCCGTGCCCCAGCGTCGCCGCGCACAAGTCAGCCCCTATGTCGAGCTGGGACAGGTCCTCGTCGCCGATCTGACGCGCGGCGATGCCGTGACCTATACGACGCTGGCGGCGGGCGTGAACGCGCAGGTGCAGACCGCACGGGCGCAGGGCCAGGTCAGCTATCGTTACGAGCACCGCATCGGCTGGGGCGACCGGGCGGGGGACGGGGATATCCATAGCGGCCTGGCGCGTGGGTCCTATGCCCTGACGCGCGAATTGCGGCTGGACGCCGGTGCGCTGGCGACGCGGACGCGTGCGGATATCCGGGGCGCGGCCCCCGGCGTGCTGGTCGGCGATGTCGCCAATATCTCGCAAATCTATTCGGTCTTTGCGGGGCCTTCGCTCACCACGCGGGCGGGGCCGGTGCAGATCGGAGCGAATTATCGGCTGGGCTATACGCGCGCCGAAACGCCGGGGCTGGGCGGGCTGGCGCCGGGGCAGCCCCGGCTCGACTATTTCAGCGACAGCTGGAACCAGATCGCGACGGTCAGCGCCACCGCACGGCCCGGTGCCGTCGCGCCCGTCGGCCTGTCGGCCAACGCCGCCTATGAGCGCGACGATGCCGGGCAACTCTCCCAGCGTTACGAAGGCTGGTTCGTGCGCGGCGACGTGCTGAAGCCCATTTCGCCCTATGTCGCGGTGACCGCCGGTGTCGGCTACGAGCGCATCGAATCGAGCCAGCGCGACCCGGAGGTCGACGCCGCCGGTCGCCCGCTGGTCGACAGCCGGGGCCGGTTCATCACCAATCCCACCGGCCCGCGCCGCATCGCCTATCGCACGGACGGCGTGTATTATGACGCGGGCGTGATCTGGCGACCTGATCGCCGCACCTCGGTCGAGGGGCATGTCGGCGAGCGTTACGGCTCGCTTAGCGTCACCGGCCTGGCCCGTTACCAGGCATCCCGCGACATCGTCTTCCAGGCGGCGCTCTATGACGGCATCCAGACCTTCGGGCGTCAGTTGCGCAACGGCCTGTCCGCGCTGCCCACCAATTTCGTCGAGACGCGCGATGCCTTTGCGCAGCAGTTCAACGGCTGCACCTTCTCGGCGGGCGGCACGTCGCCGGGCGGATGCCTGAACGGCGCGCTGCAATCGGTGCAGACCGCGGTCTACCGGGCGCGCGGGTTTGACATGGCGGTGTCGTACCAGCGGGGGCGTTCCACCATGGGCGTCGGGCTGGGCTATACCAGCCGCCGCCTGTTCGCGCCCGACGAGGCGCCAGGCCTGATCGTGTCGGGCGTGGAGGACGACAGCTATTACGGCCAGATTTTCCTCGGTCGTGCCTTTGGTCCCAATTCGGGGCTTAACGTTAATGGCTTCGTTAACTATTACGTCTCTAGGTTGGCGGGAGCCGAGGACGTGGTATCGCTGGGGACGACCGCCAGTTATTACCGCAACTTCGGTCGGCTCGGAACAACCGCGTCGGTTGGATTGTACCACTTCCAGGTCGGCGACCTGTCCAGTGCCCTGTCGGCACAGGCCCTGATCGCCGCACGGTATCAATTCTGACCGGCCGAAAGGCACGATGATGTACGAGACCCATTTCGGTCTGGGCGAACGCCCGTTTCAACTGACGCCGGACCCACGTTTCTGGTTCCAGACGGCGACCCATGGCAAGGCGATGGCCTATCTGGGCTATGGGCTGGCGCAGGGTGAGGGCTTTATCGTCATCACCGGCGATGTCGGCGCGGGCAAGACCACGCTGGTCGGCCATCTGGTCGAGACGCTGGACACCAAGCGGCTGCGCGTCCTGCATATCGTGTCGACCGCGGTCGAGCCGCAGGACCTGTTGCGTGTGCTGGCCGGGCAGTTGGGCGTCGATGCGCAAGGGCTGACCAAGGCCGCGCTGCTCACCGCGATCGAGCGCGCGCTGAACGGCGTCGCGCGCGAAGGGCGCCGCATCCTGCTCATCGTCGACGAGGCGCAGGCGCTGCCGCTCGCCTCGCTCGAAGAACTCCGCATGTTGTCCAATTTCCAGGCGGGCGGCCATGCGCTGCTTCAGATCCTGTTGGTCGGACAGCCCGAATTTCGCGAGCGTCTGCTCGGCTCGGCCGCCGTCGAGCAGCTGCGCCAGCGCGTCATCGCCATCCATCACCTCGACCCGATGGAGCCCGAGGAAGTCCCCGACTATATCGCGCACCGCCTGGCGGTCGCGGGCTGGACGGGGCGGCCCGATTTCGCCGCCGATGCCTTCGACGCGCTCTACGACGCATCCGGCGGCGTGCCGCGCCGGTTGAACGTGCTGGCGGGCCGCGTCCTGTTGCAGGCCGCGATCGAGGGAGTCGAGCTGATCGGCCGCCAGACGGTTGAGAGCGTCGCCGCCGACATGGCCGCCGATATGGGCGCAGGGCGCGAGGCCCCGATGCCGATCGCGGCCGAGCCCGAACCCGTGGCGCCGATCTTCAACACATCCGCACGGCTGAGCGATCCGCTGTTCTCGGCGGGCACGCTGCGAAGCGGATTGAATCTGAACGGCCATGCTGCCGATCCGATCACCCGCGTCATGGCCGAGAGCCCGGAGGCGCCGCGCGGCACGCACCGTGTCGTCGCTCCGCCGCCCGCGCCCGAGCCCGTGTCGCTGCGTCCGATCCCCGAGCCTGCCGCACCCCCGCCGCCGGTCGTGGAGGAAAAGCCCGCGCCCGCCGCCGAACCGTCGCCGGTCGCCGCGCTGGAAACGCGTGTCGCGCAACTCGAAGCCCGGCTGGAACAGCAGGAGGCGGCTTTGCGCCGTGTGCTGACCCTGCTGGTCGACTGGTCCGAGATCGACAATCGCGGCGAGGTCCGTCGCGAAGCCGGTGCCACGATCCGACCGGGAGCCTGGGGCCATGCCGCCTGAAGATAAGGTGGGATCCCAGGCAAAGACATTGCCGCTCAACGGCATGTCGGTCGATGTCGAGGAATGGTTTCAGGTCGGGGCGTTCGAGCGGACGATCGACAAGGGTGACTGGGACCGGCTGGACAGCCGGGTCGAGGCCAATACCGATGCCGTCCTGTCGCTGTTCGCCGAGACGGGGACGCGCGCGACCTTCTTCACGCTGGGCTGGGTGGCGCATCGCCATCCGGGGCTGATCCGCCGGATCGTCGATGCGGGGCATGAGATGGCCAGCCATGGCTGGGACCATCAGCGCGTCTTCACCATGACCGCCGACCAGTTCCGCGCCGATCTGGCCCGCGCCCAGGCAGCGATCGAGGATGCCAGCGGCCAGGCCGTCACCGGATATCGCGCTCCGAGCTTCTCGATCGACACGCGCACCCCCTGGGCGCATCCCGTGCTGGCGGAGGCGGGTTATCGTTATTCCTCCAGCGTCGCGCCGCTACGCCACGACCATTATGGCTGGGCCGAGTCGCCGCGCTATGCCTGGCGGCCGCTGACGGATGCCGACCTGATCGAGCTGCCGGTGACGGTGGGGCAATGGGGTAGCAGGCGGCTGGCGACCGGCGGTGGTTTCTTTCGGATGCTGCCCGCCAAGCTGACCGATATCGCGGTGGGGCAGGTCAATCGCGACCGCCACGGCGCGATCTTCTATTTCCACCCCTGGGAAGTCGATCCCGACCAGCCACGCGTCGCCCATGCGCCGCTCCGCTCGCGCATCCGTCATTACAGCCGCCTGAGCGCGATGGCGGGCAAGCTGCGCGGGCTGCTCGGCCGTCATGACTGGGGCCGGGTCGATCAGGTCGCGGCCGAGGAAGCGGCGCGGCTGGCATGAGCGCCCTGGCGCCGACGATCCGCGTCGCCGATCTGGCGAGCGAGGCCGAGTGCGCGCGGATCGACGCCTTTGTCGCGGGACAGGCGGAGGGAACGCCCTTCCATCTGACCGGCTGGCTGAAGGCTGGCGCGAAAGGGTGCGGCCAGACGGCGCATTATCTGCTCGCGGAACGAGCGGACGGCGCGATCATCGGCGCGTTGCCGCTCAGCGAAATCCGCTCGCCGCTATTTGGTGCGGCGATGGTGTCGACCGGCTTCGGTGTCGATGGCGGCGTGCTGGGCGAAGGCGTCGACGCATTGGCGGAGGCGGCCTGGGCCTTGGCTGGCGACAAGGGCATCGAGTCGGTCGAATTGCGTGGCGGCCCCCTGCCGGACGGCTGGACGGCCGATGCGGAGAGCTATCTGGGGTTCGTCCGGCCCATCGCGGCGGATGACGAGGCCGAGATGAAGGCCGTTCCCCGCAAGCAACGCGCCGAATTGCGCAAGGCGCTGGCGCAGGATCTGGAGGTCGTCACCGGCCGCGATCCCCGGATGCTGGCCGAGCATTACCGCGTCTATGCCGAGTCCGTCCGCAATCTCGGCACACCCGTCTTTCCCGCGAAGCTATTTCGCGAGGCGGTGGCGCGGCTCGACGCCGATGTGCTGACCGTGCGGCACGGCGGACGGGCGGTGGCGAGCGTGCTCAACCTCTATCATGGCGGCACCGTCTATCCCTATTGGGGTGGGGGCACGCAGGCGGCGCGGGGCTTGCGCGCCAATGACCTGATGTATTTCGCGCTGATGCGCCACGCCCGGCAGCGCGGGTGCCACAGCTTCGATTTCGGCCGCTCGAAGGTCGGGACGGGGGCCGCGGCGTTCAAGAAGAATTGGGGGTTCGAGGGGCAGCCGCTGGTCTATGCCAGCCGCAGCGTTCACGGCCCGCGCGCGATCAATCCGCTCAACCCCAAATATGCGTTGATGATCGCGGTGTGGAAGCGTCTGCCCGTCCGTGTCGCGCAGATCGTCGGGCCGCCGATCGCGCGGGGTCTGGGTTGAAGGACCTGCTGTTCCTCGCGCACCGTGCGCCCTTTCCGCCCGATCGCGGCGACAAGATCCGCAGCTATCATGTGCTGCGCCATCTGGCCCGCGACTGGCGCGTCCATCTCTGCGCCTTCGCCGAACAGGCGGCGGAAGAGGAACTGCCGCCCGAGCTTCGCGCCGAACTCGCCAGCCATCACATCCTGCGCCGCACCAAACCGATGCCCGTGGCGGGGGTACAGGCGCTGGTGACCGGCAAGCCCGTATCGCTGACGGCCTTTGCTCATCCCGGGATGACCCGCGCGGTGGCGGATGTGCGGGCGCGACATCCGATCGCCGCGACCTATATCTTCTCCGGCCAGATGGCGCAGTATCGCGGGGCCGAGCCGACGATCATGGACATGGTCGATGTCGACTCCGCCAAATTCGCCAGCCTCGCGCAAACCGCCGTGCCAGGCATGCGCTCCGTCCTGAAGCGCGAAGCCCGGTTGCTCGGCCGCTATGAGCGTTACGTCGCACAGTCCGTCGCCGCGACCCTGTTCGTCAGCGAAGCCGAGGCGGCGCTGTTCCGCTCCGGTGGCGGGCGCGGCCATGTTCTGGCGGTCGAAAACGGTATCGATGCCGCGCACTACGATCCCGCTATCGTCGATCCCGGCGAATATGACGGCCCGTTGATCGTCTTCACCGGGCAGATGGATTACCGCCCCAATATCGACGCGGTAACGCGCTTTGCCGAGCATATCCTGCCGCTGGTCCGCAAGGCCTGTCCGGCGGCACGCTTCGCCAATGTCGGCCGCGCGCCGACCCCGGCGGTGCGGCGGCTCGCCAGCGATGCGGTGCTCGTGACCGGGGAGGTGCCCGATACTCGGATTTGGCTGGCCCGCGCCGCCGTCTGTGTCGCCCCGCTCGATCTGGCGCGCGGTATCCAGAACAAGCTGCTGGAGGCGATGGCGATGGCGCGGCCCATCGTGGCGTCGGTGGCCGCGGCGGAAGGGATCGACCATGGCGGCACGATCGCGGTCGCAGGCAACGACCACGACTTTGCCGATCACGTCATTGCCGCTCTGAACGGCCCGGTCGACAACGGCGCGGCGCGGGCGCGGGTGCTGGCGCGCTATGACTGGACGGCGCGGCTGGCGCCACTCGACCGACTGCTGGGGAACATCGCATCGTGAGCGCAGGGGACATGGCAGGCGCGGAGGAACAGGTCGGGCCGGGGCAGGGGCGCTGGCCCTATCATCTCGCGCTGCTGGCCGGGGTGGCGCTGTTCGTCCTGCTGCTGTTTCGCATCGATGTCGCCCATCTGGTCGATATCTGGTGGACCAGCACCACCTATGGGCATTGCCTGTTCATCGGGCCGGTCGTCGGCTGGCTGATCTGGCAGCGCCGGGTAGAATTGTCGCGACTGACCCCGACCGCCTGGTGGCCGGGGCTGTTCGCGGTGGCGGGCGGCGGGCTGCTCTGGCTGCTCGGCGAGTCCGCGACCGTCGCGCTGGTCCGCCATCTGGGACTGGTCGCGATGCTGGAAGGGGCGGTCTTGACGCTGCTCGGGCCGATGGTGGCCCGGGGAATGCTGTTCCCGCTCGCCTATGCCTGGTTCCTGGTGCCGTTCGGTGCCGAACTGGAAAGGCCGCTCCAGCAGGTCACCGTATCGATCGTGATGCCGCTGCTCGACTGGAGCGGCATTCCCGCTTCGGCCGACGGCGTGTTGATCCATGCGGGCCGATACTGGTTCGAGGTGGCGGAGGCCTGTTCGGGATCGAAGTTCGTACTCGCCATGGTCGCCTTCGCCGCACTGGTCGCCAATCTGTGCTTCCGTTCGCCCTGGCGGCGCGCGATCTTCATGGTCGTGTCGCTGATCGTGCCGGTGCTGGCCAATGGCGTGCGGGCCTGGGGGACGATCTTCGCCGCCGACAAGACCTCGATCGAGGTGGCGGGCGGGTTCGACCATATCGTCTTCGGATGGGTGTTCTTCGCGATCGTCATGGCGGCGGTACTCGCGATCGGGTGGCAGTTCTTCGACCGCTCGCCCGATGACCCGGCCTTCGACCCGGCACGGCTGTCGGCCATGCCGCGCCGCCGGATCGACCCGCTGATCGCCGCGCTGCTGGCGGTGGCGATCGCGGCGGTCTTCCCCAGCTGGAGCGGTTTCGCCGGATCGCGCGCGGCGGTCCTGCCCGGCAACATGGCGATGCCCGATGTGCCCGGCTGGACCCCGGTGCAGCAGCTGACGCCCTGGAGCCCGAACTATCCCGGTGCGGATGCCGTGCTCTTGCGCAGCTATCGCGACGGCGAGGGCCATCAGGTCGATCTGGCCGTGGGCGTCTTCGCCCGCCAGCAGGAGGGCGGCAAGCTGGGCGCGTTCGGGACCGGCGTGCTGCACGAGGATGATCGCTGGATTCGCGTCGCCGATCTGGGCGACATCGCGGGCGGCGATGCCATGCGGCTGACCACCACCGGGCCGACCGGACAGCCGGTCGAGCGCGACGTTGCGACATGGTATCGGATCGGCGATACGCTGACCCCGGATATGCGGCGCGTGAAACTGGAAACGATGAAGGCCCGGCTATTGGGGCAGCGCCAGACGGCGGTGGCGGTGCATGTGTCGAGCGAGGGCGACGACCCGCGCGCGATTCAAGCCTTCGTCCGCGCGCTGGGGCCGGTCGACGCCTTTGCCGACCGGCTGACGGGAAGGCGCTGAACCCCCATGTGCGGTATCGCCGGTCTTTTCCATCCCGCCACGCCCAAGCCGGTCGATCCCGCCCGGCTGCGCGCGATGATCGGCGCGCAGGCGCATCGTGGGCCGGACGGGCAGGGGATCTGGACCGCGCCCGGCGTCGGTTTCGCCCATGCCCGGCTGTCGATCATCGACGTGGCGGGTTCGCCCCAGCCGATGGTCGATGGCGAGGTCGCGGTCTGCTTCAACGGCGAAATCTATAACTACCGCGAGTTGCGTGAGGAATTGCGCGCCAAGGGTGCGGTGTTCCACACCGATGGCGATACCGAAGTGCTGGTCCATGGCTGGCGGCATTGGGGCCCGTCGATGCTCCACCGGCTGGTCGGCATGTTCGCCTTTGCCGTGCATGACGCAAAGGCCGGAGCGCTGTTCCTGGCGCGCGACCGACTGGGGGTGAAGCCGCTCCACTGGGCCGAGCTGCCCGACGGCGCGGTCGCCTTCGCCTCGGAGATGAAGGGGGTGCTGGCGCATCCACTGTTCCGCCGCCGCCCCGATATCCGCGCGGTCGAGGATTATCTGGCCTTTGGCTATGTGCCCGACGACGCCAGTATCGTGGCCGGTATCCACAAGCTGCCCGCCGGGCATTTCCTGCTGATCGAGCGCGGACGCGCCATCCCCGCCCCACGCCAATGGTGGGACGTCGACTTCTCCAACCGCGAAGGCGGGTCGGCCGCGCAGCTGGGCGAAGGACTGCTGGCCCGGATGCGCGAGGGTGTGGTCAGCCGCATGGTCGCCGATGTGCCGCTGGGCGCGTTCCTGTCGGGCGGCGTCGACAGCTCGGGCGTGGTCGCCTTGATGGCGGAGGCATCCCCGCGTGCCGTCCGCACCTGCACCATCGGCTTCGACGAAGCGGGCCTGGACGAGCGCAGCCATGCCCGTATCATCGCGCAGCGCTTCGCCACCGACCATGCCGAGCGAGTGGTCCAGCCGGACGACTTCGCCCTGATCGACACGCTGGTCGCGCAGTTCGACGAGCCCTTTGCCGATGCCTCGGCACTGGCCACCTATCGCCTGTGCGAGATGGCGCGCCAGCATGTCACGGTCGCGCTGGCGGGAGACGGCGCCGACGAAATCCTGATGGGCTATCGCCGCCACATCTTCCATGCGGGCGAGGAGCGGGTGCGCGGTCTGTTCCCGGCGGAGTTTCGCCGCAGCGTGTTCGGGACACTGGGTCGCCTCTATCCCAAGGCCGACTGGGCGCCGCGCCCCCTTCGCGCCAAGACGACGCTGCAGGCCTTGGGGATGGACGGCGCGGAGGCCTATGCTCGCGCGGTCGGCGTGACGGGGCCTGAGGCGCGCGCGCGGCTATTCTCCGCCGAGGCGAAGGCGGCGCTGGGCGGACACCGGGCGGAGGATCGCTATATCGCCGCGATGCGCGACGCACCCGCGCGCGATGCCATCGACCGGGTGCAATATGCGGACATGAAGATCTGGCTGCCCGGCGACATCCTGACCAAGACCGACCGCATGTCGATGGCGGTCGGGCTAGAAGCGCGCGAGCCGCTGCTCGACCACCGGCTGGTCGAATATGCCGCGCGCCTGCCCGTTTCGATGCGGTTGCGGGGTGGCCAGGGCAAGTGGCTGATGAAGAAGGTGCTGGAGCCCTATCTGCCGCGCGATATCCTCTACCGGCCCAAAATGGGGTTCGTGACGCCGATCAGTGCGTGGTTCCGCGGCGCGCTGGCGGATGAGGCGGCGCGGCTGGAGAAGTCCGGACTGTTGCGGGAAACCGGCTGGTTCGATCTGACCGAAGTCGGTCAACTGGCGGCCGACCACCGCAGCGGGCGCGCCGAGCATGGCCGGACTTTGTGGCAGATGCTGATGCTGGAGCGCAGCCTGGCGCGGCTGTTTTGATCCTCCCCGGCACGGGGAGGGGGACCATGCGAAGCATGGTGGAGGGGCATCGCCACCAGGTGTGTCCGATGAGGAAGCCCCCCTCCGTCAGCACTTCGTGCTGCCACCTCCCCGTGCCGGGGAGGAGTCACATCGTCCAGATCAGGACATTTCCCACCAACACCACGGCCATCACCAGCATCAACACGCCCTTGCGCCGATCCCCGCGCCGGATCGTGACGACACCCCCTGCCACACAGGCAAAGGCGGCCAGCATCGCCAGACCCGGCGCGGCGTTCGCGATACCCTCCATCAGCCCGCCAACACCCGGGCATAGGCCGCACGGTTGACATTGCCGCCCGATAGCAGGACCAGCATTCCGTCCGTCGGCGTGACCTTGCCCGTCAACAGCGCAGCCAGCGCCACCGCGCCGCCCGGCTCGACCACCAGTCGCAGCCGCTCCGCCGCGAACCGCTGCGCCGCTGCGACGTCCGCCTCGCTGACCGCCACACCCTCCGCACCCCGGCGCGCCAACACCTCGAAGGTCAGCGGCGATACGCGTGTCGTCTGGAGCGAATCGCAGGCGGTCGGCGGCGGATTGTCGCCCACCGGCTCGATCCATCCCGCCTCCAGCGAGCGGCGCATATCGTCCCAACCTTCCGGTTCGACTACCGTAACCTTCGCCTCGGGCAGCGCCAGCGTCAGACCCGCTGCCAGTCCACCGCCGCCGCACGGCGACACCACATGGGTCGGCGCGGGCAGGCCCAATGCGGCCATCTGTGCCGCCGCCTCGATACCCGCCGAGCCTTGTCCCTCGATCACCCAGGGGTCGTCGAAACTGGGTACCAGCGTCGCACCCCGCGCCTCGGCCAGGCGGCGCGCGATCAGTTCGCGGCTTTCGGTCGCGCGATCGTAATCGACGATCTCCGCACCCAGCGCCAACGTACCCTCCCGCTTGGATGGCGGCGCGTCGGCGGGCATCACGATCGTCGCCGCGATCCCCAATCGGCGCGCGGCCCAGGCGATTCCCTGCGCATGATTGCCGGAGGAAAAAGCGACCACGCCGCGCGCCCGCGAAACCTCGTCCAGCGCGGTTAATCGGTGCCATGCGCCGCGGAGTTTAAACGCGCCGACAGGTTGCAGATTTTCCGCTTTGAAAGTCACCGTCTTCCCATTGATATTCAATGGAAATATGGGTGACATCGGCAGGATGCGGGCGATCTTTTCGGCGGCGTCGCGGACCCCTGCTTTGGTAGGCTGTCTTAAGATTGTCACTTTTTATCTCCGACGCCCTTTCTACCGCTTTACATTCGAAAAAGCGGACCCTATTTCGCGCCTCCGCTGCCCCATGGGACTTCCAACCGCAAGGCAGCTTTTTGTCACCGTATGCCGTCAGGCAATTGGAGGTCCCTTGAGTTGCACCAGAATCATCGCGCGCTGGGGCTAGCTGCCCACTCGACCGCCGTTCCCTCCAACCTGGAGCGCGGCATCGACATCGCCAAGCGTCGTCCGGCTGATCCGGTCACGCTGCTTCGCCCGCACGCCGCTGCGCGCGCCGCCCGATTCTTCGTCGAGAAGTTTCCGGGTCGCCCGATGTATGCGGTGAAGGCGAATCCGTCGCCGGATCTGATCCAGATCCTGTGGGACAATGGCATCACCCATTTCGACACCGCCTCGATCGCGGAAGTTCGTCTGGTGAAGTCGGTCGCCCCGCAGGCCGTCTGCTGCTTCATGCATCCGGTGAAGTCGGAAGAGGCGATCGCCGAGGCCTATTTCACGCACGGCGTCCGTACCTATTCGCTCGACAGCCTGGAAGAGCTGGACAAGATCGTCCGTGCCACGAATGGTGCGACCGACCTGACCCTGTGCGTCCGCATGCGCGTGTCGTCCGAATATGCGAAGCTCAGCCTGGGCTCGAAGTTCGGTGTCAGCCTGGAAGAGTCGAAGGACCTGCTGATCGCGACCCGCCAGGTCGCCGACGCGCTGGGTATCTGCTTCCATGTCGGCAGCCAGACGATGACCCCCGACGCCTATTCGGCGGCGATGGAGCGCGTCCGTGCGGCGATCGTCGCGGCGGCGGTCACGGTCGACGTGATCGATGTCGGCGGCGGCTTCCCCTCGGCCTATCCGGGCATGACCCCGCCGCCGCTGGAGCGTTTCTTCGAGACGATCCACCGCGCGTTCGAGAGTTTGCCGGTGTCCTATTCGGCCGAACTCTGGGCCGAGCCGGGCCGGGCGCTGTGCGCGGAGTATTCGTCGGTCGTGGTGCGCGTCGAGCGTCGCCGTGGCAACGAGCTGTACATCAACGACGGCGCTTACGGCGCGCTGTTCGATGCGGCGCATATCGGGTGGAAGTACCCGGTCCAGCTGCTGCGCGAGCCGACTTCGGACGCGCGCGACATGGACTTCAGCTTCTGGGGCCCGACCTGCGACGACCTCGACTTCATGCAGGGTCCGTTCCCGCTGCCTGCGGACACGAACACCGGCGATTATTTCGAGATCGGGATGCTGGGCGCGTACGGCCAAGCCATGCGCACCCAATTCAACGGCTTCACCTGCCACGAGTTCGTCGTGACCGACGACGAGCCGATGTTCTCGGTGTACCGCGACGAGGCCGAACCGTCGCTGCCCGCCAACGTCGTCAAGCTGTAACCCGGCGACTCTAGCACCTCCTTTATCCCCTTCCGCTTCGGCGGGAGGGGAATGGGGTGGCATTGCGGCATCCACCGCGATAAGGCCCCTTCGCATACCGGCACTGCCTCTGCGCAGAGCCGGGCCAGCCGGGTTACCGCGTCCCCAATAACGACGACGGCTTCTCGATGATGATGGAACCATCATGACCGACACGATCAACGACAACCGTAAGGCCGAGCTGCTCTCCAGCGTGGTCGAGCATATCGATATCACCTCGTTCGACGCCCGCCCGATCATCGATTCGATGGGCAAGATGAGCTTCACTAGCCGCGACCTGGCGCGCGCGACCGGCATCTACAACCAGATGCTGGCCGACAAGGACTGCTCGATCTTCCTCGTCATCGCGGGTTCGACCTCGGCGGGCGGCTGCATGGACCTCTATGCCGAGCTGCTGCGCTCGAACATGATCGACGGCATCGTCGCCACCGGCGCGTCGATCGTCGACATGGATTTCTTCGAGGGCCTGGGCCACAAGCATTACCAGGCGCTGGAGATCCCCGACGACAATACGCTGCGTTCGCTCTACATCGACCGCATCTACGACACCTATATCGACGAAGAGCAGCTGCAGGACTGCGACCACACGATCGGCAAGATCGCGGACTCGCTGGAGCCGAAGCCCTATTCGAGCCGCGCCTTCATCCGCGAGATGGGCAAGTATCTCGTCGAGCACGGCAAGAAGGATAACAGCCTCGTCAAGCTCGCCTATGAGCATGACGTGCCGATCTTCTGCCCGGCTTTCGTCGATTCGTCGGCTGGCTTCGGTCTGGTGAAGCATCAGGTCGAGCGGGCCAAGGAAGGCAAGCCTTACATGGTGCTCGACGCCATTGCCGACTTCCGCGAATTGACCGACATCAAGATCAAGGCAGGCACCACCGGCCTCCTCATGATCGGCGGCGGCGTTCCGAAGAATTTCATCCAGGATACGGTGGTTTGCGCCGAGATCCTGGGCCATGACGATGTCGAGATGCACAAGTATGCGGTGCAGATCACCGTGGCCGATGTTCGCG
>DXIH01000073.1 GCA_019112965.1 Candidatus Sphingomonas excrementigallinarum | reverse complement strand
GAGCGACTTCAGGGAATTGCGGATCTTCATGATCGATTCGCTTCTTTTGAACTGGAGGGTGATCTGGAAAGCGTCGCCGCCTAGTGGCAATGGCTGTCCAAGTCAAGGTTGGGCATGACATCCCGGTCACGTCCGCGATGGCCCCTTTCGCCACCGGATCAAGCGCCATATGTCATGCGTTGCCCATCCGTAACGTCCTTGAAGGTGTCCTCAACGCATGAAAGCCCGCTCGCTCCTGATCCTCGCGGCCGCCGCCGGAACGCTGGCCGCCTGTTCCACCACGGGCGGGCGCCTGCCCCCGACCGAGGTGATCCGCTATCACCTGGGCGAGCCGATCGCGCGCGGGACCATCCGGGTCGAGCCGCTGTCGAACACCGGCCCGGCCAGCATCGAGTTCAAGACCTATGCCGCGGCGGTCGAGACCGCGCTGCTGCGCAACGGCTATTCGCTGGCGCAGGGCGATGCGCAGCCCGACTATATCGCCACCGTGTCCTTCACCCGCGCCAACCGGCTTGGGCCGCCGCGTCCCTCGCCCTTCTCGATCGGCCTGGGTGGCGGCAGCTTCTCCGGCGGGCGTGGCGGCGGCGTCGGGCTGGGCGGGGGGCTGAGCTTCCCGATCGGCAAGAGCCAGCCGCAGGAGATCATCGGCACCGAATTGTCGGTCCAGATCAAGCGCCGCGTCGACCAGTCGCCCATCTGGGAAGGCAGCGCGCGCAACATCGCGCCGGTTCAGGCGCTGGCCAAGCTGGACGCCAAAGCGCAGGCCACCAAGCTCGCCGATGCGCTGTTCACCAAATTCCCCGGCGAATCGGGCCGTACGATCGAGGTGAAGTAAGGCGATGACGCTGACCATCAACGCGTCGTTCGACGGCGGCAATATCCGAGTCATCGGCATCGAGGGCGACCGGGTCGACCTGGAGATCGTCAAGGACAAGGATTCGGACTTCTATCAGTGGTTCTACTTTCGCGTCGGCGGCGCGAAGGGGCGGACGCTGACCTTTCGCATCCTGAATTGTGCGGGATCGGCCTTTCCCGATGGCTGGACCAACTATCACGTCCGCGCTTCGACCGACCGGCAGGATTGGCGGATGACGCCGACCAGCTATGCCGATGGCGTGCTGGAATGGCAGTGGACGGGCGAGTCGGACCTCGCCTGGTTCGCCTATTTCGAGCCCTATACGATGGAGCGGCACAGCGATCTGGTCGCGCGGATCGCGGCGCGGGGCGTGCATCATGAGGAGATCGGGCAGACGCTGGACGGCCAGCCGATCGACTATTTCCGGCTCGGCACGGGGCCCAAGCAGGTATGGCTCTATGCCCGCCAGCATCCCGGCGAATCGATGGCCGAATGGTGGATGGAGGGTGCGCTCGACTGGCTGACCAGCCCGGCGGCCGAGTCGCTGCTGGCGGCCGCGACGGTCCATGTCGTGCCCAACATGAACCCGGACGGCACGCGGCGCGGGCATCTGCGCACCAATGCGGCGGGCATGAACCTCAACCGCGAATGGCATGAGCCGACCCCCGAGCGCAGCCCAGAAGTGTTGTGCGTGCGCAATCGCATGGACCAGACCGGCGTCGACTTCGCGATCGACGCACATGGTGACGAGGCGATCCCGGCGAACTTCATTGCCGGGTTCGAGGGGATTCCCAGCTGGACCGAGGAACATGGCGCGAAATTCTATGAATTCGGCCGCCGACTCGCCGCGCACACGCCCGATTTCCAGACCCAGATGGGTTATGAGAAGTCGAGCGCGGGCAATGCGAACCTGGCCATGTCGACCAACCAGCTTGCCGAGCGGTTCGGCGCGGTGTCGGTGACGCTGGAAATGCCGTTCAAGGATCACGCGCCCAACCCGGATCGTGTCTATGGCTGGTCGGGCGAGCGTTCGGCGAAGCTGGGCGTGTCGTGCCTAGAGGTGCTGGCCGGGATGATCGGGGAGATTTGATGCTGGGGGACTCCCGGATAGGGAGTCCCTTGGCCTTCGACTTCGCTCAGGCTGAACGGAGGTTGGGATAAAGCCCAATGCCCCGCACCACTTTCAGCCTGAGCGAAGTCGAAGGCCACACCCGGCGCTATCGGTGTACCCCCTCCGCCGCCAGATAGCGGTCCAGTTCCGCCAAAACCCGCTCCAGACCGGCGCTATCTCCGGCTTCGGCGCGCGCGGTCAGCGCGGCCTGGGTGTTGGACGCGCGCAGCAGCCACCAGCCCTCCGTCGTCCGCACCCGGACGCCATCGGTGTCGTTGACCTCCGCCCCGTCGCGGGCCAGCGCGGCGGCCACGCGGTCGACGATCGCGAACTTTTCCGCCTCGGCCACCGCGATTCGCGTCTCGGGAATATCGACCATCGCGGGCATCGCCCCGCGCAACTCGGTCATCGAGCGGCCCGCCAGAAAGACGCTGCGAAGCAAGCGGATCGCGGCATAATGCGCATCGTCGAACCCGTACCATTCGCCCGCGAAGAAGAGATGGCCCGACATCTCGCCACCCAGCGGCGCGCCTGTCTCGATCATCTTGGTCTTCATCAGGCTGTGGCCGGTCTTCCACATGACCGGCTGACCACCCAAGGCCTCGATATGGTCGAACAGCGCCTGGCTGGCCTTCACGTCCGCCACGATCGGCGCGCCGGGATGCTCGGCAAGGGCAGGGCCCGCCAGCAGCATCAGGATCTGGTCGCCCCAGATGACCCGGCCCTGTCCGTCGATCGCGCCGATCCGATCACCATCGCCGTCGAAAGCGAATCCGAAATCGAGCTGCTTCGCGGCGACCAGTGCCTTCAGCGCCTCTAGGTTCGCCTCGACCGTCGGATCGGGGTGATGATGCGGGAAATGACCGTCCACATCGGTGAACAGCGTGTGATGCTCACCCGGCAGGCGCTGGACCAGCTTTTCGATGACCGGGCCGGATGCGCCCGAGCCGCAGTCCCAGCCGATCCGGTATGCTCCACTCGCATAACCGGCCAGCAGCCGGTCGACATAGGCGTCGAGAATGTCGACCTGCTCGACCGTCCCCGCCCCCTCGGTCCAGTCGCGCGCGGCAGCCATTCGCGCCAGATCCTGCACGTCCTCGCCGAAAAAGGGGCGATGCTGCAGCACCATCTTAAAGCCGTTATCGTCGCGGGGATTGTGGCTGCCCGTTACCTGTACGGCGCCGTCCACCCCTAAAGTCGCTTCGGCGAAATAGACCATCGGCGTGGGGCCCAGGCCGATGCGAATGACGTCGACGCCGCTGTCGGTCAGCCCCTCGACCAGCGCGGCCTCCAGCTTGGGCGAGCTCAGCCGTCCGTCGCGCCCGACGACGACGCGGGTGCCGCCCGCGCGCCGCACCCGCGTGGCGAAACCGCGCCCGACCGCATAGGCCGCGCCCTCGTCCAGCGTCTCGGGCACGGTGCCGCGCACGTCATATTCGCGACAGGCGTCGGGGTGGATCGCGGCGACCCGCTCAATCATCTCGGCGCGCCAGCAACAGGTCGCGCGCGGCATTCACCCGCCGCGTCAGGTCGGCCGAGCCGCCGCGATCGGGATGGACCTGCCCGATCAGGCGGCGATGCGCCTGGCGGATCGCCTCGACATCCGCGCCCGGCGGCAGGTCGAGGATCGCCAGCGCGTCCGCCTCGTCACGCGGCAGGCGGGGCGCGGGTTTGGGCCGGGTCGGGCGCGGCAGATAGCGCCACACCAGCCAGATGACCGCCAGCGCGATCAGCCATTTCATGCGCGCCCCATCATGCGGCGGCGTCTGCCTCTTTGGCGCTCAATTCCACTCCCGCCTCGGGCAGTTGCAGCGCGGCCATCATCTCGCGCAGTTCCTGGCGCGCAGCGACATGGCCCAGGCCCATCGCGCCGAATTCCTTGGCGTCGATCATGGTCAGGCCGTTGGGGAACATCTCGCGATAGATCACGCGCTCGCCCAGGCCCGGGATCACGCGAAAGCCGACGCGGCGCGACAGGTCGACCAGCGCATCGGACACGCGACGCATGTTACGCGCCTCGATATGCTGCAATCTGTTGCGCAGCACGACCCAGTCGATGGTGGTGCCGTCGGCGCGCGCGCGCTGCTTGCGTGCGTCCCAGATCAGTTCCGAATAGAAGCTGGGGCGCGTGACCTGGAACGTCTCCGGGTCGACCTGGCCGATCAGGTCGAAGTCGACGAAGCTATCGTTCATCGGCGTGACCAGCGTGTTGGACAGCGCCGCCGCCGTCCGCGCGAAATGATCGTCGCGACCCGGCGTGTCGACGATCAGGAAGTCGGCATCCTGCGACAGGCCGAACCAGAGTTCCTCGAACCCTTCCTCGGTCTGGCTGGTATGCGTCGCATGGACCGGCATGGGCAGCTTGTGCCCGGTGCGCTTGATCGTCTCGGCGCGGTTGTCGAGATAGCGGCCCACCGTCCGCTGGCGATGGTCCAGATCGAGACACGCCACGCGCGCGCCCTTCGCGGCCAGCGCGATCGCCACATGAACCGCCGTCGTCGATTTACCAGTGCCGCCTTTTTCATTGGCAAAGACAATGACGTGCGTTGAAGATAGCCGTTCCGGCAACTCGTCGCTTCCTTATTGATCCCCGTTGCCTCCCTACATAGAAGCCCTGGGCCTGGGGAACGAGGGGTAAAATCAGTGCAAGTCATTCGGGATCGCGAAGCCTTGGTCGAGGCGCTCGCCGCTTTGCGTGCCGAAGGTGCGCGCGTGGCGCTGGTGCCGACCATGGGCGCGCTCCATGCCGGGCATATCGCGCTCGTCGAAGCGGCGAAGCGGCCGGGCACCAAGGTCGTGGCCTCGATCTTCGTGAACCCCAAGCAGTTCGGCGCGGGCGAGGATCTGGGCCGCTATCCCCGGCGCGAGCAGTCCGACATCCGCATGCTGACCGAGGCGGGTTGCGACCTGTTGTGGATGCCCGGCGTCGAGGTGATGTACCCGGTGGGTCATGCGACCTCGATCCGCGTCGACGGCGTCAGCGAGGGGCTGGAGGGGGCGTCGCGCCCCGGCCATTTCGACGGAGTCGCCACGGTCGTCGCCAAGCTCTTCAACCAGGTCGGCCCCGATGCCGCCTATTTCGGCGAGAAGGATTTCCAGCAGCTGGCGGTGATCCGCCGCATGGTCGCCGACCTCGACTTCCCCATCGAGGTGGTCGGCGTGCCGACGCAGCGCGACGATGACGGCCTCGCGCTCTCGTCGCGCAACATCTATCTGGACGAGGAACAGCGGGCCAAGGCCGTCGCCCTGCCGCGTGCGCTGGGCGTTGCTGCGCGCGCCATCGGGCGGGGCGAGGAGACAGCGACCGTTTTGGCCGATGCCCGCGCCACGCTGGCCGCCGCTGGATTTGAGGTCGATTATGTCGAACTGGTCGATGCGGTAACCCTTTCACTCGATTGCATCGACGATCATCCGCGGCGTCTGGTTGCCGCTGCCCGTATGGGATCGACCAGACTGATCGATAATATCGCCGTCATCGACCCGTCATGAGTTAACCAATTTGTGACCGTTATGGCCATAGAACCATGCTCGGACGCAGTGGCGTTCGAACAGAGGGGCAGGATATGGCCAACAGTAGCAAATCCGCACAATTCCTGATGGAAAGCCGGTTCGCCGACCACGTGGCGACCGACGACGGTGCGACGATGTACGATCTGGGGATCGCCTATTCGACCGGGTCCGCCGGCAAGCGGCTGGACCTGATCGAGGCGCATAAGTGGTTCAACCTGGCGGCGGTGGCGGGCTTCCTGCCCGCGCAGATCGCACGCGCCGAAGTGGCCAGCGACATGACCGCGCGAGAGATCGCCGAAGCCCAGCGCCAGGCCCGCGCGTTCCTCCACGGCAACATGGTACAGATGCGCGCCGCCTGACATCACGCTAACATGGCATGACCATGGGTGGTCGTGACGATGGATGGTGTAAGAGCGTGGCGGAAAAGGGTGGGAATAACTGCACGGTGACGATCAGCTTTGGGCGTCTCGTCGTTCACCTTGGGTTTGTGATAGCTGTCAGCCTGTCCGTGACGATCATGCTCGAACGCTATGCCAGCTTGCCGCACTGGATGGTGGCCAATAATCCCCATGGCCGATCGCTGGCCGGGATCATTGGATTGGCAGCCAGCCTGCTCGTCCGTCGAGGTTTCGACAAGCTCCTGCCGTTGGTGGAGCAGACCAAATCCTGAGCAAGGCGATATCGCTCGGAGGCTGGGACGCCTTCAATGTGTCGACCCACTCCATGTTGAGCCAATAATTGATGGTGCATACGGCCTGAACTCGCCGACCACCGCGCGCTGATCCGCCCGAACGGGGCGGGCCGGGATCAGCTCACGGGATCAGGTTCGACTCAGGCTTCGCTCGTCGTCTTCGCCACAGCTTTCTTGGCAGGGGCTTTCTTGGCCGGAGCCTTTTTGGCCGGTGCCTTCTTTTCCGTCGTCGTCTTGTCCGCCGCCTTCTTGGCAGGCGCCTTTTTCGCCGCCGCCTTCTTCGCCGGTTTCTTGCGCGCCGGAGCGGCCGCCGCCCGCGCGTCGATCAACTGCGCGGCTTCTTCCAGCGTCAGCTGGTCCTTGTCGACCGTCTTGGGGATGGTCGCATTGGTCTCACCATCGGTGACATAGGGGCCATAGCGCCCCTCCATCAGCTTGATCTCCGCCTCGGTGCGCGGATGCTTGCCCAGTATCTTGAGCGGTTCGCGCGACGCGGTGCCGCGCGCGGCGCGCCCGCCACCCGCCGCCGCCTCGGCCAGCTTGACCACGGCGGCGTTCATGCCCGTTTCGAACACATCGGCGGTCGAGGTCAGCCGCGCATATTTGCCCGCATGCGCCAGATAGGGGCCGTAACGCCCGATCGACGCGGTGATCGGCTCGCCCGTTTCCGGGTGGTTGCCGATGGTGCGCGGCAGGCTGAGCAGTTTGAGCGCCCATTCCAGGTCGAGATCGACATCCTTGGGGATCGAAGCGCGCTTGGCGTCCTTGCCCTCGCCCAGCTGGATATAGGGGCCGAACCGCCCCGACTTGCGCTCGACGGGCAGGCCGGTTTCGGGATCCTGACCAAGCGTTTCCGGGCCGCTGTCCTCACCCGCGCCTTCGCCACCCTGCGCGAAGCGGCGGGTATATTTGCACTCCGGGTAGTTGGAGCAGGCGATGAACGCACCGAACCGGCCGCCGCGCAGCGCCAGCTTGCCCTCGCCGCAATTCGGGCAGAGGCGCGGGTCCGACCCGTCCGCCTTTTCGGGGAACAGATAGGGTGCCAGGAACTGGTCCAGTTCGGCGGTAATGGCCGAGGGCTGCTGCTCCATGACTTCGGACGTGCGCGGCTTGAAGTCGCGCCAGAAGGCGTCGAGCACGGCCTGCCACTGGGCCCGGCCGCCGGACACGTCGTCCAGCTCCTCTTCCAGCTCGGCGGTATAGTCATAGCCTACATATTTCTCGAAGAAGCGTTCGAGGAACGCCGTCACCAGCCGTCCGCTCTCCTCGGCGAAGAAGCGGTTCTTCTCGACGCGGACGTATGCGCGGTCCTTCAGCGTCTTGATGATCGAGGCATAGGTGGACGGACGCCCGATGCCGAGTTCCTCCATCCGCTTGACCAGCGACGCTTCGGAGAAGCGCGGCGGCGGCTGGGTGAAATGCTGCTCGGCCTTGACCTCCTTCTTGGCAGGCGCATCGCCTTCGCGCAGGCGGGGAAGGCGGCGGGCCTCTTCGTCCTGGCTGTCGTCCTGGCCTTCCTCATAGAGCGCCAGATAGCCGGGGAAGAGCACGACCTGGCCCGTGGCCCGCAGGACATGGCGGCCGGTGCCGTCGGCCATGTCGATGGTCGTCCGCTCCATCCGGGCCGAGGCCATTTGCGATGCCAGCGCGCGCTTCCAGATCAGGTCGTAGAGGCGACCATGGTCGCCCGACCCTGCGCGGTCGCGGCTGAAATCGGTCGGGCGGATCGCCTCGTGGGCTTCCTGGGCGTTCTTCGCCTTGGACTGGTACATGCGCGGCTTGTCGGGGACATAGGAGGCGTCATAGCGCTCGGCCACGGCCTTGCGCGCCGCCGAGATGGCCGAGCCGTCCATCTGGACGCCATCGGTACGCATGTAGGTGATCGCACCGTCCTCATAGAGCTGCTGCGCGATCCGCATCGTGTGATCCGCCGAGAAGCCCAGCTTGCGCGCGGCCTCCTGTTGCAGGGTCGAGGTGGTGAAGGGCGGCGGCGGGTTGCGCGTCGCGGGCTTGGTCTCGACCGACTGGACCTGGAAGCGGCCCGCCTCGACATCCGCCTTGGCGCGGGTCGCGTCGCCTTCATTGCCGATCGACAGGCGGTCGAGCTTCTTGCCCTCCCACTGGACCAGACGCGCGACGAAGGGCGTGCCGTCCTGCTCCATATCGGCCGTCACCGACCAATATTCCTGCGGCCGGAACGCCTCGATCTCACGCTCGCGCCCGACGATCAGGCGCAGCGCCACCGACTGGACGCGCCCCGCCGACTTGGCACCGGGCAGCTTGCGCCACAGCACCGGCGACAGGGTGAAGCCGACCAGATAGTCGAGCGCCCGTCGCGCCCGGTAGGCGTCGATCAGGTCGGTATCCAGCTCACGCGGATTCTGCATCGCATGCAGGATGGCGGGCTTGGTGATCGCGTTGAACGTCACCCGCTCGACCTTGTCGGGCAGCGCCTTGCGGTTCTTCAGAACCTCCTGAACATGCCACGAAATCGCCTCACCCTCGCGATCAGGGTCGGTCGCCAGGATCAGACGGTCGGCCTTCTTGGCCTCATCGGCGATTGCCTTCAGCTGGCGCGCCTTGTCCGCATAGTTTTCCCACTCCATCGCGAAATTCTGGTCCGGGTCGACCGAGCCGTCCTTGGGCGGCAGGTCGCGGACGTGACCATAGCTCGCCAGGACCCGGTAGTCCGAACCCAGATATTTCTCGATGGTCTTCGCCTTGGCGGGCGATTCGACGATGACAAGCTGCATGAGTGGTAAAACTACGTCCCTTACGTGTGTACGCGAGGATGGGGAGGGGGCGGGGGGAGGTCAAGCGGGGTTAACCGCCGGTTCGGTCCGGGATGTACCGGCGTGGCCTTCGACTTCGCTCAGACTGAACGCGGTGTGGGATGGGTTCGCGCGGAGACGCGGCGTTGTCCGG
>DXIH01000003.1 GCA_019112965.1 Candidatus Sphingomonas excrementigallinarum | reverse complement strand
AGGAATGGGTTACAACCGCAACCCCAGCCGAACGCCTGCCCCGACATCGGGGGCGCCCTTGCTGACCCCAGCGCTGCCTTGCAGTCCCAGCGACAGGCGCTGAGACAAAGCGGTGTCCAGCCCCGCGCCGATTTCCTGCCGGTCGGCGACCTGATCGCTGACCCGCGAGGCGTAGTTGTACGAGACGCTGACCTCGCTCGCCTTGCCGATGCCGACCGCGACACCGCCCCGCGCGCTGGTCACGTCGCGCAAGCGATAGCCGTCGGGCTGGCCGACGAAGCTGTGGCCGACCGCCGCGAAGGGCGTGACCTTGCCCGGCACCGCCGCTTCGGCCACGACCGAATAATCCGCCTTGCCGGTTCCCAGCCCCCGCGCGGCCGAGGCGGTGGGCAGCTTGGCGCTGCCGGTCAGGGCGAGGGCCAGATGATGGCGGCGCGGCGGAATCACCTGTACCGAGGCGCCGACCACCGCATCGCCCAGCCCGGAGCGCCGCTCGCGCGTGGCGGGGCGGGTGGGGTCGGTGAAGATCGGCAGGCCCAGCGGCCCGCCCGGTGCGATGACATTGCCCGGCGCATCGACCTGCACCACCGGCAAAGCGGCGAAGACCGTCACCCGCTTGCGCTTGGCGCGCAGCGAGAAGGTGGAACTGGCGCTGCGGACCTGTTGCCCGGTGCCGTACCGGCCCGAAGCATAGTCCGCGCCGACCGAAGCCGTGACCTGCGCACTCGCGGGCACCGCCACCAGCATGGCCAGACCCGTTGCGGCGATCAGCGTCTTCATACCCTTTGTCCCTTGGTGTCCTGTTCCGAAGGGGCAACGGATGCGGGGCGGGGTTTAATCCCTACGTCGGTTGATTTGGCGACCCTCACCCATCCGGCGTTTCGCGCCTCCCTCGCTCTCCCGCCGGGAGAGGGAAGGGGCCCACACGCCGCAGGCGGGTGGGAAGGGTGAGGGGCGTAACCGACCGCTCTCGCCTTTCACCCGCCGCCCCGGTATCGCCGCCGCCATGAGCGCGCGCACGTCCCCTGTCATCGCCTTTGGCGCCGCCGCCCTCGGCATTGCGATCTATTCAGTGATGGACACGCTGATGAAGCGGCTGTCGATCGACAGCGGCGCCTATAGCGCGGTGCTGTGGCGGTCCTGGGTCGGGGTGGCGATCACGGGGGTGCTGTTCCTCGCCCGGGGCGGCCGCTGGCCGGTACGCGCGGTCTTGGCCCTGCACATCGCGCGCGGCGCGACCGGCGGCGCGTCGGTATTGCTGTTCTTCTGGGGGCTGGCGCGGGTGCCGATGGCGCAGAGCATCGCGCTGACCTTTTTGTCGCCGCTGATCGCCCTGTTCCTCGCCGCCTTCATGCTGGGCGAGACGGTGCGGCGCGCGGCGATCCTGGGGTCGCTGATCGCCGGGGTCGGGGTGCTGGTGATCGCGGGCGGCGAGGTGCAGGCCCAGGCCTCGACGGACGTGGTGCTGGGATCGATCGCGATCCTGGTCGCCTCGGTCCTCTATGCCGTCAGCCTGGTGCTGCTGCGGCGGCAGGCCCAAGCGGCGGGCCCGGCCGAGGTGGCGCTGTTCACCATGCTGGTCATCGCGGTGCTGATGACGCCCGCCGCGCCCTTCGTGTCGGGCTGGCCCGCCGCCTATCAGTGGCCCGCCATCGTGATCGCCGCGCTGCTCGGCAGCCTGTCGGCGCTGCTGCTCGCCTGGGCCTATGCGCGGGCCGAGGCGCAGATGCTGGCGCCGGTCGAATATACCGCCTTCGTCTGGGCCGCGTGCCTGGGCTATGCCGTGTTCGGCGAGCATGTCTCGCTGTTCACGCTGGCGGGGGCGGCATTGATTATCGGGGGGTGCGTGGTGGCGGTGCGGCGGCCGGTCGCACCCGGCGCGCAGAGCGAGGCAGGGTTATGAGCATCATCCTTCGTGCCGCAGAACCGGCCGACACCGCCACGATCCTGAGCTTCGTGCGCGAACTGGCGGCGTTCGAGCGCGAGCCCGACGCGGTCGTCGCGACCGAGCCGATGCTGGCCGAGGCGCTGTTCGGCCCCCGCCCGGCGGCGGAAGCGGTGATCGCCGAGCGGGACGGGCAGGCGGTCGGCTTCGCGCTGTTCTTCGCCAATTTCTCGACCTGGACCGGGCGGCAGGGGCTGTATCTGGAAGACCTGTACGTCACGCCGCCCGCGCGCGGGGCCGGGGTGGGCAAGGCGCTGCTGATCCATCTGGCGGGCATCGCGCGCGATCGGGGCTGGGCGCGGTTCGAATGGTCGGTGCTCGACTGGAACACGCCCGCGATCGAGTTCTACCGCGCGATGGGCGCGCAGGCGATGGACGAGTGGACCGTGCAGCGGGTTTCGGGCGAGGCGCTGGAGAAGTTGGCGGGGCGCTAGGCGTGTCTTGGGCTCACGCAGCCGCGCGGAGGAGATAGGGGCCGTACCTCCTTCCTCGATCGCAGGCTGGGGGTGATGGAGATGGAGACCGCGTCGCCGCGCGTGCGTGGCCGGTCCTTTGAGCGAAGGTGGGGCTAACCGCCGCTATCCAACCCGTCGATGAAGCCCGTCACCTGCTGTCGCGCCGTCTCTCGGGCCTTGGGGTTGAGGAGCAGCAGAGGCGCGCCCCAAATGACCGGAATGGCGAAGCCCAGCAGCGCCCAGACGATCACCACCGCGACCAATCCGGCACCGGCATAACGCAGCTTCTGCATCGCCCCCGCATCCAGCGTCAGGGTGCGTGGTCCCTTGGCGTCGTAGAGACCATCGGTCGTCCAGACCCCGCCGCCATCGAAGCGGAGCCGCTCCGGCAGCTTGAATCGAGCGATGCTCTGGTCCGACGGGCGTTGCGTCCCCGTCCGCCGGGACGGTGGCGCCTTGCCGGCCTGGGTGTCGATTACCTCCAGCCGCCGCCCTCGTTCGACGACGCGAAAGCGGGTGGGCGGCATGTCGGTCATTCGAAGCGTACTTTCCGCCGGGCGCGCCACTGGTCGGCGCTTTGCCCCCAGGCGTCGACGCGGAATGTCTCCAGCGGGGCGGGCAGGCTCACAGGCCCCTCGTTCACCGCGCCCAGCCGCTGCGCCAGCCGCATCGAGCCCATATTCTCCGGGTCGATGGTGTGGATCACATGATCCCAGCCGAGCACGTCGACCGCATAGTCCATCACCGCGCAGGCCGCTTCATAGGCATAGCCGCGCCCGGCGAATTCGCGCGCCACGCCCCAGGCGACCTCGCGCCCCGGCCAGCCCTCGGGCTGCCAGGGTCCGATCCGGCCGATCCAGCGGCCGGTGTCGCGCTCGATGACCGAGAACATGGCGAAACCGCGCACGCTCCACGCGCCGACCATCGTACACAGCCCGCGCCACGCCGCCCCGCGCGCCTGGACGCCGCCCAGGAAGCGCATCGTGTCCTCCTCGGCATGGAAGGCCGCCCAGGCCTCGAAATCCTCCGCCGAGGGAAGCCGCAAGGTCAACCGCTCGGTCTGGAGGACGGGGGATGTCACCCGAACCGGCCCTTGAGCGCCAGCATGGCGAGCGCCGCCTTGGCCGCCTCGCCGCCCTTATTCTTCTCATCGGGCTTGGCACGGGTCAGGGCCTGCGCCTCGTTCTCGGTGGTGATGATGCCGTTGCCGATGGGCAGCCCGTCCATGGTGAGCGCCATCAGGCCGCGCGCGCTCTCGTTCGAGACGATCTCGAAATGATAGGTTTCGCCGCGGATCACCACGCCGATCGCGACGAACGCGTCGTAACGGCCCGAGTCCGCCGCCATCGCCACCGCACCAGGGATCTCCAGCGCGCCGGGGACGGTGATCGTCTCATGGCTGTGGCCCGCTTCCTCGATCGCGGCGCGCGCGCCCGCCAGCAGCAGGTCGTTCAGATGCTCGTAGAAGCGCGCCTCGACGATCAACACATGCGCCATCAGGCGTCTCCCTCAAAATTCTCGATACGACGTTCGCCGACGATCGACAGGCCATAGCCGTCAAGGCCGATCAGCGTGTGATGGGTGTTGGTGAGCAGCACCATGTCCTGCACGCCCAGTTCGGCGAGGATCATCGCGCCGACGCCGTAATCGCGCAGTTCCTCCATATCGATCTGCACTTCCTCACCGGCCTTCAGGCGGACGGCGGTGGTGAAGGCGTCGGTGCGCGGGCGGTTGATGACGACGATCACGCCCGAGCCTTCCTCGGCGATCATCTTCATCGACTTGGCGAGCAGCGCGCCGCGCGATCCGGCCTCGCCGAACACATCGGCGAAGGGCGACAGTGCGTGCATGCGCACCAGCACCGGCTGGTCGGTGTCGAGCTTGCCCTTGACCAGCGCGACCTGCTCGGTGCCCGTCGCCTTGTTGCGATAGGCGCGCGCGGTCCAGGTGCCGCCCCATTCGCTTTCGAACGTGGCTTCGGACTGCAACTCGACCAGATGGTCGTAGCGGCGGCGATAGGCGATCAGGTCGCGGATCGTGCCGATCTTGAGGTTATGGAGCTGCGCGAACGACACCAGGTCGTCCATCCGCGCCATCGTCCCGTCCTCGTTCATGATCTCGCAGATCACGCCCGAGGGGTTGAGCCCGGCGAGGCGTGCGACATCGACCGCCGCCTCGGTATGGCCCGCCCGCACCAGCACGCCGCCGTCGCGCGCGACCAGCGGGAAGACATGGCCCGGCGTCACCAGCGCGTCCGCGCCATGGCTCGAGTCGATCGCCACCGCGATCGTCCGCGCCCGGTCGGCCGCCGAGATTCCGGTCGTCACGCCCTCGCGCGCCTCGATCGAGATGGTGAAGGCGGTTTCGTGCCGCGTCCCGTTCTTCGGGCTCATCAACGGCAGGCCCAGCGTGTCGACCCGCTCGCGCGTCATGGCCAGGCAGATCAGGCCGCGCCCGTGCCGTGCCATGAAGTTGACCTTCTCGGGCGTCGCCATCTGGGCGGGGATGACCAGATCGCCCTCATTCTCCCGGTCCTCGTCATCGACCAGGATGAACATGCGGCCGTTGCGCGCCTCGTCGATGATCTCTTCGGGGCTGGACAGGAAACCGCGCCGCAGACCGGCCAAAGCGTCGGGATTAGCGGCCACGATAATGCTCCATGCGCTGCAGGTACCGGGCGAGCACGTCGATCTCGATATTGACGCGCTGTCCCGCCGTAATGCCGCCCAGCGTGGTGACGGCGGCGGTGTGGGGGATGATGTTCAGGCCGAAGACGGTGGTGCCTCTGTCTTCTGGCGCGCCGTCCTCGACGCTGTTGACGGTCAGCGAGACGCCGTCGACCGTCACCGACCCCTTGGTCGCCATGAAGGGGGCGAGGTCGGCAGGCACGGACACGAAGACGCGGTGCGATCCGCCTTCCTCGGCCACCGATACCACCGTGCCGACGCCGTCGACATGGCCGGTGACGATATGGCCGCCCAGCTCGTCGCCCAGCTTCATCGCGCGTTCGAGGTTGAGGGGGCGCCCCTGATGCCACTGATCTGCGGTGCGCCCGATCGTCTCGGCCGAGACGTCGACCGCGAACCAGCCGGGGCCCTTCTCGACGACGGTCAGGCAGACGCCCGAACAGGCGATCGACGCGCCCAGGTCGATGGTGCCCGTATCATAGGCGGTGGCGATGACGACTCGCGTGTCGCCGCGCGTTTCCACGGCGGTGACGGAGCCGATGTCGGTGACGATCCCGGTAAACATATCAGTCGCGCTCGTAGACCTCCAGCCGGTCGCTGCCAAGCATCCGTGAATCGGCCAGTCGCCAGCGGCCATGCGCCTCGGCCAGACGGATGAGGCCAATGTCGCCCAGCGCCGCGCGTCCCTCGCCGATCAGGATGGGCGCGCGGTAGAGGAGCAGCCGGTCGACCAGATCATCGGTCAGGAAGGCGGAGGCGGCCTTCGCACCGCCTTCGACCATCAGCCGGTCGACGCCCGCCAGATCGGCGATGGCGGCGGGGAAGGGGATCATCTCCCAACCGGGCTCGGGCGTGCGCGACAGCAGGATGCGGCGGGGCGAACGGCTTTCCAGCCCCGGCAGGCGGACATCGAGCCGGGGCGAATCCGCCTCCAGCGTGCCGCGCCCGACCAGGATCGCCTCATGGCGGCTGCGCTCCAGATGGGTATGCGCGCGCGCGTCCGGCCCGGTGATCCAGCGGCTCTCGCCATCGGGCCGGGCGATCTTCCCGTCGAGCGAGGTGGCGAGCTTCAGGGTGACGAAGGGGCGCCCTCGGGCGCGGCGGGTCAGGAAACCCGCGATCATCGCGCGCGCTTCTGTCTCACGCACGCCGGTCATCACCGCAATCCCGGCGGCGCGGGCGCGGGCAAAGCCCTTGCCATTGGTACGCGGATCGGGGTCGCCCATGGCCGCCACGATGCGGGCGACTCGCGCGCCAATCAGCAGGTCGGTGCAGGCGGGTCCGCGCGTCGAGACATGCGCACACGGCTCCAGCGTGACATAGGCGGTGGCGCCCTGCGCGGCCTCGCCCGCCTGGGCCAGCGCCATCGCCTCAGCATGGGGGCGGCCACCGGCCTGGGTCCAGCCGCGCCCGACCACCCGGCCGTCGCGGACGATCACGCAGCCGACATTGGGATTGGGCGCGGTTCGCCCGACGCCGCGATCCGCCAGCGCCAGCGCAGCCCCCATCCAGCGATGATCGGTCAGAAGCCCCACTTGGTCAGCGCGTCGTCGACCTTCTTGAACTCGGCACGGCGCTGGTCCTGAGCGGCCTTTTCCTCGGCCAGCCGCTCCTTCTTCTTCACATAGTCGATATTCTGCTGCGCCTTGATCTGCACATCGGTGCGGTCGGCGGGCCATTGTTCGACATAGATGATGTTGGGCTGGTACGGCACCGGCACATAATCGTCGCGCGCAAAGGCGTAGATGAAGAAGCCGGTTATGCCGACCGCGATCATCAGGAAGACGAGTTCGTATGGCCGCCGCTGCGCCAGGAAGAAGCGCAGGTCGCGGATCGCGCGGACGGGGGAGAAGCGGCCGAAGAACGACATGTGGGGAATGTAGGCGTTGCGGGCGTGGGATGCCAGTGGGGATGGTGTGCCGATGGCGGTCTCGGTGAGACCCCTTTCCCTCCCCCACCCCCTCCCGCTTGCGGGAGGGGAGCGGCAAGGTCCGAGGGTTCGATCAACTCACAAGCGTCGTTCCTGGCACGCCCCTCCCGCAGGCGGGAGGGGATGGGGGAGGGCTTGGTCCCAGGCGAGACGCCCATAACATCACCCCAAACGAAAAGAGCGGCCACCGAAGTGACCGCCCCTTCATTCCCGCGAAGGAAACCGTCCGCGAATTACGCGACGGTCTTCATCTTCTCGGCGGCGACCGCGACGCGGTTGCTCAGCGGCTGGGCGATCTCGCCGGCCAGCTTCATCATGTGCTCGGTCGAGCGCGAGGTCTCGGCGACCATCGAGTCGAAGGCCGAGCGGGCGAAGTCCGACTGCAGCTTCATGAACTCGGTCGGCGACTTGACCGATGACAGCGTCTGCAGCGTCTGGGTCGCGGTCTCGAAGGTACGCTTGGCATAATCGGCCGCGCCCTGGCCCAGCGTCTCGGCGCCCTTGGCGGCAATCTTCGACGATTCTACGATGGCTTCCAGATTGCCCTTGTTGAAGGCGATCATGTCTTCGAACAGCTTGGCGCTCTTTTCCATGCTCGCCTGGGTGCGGGCCTGGGCGTCGCCGAAAAAGGCCTGGGTCTTGGCGGCGGTGTCCTTGGCGGCGTTTTCGATGGTGCTCTGGGCGTCCATGATGATGTCCTTGGGCTTTGAGTCCGCCGAAACCGCGGCGGTCGGGGAAGAAATTTCGGGCTTGGCCGTCTCGGCCACCACCGGAGCGACCGGCGCGGCGGGCTTGGCCGCTTCGATCGGCTTCGCCTCGGGCACGGGTGCCGCCGCTACCGGCTTGGCCGGAGCCTTGGGCGCTTCGGCCTTGGGCGCGGGCTTGACCACTGCAGGGGCGGCGGGCTTCTCGACCGCCATCGCCGGGGAGGTCAGCGGCAGGCCGGGGCTCGCCGAGGCGACGGGCGGCGTAACCACAGGCTTGGGATCGGAGGGGAGACCGGGCAACGTCTTGGCGGCGACCGGCTTGGTCGTCCGACGTGGCTTGGCCGCCGACTTCGCGGCGGGGACGGTCGGCTTGTTCTTGTCCAACAGCACTCTCCCGATTTGTTGCGCTGCACAATAGCGATTCGCGGAGGCAAGATCAAGTCTATTGTGCAGTGCAACAAAACCGACATCAACGCTGTCGGACGTAGCGTCCCGGCGCTTCGTCAAGGGCGGGCAGCGTGCCTTCGCCCGGTATCCGCGCGCCTGTCGCCGCGACGGCGGCGGAGTCGCGCTGGCGCAACCAGGCCGCCCAGTCGGGCCACCAGCTGCCCTTGGTCTCGGTCGCGCCCGCGACGAAATCGGCGAGCGTCGCGGCGGGCTGGTCATTGGTCCAATATTGATATTTGCCCGCCGCCGGGGGATTCACCACGCCCGCGATATGGCCCGAGCCCGCCAGCACGAAGCGCAAGGGGCCGGTGAACGCCTCGGTGATCTTCCACACGCTTTCGGGCGGCGCGATATGATCCTCGCGCCCCGCCTGGACATAGGCGGGCGTCGATACCTGGGTCAGGTCGAGCGGCACGCCGCCGACACTCATCGCGCCCGGCGTCATCAACAGATTGTCACGGTACAGGTCGCTCAGATAGGCGAGATGCCATTTGGCGGGCAGGTTGGTGACGTCACCATTCCAGTGGAGCAGGTCGAACGGCACATAATCGCGTCCCAGCAGATAGTTGTTGGTGACGTAATTCCAGATCAGGTCGCGCCCGCGCAGCAGGTTGAACGTCATCGCCAGATAGCGCCCGTCCAGATAGCCCTCGGGCGAGAGCGCGGCGATCATCTTCAACTGTTCGTCATCGACGAAGTGGAGCAGCTCGCCCGCCTTGGAAAAATCGACCTGCGCGGTGAAGAAGGTCGCGCTGGCGACCTTGGCCGCCTCGTCCTTCGCGGAGAGCCAGGCGAGCGTCGCGGCCAGCGTCGTACCCGCCACGCAGTAACCGACGGTGTGGACCGACTCGACGCCCAGCAGGCCCCGCACCGTATCGATCGCATCGACCTGGGCGGTGACATAATCGTCCCACACCACGTCCTTCATCGTGGCGTCGGCGGACTTCCACGACACCATGAAGACGCTGAACCCCTGGTCGACCAGCCATTTGATGAGGCTTTTCTCGGGCGCGAGGTCGAGGATGTAGAAGCGGTTGATCCAGGGCGGAAAGATCACGATCGGCACCGCCGCCACCTGCTCGGTGGTCGGGGTATAGTGGATCAGTTCGTACAGGTCGGTGCGCTTGACCACCTTGCCCGGCGTCGCGGCCAGGTTGCGTCCGACCTCGAACGCGCGCGCATCGCTATGGGTCAGCTGCCCGCGCCCCAGGTCGGCGAGCATGTTCTGAAGGCCCTTCAGCAGGTTCTCGCCGCGCGTTTCGACGATCTTGTCGAGTACCTCCGGATTGGTCGCGGGGAAGTTGGTCGGGCTCATCGCGTCGATGAAGCCTTGTGCGGCGAAGCGGATCTGCTCCTTCTGCTTCGGCTCCACGCCCTCCAGCGCGTCGACCCCGCGCAACAGATGGTCGGCGATCATCTGATAGCTTTGCCGGATCCAGTCGAAGAGCGGCGACTGCCACTGCTCGGCCTTGAACCGGCGATCGGGCTTGGGGGCCACGCTCGGCTCGGCGGCGGGGTCGATGAAGCGCTGCCACAGCGCCATCGAATCGGACCAGAAGTCGCGGACCCGGCCCATGGTGGCGGGGTCGTTGAAGCCCGGCACCACCGGCATGCCCTCGGGCGGCGACGAGAGCGCGGCCTCCATCATCATCTGCTGCGCCCGGCCCATCACCCAGGTCCAGTGTTGCATCTCTTCCAGCGTGGGAAGGGTGGGGGCTGTCGCGGGGGCGGCCGTCATCGCATCCTCTCGTTCGTGAAACCCGGTCTTAGCGTCAGGATATTGCGCCGTCATGTCGGGTCGCGTTGTTCAACGAAAGCCGCTAAGCATCGGGTCCCAAATCGTTACACAGAGGGACCCATGTCCGAAGAGTTCTATCGCATCAAGCGCCTGCCACCCTATGTCATCGCCGAAGTCAACGCGATGCGGGCGGCGGCGCGCGCGGGCGGTGAGGACATCATCGACCTGGGCATGGGCAATCCCGACCTGCCGCCGCCCGATCACGTCCTCGACAAGCTGGTCGAGGTCGCCAAGAAGCCCGATGCGCACGGCTATTCCCAGTCCAAGGGCATTCCCGGCCTGCGCCGCGCCCAGGCCAATTATTATGGCCGCCGCTTCGGCGTCGATCTCGACCCCGAGACGGAGGTCGTCGTGACCATGGGATCGAAGGAAGGGCTGGCCTCGCTGGCGACCGCGATCACCGCGCCGGGCGACGTGGTCCTGGCACCGAATCCTTCCTATCCGATCCACACCTTCGGCTTCATCATCGCAGGCGCGACGATCCGCGCGGTGCCGACGACGCCCGACGAAGCCTATTTCGAAAGTCTGGAGCGGGCGATGCACTTCACCGTGCCGCGCCCCTCGGTGCTGGTCGTGAACTATCCGTCGAACCCGACCGCCGAGACGGTGGACCTGGCCTTCTACGAACGACTCGTGGCGTTCGCGAAGAAGCATGAGCTGTGGGTGTTGAGCGACCTCGCCTATTCCGAGCTGTATTATGACGGCAATCCGACCCCTTCGATCCTGCAGGTGAAGGGCGGCAAGGACGTCGCGGTCGAATTCACCTCGCTGTCCAAGACCTATTCGATGGCGGGCTGGCGGATCGGTTTCGCGGTCGGCAACAAACGCCTGATCGCGGCGATGACGCGGGTGAAGTCCTATCTCGATTACGGCGCCTTCACCCCGATCCAGGCGGCGGCCTGCGCCGCGCTCAACGGGCCGCAGGACATCGTCGAGAAGAACCGCCAGCTCTATCACAAGCGACGCGACGTGCTGGTCGAGAGCTTCGGTCGGGCGGGCTGGGATATTCCCTCTCCCAAGGCCTCGATGTTCGCCTGGGCCCCGCTGCCGCCCGCGCTCGCGCATCTGGGCAGCCTGGAATTCTCCAAGCAGCTGCTGACCGAAGCCAAGGTCGCGGTCGCGCCGGGCGTCGGTTACGGCGAGAATGGCGAGGGCTTCGTGCGCATCGCCATGGTCGAGAACGAGCAGCGGCTCCGCCAGGCGGCGCGCAACGTCAAGCGCTACCTCCAGTCGATGGGCGTCAACACGCCGGGCTCGGCCAAGGCGGTGTGATCGGGAAGGGGCGCGGTGAATCGACCACGCCCCGGTCGTTTTAGAGCATGATGACATGAGATTAACTTACCCCTCCCCTTCAGGGGAGGGGCCGGGGGTGGGGCGCCTCCGCAAGCGTGCAGCCCGTGGTGAGGCCCCACCCCAACCTCTCCCCTGAAGGCTCCCTCTGCGAAACTCTCTCTCCACCATCCCGGCGAAGGCCGGGATCCAGTTGCGACGCGACTGTAAGTTACTCTTATGGTTGCCCAACTGGACCCCGGCCTCCGCCGGGGTGGTACATGTTTCTAGGCGACCTGCCGACTTTCGCAGAGGAATCCTGCAAGGGGAGGAATGACGTGAATGTCGATCCGGCCTAGAGGCGGAATTCGACCCAGGCGGATACGGGGCGGACGTGACGTACGGCGGGCTGGAAGCGCAGGTTCGAGGCCATGGGCGCGATCATGCGGCGTGCCGATGGGCTGGAGGCATGGGCGACGCGCTCGACCCGCCCCGTGGTGCCGACCAGCAGACACGCACTGCCTTTATGCCCTGGTCCTTCAGCGCCCGGCGAAAACGCTATCGCCGCCGGTAGTCGATCGAGCGGAGGCTGCGTTGCACAGGGTTGGGAGGGGCCTTCCAACTGGGCAACGATGCTCGGTTCCGGTCGGGGCGCGATCGCGAAGATTTGAGGTGGCGCTGGCGGCGGCCCCACGACCGCGGCGTCATCGTCCCAACCCAATCGGCATATTATCGTAAAATAGCCGGGATCGAATGCCGCGAACAAGCCCGCCGCAATCCCCAGGTTCATGAGGGACGTTCCCGTCCACCCGGTCAAGGCCTGCCACGGGATCATTCGCGCAGCCTATCACGCGGACGCGATCCGGCAAGCGCCTCTACGCCGCCCAAGCGGGCTCCCGCCGGGACTGGCGCAGGCGCTTGACCGCATACATCGCATCGTCCGCCTGCGCGATCAGGGCGTCCAGCGACCCCGCGCCCGCGCCTTGCGCCAGACCGATGCTGAGCGCCGGGTAGCAGGGCCCGTCGACCAGCGCCGGGACCGCGCGGTCGAAGCGATCCGACAGACCTGCCGCGATCCCTCGCGCCGCCGCCGTGTCGCAATCGGGCAACACGCACAGAAACTCGTCGCCGCCGATCCGCGCCAGCATGCCCCGATCGCCGATCTCGCGCTGCGCCAGATCGGCGACCAGCCGCAACACGGTGTCGCCTGCGGCATGGCCCTGGCTGTCGTTCAGCGCCTTGAAGCGGTCGATATCGATCAGCAGCAGCGTGACCGGACCATGCAGCGTCGCTTCCACCCCCTTCAACCCGAAACGGTTGAGCGCCCCCGTCAGGCAGTCGTGGCTGGCCTGTTCGGACAGGGCGCGCTGGACGCGTTCGGCATCGATCAGCAACAGCGCCAGATGGCTGAGCGAGATCAGGATGATCGCGATGCCCACGCTCCAGTCGGCGGTGATCTGCGCCGTGCTTTCCCAGACCGGATCACCCCAGGCGACCAGCAGCAGCGTCGTGCGGGCCAGGAACAGCGGCACCGAGGCGGCGAACATCATGCCCATGACCCAGGCGGTGCGGATGTTTTCCGTCCGGGCGATATGGATCAGCATCCAGGCGGCGGTGAAATTGAACAGGGTCCGGGTGCCACCCATAATCATGATGGACAGCCGCGCATCACGATCGCCGAACAGGACGAACGGCACGGCCAGAACGACCATCACCGTCAGCGGGACCAGGATCGTGACGGGCGGACGCCGCCGGGCAAAGATCGCCATGGCGTGAACGCACAGGCACAGCCCGACCAGCAGTCCGACATCGGTGATCCGCTCCAGCGCGGTCAGCCGGGTGCCGTCGAAATACAACCCCAGGCCGTTGGTCACGCCGATGATGATTTTGCCCGTGCCCCACCAACAGGGCCATCGGCCGGGCTGGCGACTGGCAATGCCGGGAAAGAGGTGGAGCAGGCCCGACAGGATGCTGCCCAGCGCGGCCACGACTTGAAGACTGGGGATATCGAGTATCATAGTTGCGGACCCCGCACGGCTAGCGGGCCCACCGGACCAGCGGGAGGCGGCTTAATATACGATAAGTTACGAGTTGGTTTCAGTTGCAACGGCCATGGGCCGATTTGGCCGCGTATCACCGCTTTGCGTCTGGAGGATTGATCCGGGGCGTCCCTAACCGCTACGGCGGACGCAGACCCGCAAACCGGCCGGGCTCCTCCTGGTCGGGGGGCGCGCAGCGGCCGACGGAGTGAAGAGTGAGCAACGAAGTCGAACACATGCGCGAGCATCTTCTCGCCGCCATCGCCGCCGCGCCCGCGCTGGACGCGCTGGAGACGGTGCGCGTCGATGCGCTGGGCAAGCAGGGCCGTATCACCCAGCTGCTGAAGACGCTGGGCAAGATGAGCCCCGAGGAACGCCAGGTCGAGGGGCCGCGCATCCATGGCCTGCGCGAGGCAGTGACCGAGGCGCTCACCGCCCGCAAGGCCGCGCTGGAGCAGGCGGCGCTCGACGCGCGGCTGTCGTCCGAGCGGCTGGACATGACCCTGCCCGTGGAGACGAGCGGCTTCGGCACCGTCCACCCGGTCAGCCAGGTGATGGACGAATTGGCCGAGATTTTCGCCGACCTCGGCTTCGCGGTCGCGACCGGGCCGGAGGTCGAGACCGACTGGCATAACTTCACCGCGCTCAACATCCCGGAGACGCATCCGGCGCGCGCGATGCACGACACCTTCTATCTGGCGGGGGTCGAGCCGGGCGGCGACGAGCGTACCGTGCGCCGCGTGCTGCGCACCCACACCTCGCCGGTACAGATCCGCACCATGCTGGACCAGAAGCCGCCGATCCGCATCATCGCGCCGGGCCGCACCTATCGCTCCGATTCGGATGCGACCCACACGCCGATGTTCCATCAGGTCGAGGGGCTGGTGATCGACAAGGGCATCACGCTCGGCCATTTGAAGTGGACGCTGGAGACCTTCCTGAAGGCGTTCTTCGAGCGCGACGACATCGTGCTGCGCCTGCGCCCCAGCTATTTCCCCTTCACCGAACCCTCGGCCGAGGTCGATGTCGGCTACACGATCGAGAAGGGCAAGCGCGTCATCGGCGGCCACCCTGGAAGAGATGGCGGCGGCGGCTGGATGGAAGTGCTGGGCAGCGGCATGGTCCACCCCAAGGTCATCGAGGCGTGCGGGCTCGATCCCAATGAGTGGCAGGGCTTCGCCTTTGGCTGCGGCATCGACCGCCTCGCCATGCTGAAATACGGGATGGACGATCTGCGGGCGTTCTTCGACGGCGATATCCGCTGGTTGAAGCATTACGGGTTCGCGAGCCTCGACGTACCCACGCTGTCGGGAGGAGTCGGCGCATGAAGTTCACCCTGGGCTGGCTGAAGAGCCATCTGGACACCGATGCCGACCTTGACGCCATTGTCGAGGGGCTGACGCGTATCGGCCTGGAGGTCGAGGGCGTCCACAATCCGGGCGAGGCACTGGCCTCGTTCCGCGTCGCGCGCATCCTGTCGGCCGAGCGGCATCCGCAGGCGGACAAGCTACAGGTCCTGTCGGTCGACGCCGGTGACGGCCCAATGCAGGTCGTGTGCGGCGCGCCCAATGCGCGCGCCGGGCTGGTCGGCGTGTTCGGCGCGCCGGGGGCCTATGTCCCCGGCCTCGACGTCACGCTGAAGGTCGCGGCGATCCGCGGCGTCGAGTCGAACGGCATGATGTGCTCGGCGCGCGAGCTGCAGATCGGCGAGGGCCATGACGGCATCATCGAACTGCCCGAGGACGCCGCGATCGGCACCTCCTTCCCGGACTATGCCGGGCTGAACGATCCGGTCATCGACGTGTCGATCACGCCGAATCGCCAGGACTGTATGGGCGTCCACGGCATCGCCCGCGACCTCGCCGCCGCCGGCCTCGGCACGCTGATCGCGCCGACCGTTCCGTCCGTTCCGTCCGTTCCGGGCGAGGGCCCCGGCCCCGATGTGCGCATCGAGGACGCCGAGGGCTGCCCGGCTTTCTATGCGCAGGGCGTCTCGGGTCTGACCAATGGCGAAGCGCCCGAATGGATGCGCCAGCGGCTGACCGCGATCGGGCAGAAGCCGATCTCGGCGCTGGTCGACATCACCAATTACATGACGGTCGATCTCGGCCGCCCCTTGCACGTCTATGACAAGGCCAAGCTCTCCGGCGGCCTGGTCGCGCGCAAGGCGAAGGACGGCGAGACGGTCGAGGCGCTGAACGGCAAGACCTACACGCTCGCGCAGGGGATGACGGTCATCGCCGACGACGCGGGCGTGCACGACATCGGTGGCATCATGGGCGGCGCGCATTCGGGCGTGTCGGAGACGACAACCGACGTCATCATCGAATGCGCCTATTTCGCGCCCGAGGCGATCGCGCGCACCGGCCAGAAGCTGGCGCTGACCAGCGACGCGCGGACCCGCTTCGAGCGCGGCGTGGACCCGGCCTTCCTGGACGACGGCCTCGCCATCGCGACCTATCTGGTCCTCGAATATTGCGGCGGCACCGCCAGCGGCGTGACGCGCGCAGGGAAGCCGCCGGTGACGGCCAAGACCATCGCCTATGACCCCCATCTGGCGGAAACGCTGGGCGGCCTCGCCATCGCGGCCGAGCGTCAGAAGGCGATCCTCGAGTCGCTGGGCTTCACCGTCACCGCCGACTGGCAGGTAACCGCCCCCAGTTGGCGTCGCGACGTGGACGGCCCCGCCGATCTGGTCGAGGAAGTCATCCGTATCGAGGGGATCGACCATGTTCCCCCGGTGGCGCTGCCCCGCACCCCCGGCGTCGCGCGTCCGACCGCCACGCCGCAGCAGAAGCTGGAGCGCCGCGCCCGCCGCGCCGCCGCCGCGCGTGGCCTCGACGAAGCGGTGACGTGGAGCTTCATCAGCGAGGCGCAGGCCGCGCCCTTCGGTGGCGGTGCCTTCACGCTTGCCAATCCGATCAGCGAAGACCTGAAGATCATGCGGCCTTCGCTGCTCCCCGGCCTGCTCGCCGCGACCGAGCGCAATATCAAGCGCGGCGCGACCAGCGTTCGCCTGTTCGAGATCGGTCGCCGCTATCTGGCGGAGGCCGAACGGCCGACGCTGGGCGTGGTGCTGGCGGGCGACAAGGCGCCGCGCAACTGGCGTTCCGGCAAGGCGCAGGGCTTCGACGCCTATGACGCCAAGGGCGAGGCGATCGCGCTGCTCGCCCAGGCCGGTGCGCCTGTGGATAACTTGCAGGTGATGGGCGAGGCGGGCGATGCCTGGCATCCCGGCCAGTCGGGCACGCTGCGCCTCGGCCCGAAGACGGTGCTGGCGGCGTTCGGCATGGTCCACCCCTCGGTGCTGAAGGCGTTCGACCTGGACGGCCAGGCGGCGGCGGTCGAGATCTATCTCGACGCCATCCCGCCCAAGCGTGCGACGGGCTTCATGCGTCCGGCCTATACGCCCCCGGCCTTGCAGTCGGTGCGGCGCGACTTCGCCTTCCTGATTCCCGCCGATCTGGCGGCGGACCAGCTGATCCGCGCCGTCCGGGGCGCGGACAAGGCCGCCATCACCGCCGCACGCGTCTTCGACGTGTTCGCCGGTCAGGGCGTGCCCGAGGGGCACAAGTCGGTCGCGGTCGAGGTGCTGCTACAACCGCAACAGAAGAGCTTCACCGACGAGGAACTGAAGGCCATCGCCGATAAAATCGTCGCGGCGGCCGCCAAGCAGGGAGCGCAGCTTCGTGGCTGATGGGGAAAACTGGGTCCGTATCGGTAACGACCATCTGTCGGCGACGATCAATCCGTTCGGGGCCGAGCTGTCCTCGCTGAAGGACGCGGACGGCCGCGAGCTGATGACGAACGCGGACCCGGCTTTCTGGACCGGCCGCGCGCCCTTGCTGTTCCCGGTCATCGGCGTGACGCGCGACGGCATCCGCCTGAACGGCCAGCATTATCCGATGGCCAAGCACGGCTTTGCCCGCCATTCGACCTTCGAGCTGGTGACGCATGAGGCGACCCGCGCCGTCTTCTCGCTGGGCGACAGCGAGGAAACGCGCACCTCCTATCCCTTCACCTTCCGGCTGGAAGTGGAGTTCCGACTGGAAGAAGCGACGCTGACGGTGGAGGTCCGCATCCTCAATCGGGGCGAGGTGCCGATGCCTGCCAGCTTCGGCTTCCACCCCGCCTTCGCGTGGCCGCTGCCGTACGGAAAGGCCCGTGCCGATCATCGCATCATCTTCGAGAAGGACGAGCCCAGCCGTTTGCGCGAAATCGCCCCCGACGGCCTGATCGCCGAGGCGCGCCGCGACAGCCCGCTCGACGGCCGCGTGCTGCATCTGGCGGACGATCTGTTCACCAATGACGCGCTGGTCTGGGACCCGGTCGAGAGCCGCCATGTCACCTACGGCGCGGACGGCGCGCCGCAGCTGCGCATCGCCTTCCCCGACACCGACAAGCTCGGCATCTGGACCAAGCCCGGCGCGGCCTATGTCTGTGTCGAGCCGTGGCACGGCATTGCCGACCCGGAAGGGTATGACGGCGACTTCTTCGACAAGCCCGGCGTGTTCGTCGTCCCTGTCGGGGGTGAGAAGGTCATTCAGATGTCGGTGACGCTGGCGGGGTAACCGTCTTTAAGCCCCTCCCCTTCAGGGGAGGGGTTGGGGTGGGGCTTCGCCGCAAATCCCAGGCTCGCGGAAGCGCCCCACCCCCGGCCCCTCCCCTGAAGGGGAGGGGAGATTTGCCAGGGGCCTGTCTTGTGCCACAATTTGCTGTAACAGGCGCAGCATCTCGGGCGCTCGGATGCGCCATTTCCTTATCTGACAGAGCCGCCCATGACTTCCCCCCGCCGTAC
>DXIH01000072.1 GCA_019112965.1 Candidatus Sphingomonas excrementigallinarum | reverse complement strand
CCCTCGAACATGCGTAAGCTGCTGGACCCAGCGGTCAGCATCACCTGGTCGCACCGCAGCCATTCGTCGCGCACCCCCTCGGGCAGGCGGCCGAACGCGTCCTCGAACAGCGAATCGACCCCGATCGGATTGGCGTAGAGCGGGCTGATGGGCGCAGGCTCGACGGCGACGGTGCGCCAGTCGGCACCCAGCTCATCGGCGACGACCTGGGCCAGCGTGGTCGCGATGCCCTGGCCATGTTCGGCCTGCGGCACCGCGACGGTGACGATGCCGTCGCGCCCGATCTTCAGCCACGCCCCGAACGCCTGCTCGCCCGGCTCGACCGTCAGGTTGGGCGGATAGGCACGCGGCCACAGCCCCCAGGCGACGACCAACCCGGCCCCCACGCCCCCGCCGACCAGGATGTTGCGCCTGCTTAACTCCATCGCGGCCGAGCCTTAGCGGACAAGGGCGGGCAGGCAAGCCGGGGGTTTCGCTGTCTCAGAGCGAGGATGTCGATTGTTCACGCGAAGACGCGAAGCCGCGAAGATTTTTGCGCGCAGAGGCGCAGAGGACGCAGAGGGGGATCGGTGGCAAGGCATCCCGCCGTCTCGATCGGCAGACCTTGCCGCTCACAAACTATGGACAGGCCTTGCGGCCGGACCAAACACCTCTGCGCCCTCCGCGCCTCTGCGCGCAAAAATCTTCGCGACTTCGCGGCTTCGCGTGAACCCTATTCCCAGCGGTCGCAGCGTGGCCTTCGACTGCGCTCAGGCTGAACGGCTTTTAGGATCAAGGCCCTATTACTACCTCCGTTCAGCCTGAGCGCAGTCGAAGGCCACGCCCTAACACGGCACCGAACCCATGGTCTTGGTGTTGTCCCACGACCGCTCTATGAAGCGGGCCAGAAAGGGAAACGCTTTTGATCCTCTCCATGCTTGCGGCCGCGGGCGGCCATATCCGGTTCGAGGATCTGGGGTTGCACCCGGACGTCTTCTCGATCGGCTTCTTCACGCTGCGCTGGTACAGCCTGGCCTATATCACCGGCATCCTGTTCGGGTGGTGGTATCTGGGCAAGATGCTCGACCGGCCGGGTGCGCCGATGTCGCGGACCCATGCCGACGATCTGGTCTTCTATGCGACGCTCGGCATCATCCTGGGCGGACGGATCGGCTATGTGATCTTCTACGCGCCCGAGATGTTCCTGCACCCGCTTCGCATCCTGCGCCTGTGGGACGGCGGCATGAGCTTTCACGGCGGCGCGATCGGCGTCGGCCTCGGCGTCATCCTGTTCGCGCGCAAGCACAAGCTCAGCTGGCTGCGCATCCTGGACTATCTGGTCTGCACCGCGCCGGTCGGGCTCTTCCTGGGTCGCCTCGCCAATTTCGTGAACGGCGAGCTGTGGGGCAAGCCGTCGGACGTACCCTGGGCGATCATCTTCCCGCGCACCGTGCCCTTCGGCCTGCCCGATCCCGCGCGTCACCCCAGCCAGCTGTACGAGGCGGGGCTGGAGGGTCTGGTCCTGTTCGCGGTCATGAGCTTCGCCTTCTGGCGCACCAAGGCCCGTTACGATCCGGGCAAGCTGTCGGGCCTGTTCCTGCTCGGCTACGGCATTGCGCGCTTCATCGTCGAATTCTTCCGCGAGCCCGACCAGCAGCTGCGCGCCTTCGCGCAGGCGACCGGACTGCACATGGGCCAGTGGCTGTGCGTGCCGATGATCCTGGGCGGCCTCTACCTGATGAACTCGGCCAAGGCGCGCCGCGTCCGGGTCGAGCCGATCGCGGGCCCCGACAGCGTTTCCTGATCCCCTTGCCGCGGCGGGATCGGGGCGGCAGAGCAAGTTTATGACCAACCCGCTGATCCCCCCCGCCGATCACAAGCCCGAGCCCGAGGACGCGCTGCCCGAACGGCTGGCGCGCGCCATCGCGCTGGCCGGGCCGATCCCGGTGGCGCAGTTCATGGCCGCCGCCAATGCGCAGTATTACGGCACCCGCGATCCGCTGGGCGCGGGCGGCGACTTCACCACCAGTCCAGAGATCAGCCAGATGTTCGGCGAGCTGGTCGGCCTGTGGTGCGCCGATTTGTGGGACCGGGCGGGGCGGCCCGAAGTGTATTGGGTCGAGCTGGGGCCGGGGCGCGGCACGCTGGCGGCCGACGCCCGGCGCGCCATGGCCAAGGCGGGCTTCACGCCCGGCATCCATTTCGTCGAGACCAGCGCCACCCTGCGCACCGCGCAGGGCCAGCGCGTGGCTGATGCCCAGTGGCACGACTCGGTCGAAACGCTGCCGACCGACCGCCCGCTGATCGCCGTCGCCAACGAGTTCTTCGACGCGCTGCCGATCCGCCAGCTCGTGCGGCGTGGGCAAGGTTGGCACGAGCGGCTGGTCGCGGCACAGGACCTGCTGTTCCTGCCGATCGCAGGCCCGCCGGTGCCGAATGAGATTATCCCCGAACCGCTGCGCGAGGCGGAAGCCGGGTCCGTGATCGAGGTTTCCCCCGCCAGTGTCGCCGTCATGCGCAGCCTGTCCGCCCGGATCGCCGCACAGGGCGGTGCGGCGCTGATCGTCGATTATGGCTATGAAGGCCCTGCCATCGCCGACACGCTCCAGGCGGTGCGCGGCCATGCGTTCGCCAATCCCTTCGACCGGCCGGGCGAACAGGATCTAAGCGCGCATGTCGATTTCACCACGCTGGCCGCCGCCGCGCAGAGCACCGGCCTCGCCGCCTTCGGGCCGGTGACGCAGCGCGACCTGCTCGGCGCGCTCGGCATCGACCAGCGCACCGCAAGCCTTGCCCGCGCGCATCCCGACCGTGCCGACGCGCTGCTCGCCGATCGCAATCGGCTGATGCAGGATATGGGCACGCTGTTCCGCGCGCTGGCGGTGGCGCGGCCCGACTGGCCGGTACCGGCGGGATATGGCGAATGATCGTCTATCGTGACGCCGCACCCGCTGACGGCGAACAGCTGGCCGCGATGGCACGCGCGGCCTTCACCGATACCTTCGGCCATCTCTATCCGGCGGCGGACCTGAACGCCTTTCTCGACGAAGCCTTCGGCCCCGAAGGCCTGCCTGCCCAGATCGGCGATCCCGATTTCACGATCCGGCTGGCCATCGAGGGGGATGCGATCATCGGCTTCGCCAAGATCGGGCCCGTGGGCTTTCCGGGTGAGTGGCCCCAAAATGCGGTCGAACTCTATCAGCTCTATGTCGCGTCCAGCCATCTGGGCGCGGGCGTCGGCCCCGCGCTGATGGACTGGACCATCGCCACCGCCCGGGCGCGCGGGGCGAGCGAACTCATCCTGTCGGTCTATGTCGACAATCACAGGGCCAAGGCCTTTTATACCCGCTACGGCTTTGTCGATATCGGCCGCTACGACTTTCCCGTCGGCGACACGATCGACGAAGACCGGATCATGAGGCTGTCGCTATGACCATCGAGGCACTTCGCACCCCCCTGCTCGGGGAAATTCCGCATGGTTTTCTCGGGCGTCGCGGCGGTGTGTCGGGGGGCATACATGGCGGCCTGAATGTCGGGCTGGGGTCGCAGGACGACGCCGATTCGGTGGCCGAGAATCGCCGCCGCGCGCGTGACGCGGTGCTGCCCGGGGCGCGGCTTGTCACCTGCTACCAGATCCATTCGGCCGAGGCGGTGACGGTGCTGACCCCGCCCGAGGACGATGTCCGTCCGCATGGCGATGCGCTGGTCACCGACCGGCCGGGGCTGCTGCTCGGTATCCTGACCGCCGATTGCGCGCCGGTGCTGTTCGCCGACGTCGAGGCGGGCGTCGTCGGCGCCGCCCATGCCGGATGGAAGGGCGCGCTGGGCGGCATCACCGACGCGACTCTGCTCGCGATGGAAGCGCTGGGCGCGCGGCGCGATCGGATCGCCGCCGCCATCGGCCCGTGCATCGCCCGCGCCAGCTATGAGGTCGACGCCGCTTTCCTGCGCCGCTTTGCCGAAGCCGAACTGGATAACGAGCGCTTCTTCGCCGACGGCACCCGCGCCGATCACTACCAGTTCGACCTGGAGGCCTATGTCGCCCATCGCCTGGCCGCGGCAGGCGTCTCGCGCGTCGCGGCGCTGGGGGAGGACACCTATGCGCAAGGTGACCGCTTCTTCAGCTTCCGCCGCGCGACGCACCGCCACGAACCCTCTTATGGTCGCCAGATTTCACTGATCGGCATCCCGTCGTAAAATTCCCACTTATTTAGAGGGTATTTTGCGACACGCCCTCGCCAAAGCTGTTTGCCGCGTTATCCTAAGGACATGGCCGCCGACAGAGCGGCAATTGTCCTCAAGGAGACCGACATGCCGACCGAATCCGATCTGACCGGCGTCCCGCCCCAAGATCCTGCCAGGGCCGAGCGCAAGAGCGACGCGACGACGATCGGCGATCGCAAGCTGAAGCCGTCCACGCTGATGATGGGCCATGGCTTCGACCCCGTGCTCTCCGAAGGCTCGCTCAAGCCGCCGATCTTCCTGACCTCGACCTTCGTCTTCCCCAATGCGGCGGCGGGCAAGCGGCATTTCGAGGGCGTCACCGGCAAGCGCCCCGGCGGCGCGGACGGGCTGGTCTATTCGCGGTTCAACGGGCCGAACCAGGAAATCCTGGAGGATCGCCTGGCCATCTGGGACGAGGCGGAGGACGCGCTGACCTTCTCCAGCGGCATGGCGGCGATCGCCACCCTGTTCCTGTCGATGGTCCAGCCGGGCGACGTCATCGTCCATTCCGGGCCGCTCTATGCCGCGACCGAGACGCTGATCGGCCGCATTCTGGGCCGGTTCGGCGTGCAATGGCTCGACTTCCCCGCAGGTGCCACGCGCGAGGAGATCGACGCGGTACTGACCAAGGCGGCGGCACTGGGCCGCGTGCCGCTGATCTATCTCGAAAGCCCCGCCAACCCGACCAACGCGCTGGTCGATATCGAGGCGGTGGCCGCCTCGCGCGATGCGGTCTTTGCCGAGCACGCGGAAAAGCCGCCCATCGCGATCGACAACACCTTTCTGGGCCCGCTCTGGCAGCGCCCGCTTCGCCACGGTGCCGACCTCGTCGTCTATTCGCTGACCAAATATGCGGGCGGCCATTCGGATCTGGTTGCAGGCGGCGTGCTGGGGTCGAAGGCGCACATCGCCACCATCCGATCGATGCGCAACACCATCGGCACCATCTGCGACCCCAATACCGCCTGGATGCTGCTCCGGTCGCTGGAGACGCTGGAACTGCGCATGAGTCGGGCGGGTGAGAATGCGGCCAAGGTCTGCGCCTTCCTGCGGGACCATCCCAAGGTCGAACGGGTCGGCTATCTCGGTTTCCTGGAGGGCACGCCGGGGATGGAGCGGCAGGCCGACATCTATCGCCGCCACTGCACCGGCGGGGGATCGACATTCTCGCTTTACCTCAAGGGCGGCGAGGCCGAGTCCTTCCGTTTCCTGGACGCGCTGCGCATCGCCAAGCTGGCGGTCAGCCTGGGCGGCACCGAGACCCTGGCCAGTCACCCGGCGGCAATGACGCACCTGTCGGTTCCCGACGAACGCAAGGCGGCACTCGGCATCACCGACAATCTGGTGCGCATCTCGATCGGGGTCGAGGATGCCGACGACCTGATCGCCGATTGCGAACAGGCGCTGGCGGCGATCTGAGCCGTTCAGGCGGCGGCGAGCGCGGTGTAGAGCCGCGCCGTCAGCCGCCCCAGCGTGGCGCGGAACAGCGAAGGATCGTTCAGCGCGCGCGCCAGCACCACCGCGCCCTGGATACCGCTGACCACATCCTGCGCCAGCGTGGCGGCATGATCCTCCGCCACGCCGCCACGCATCAGCAGCGTCTGGAGCGCGGCGATCCAGCGCCGGAAATAGGCCGCGATCGGCTCGGCAAAGGGATCCCGCGTCGCGCCCAGTCCCCAGGCCCCGATCAGGCAGGCGCGCTGGCCGGATGCAAAATAGCGGTCGACCTCGACCATCATCGCATCGATGCCTGAGCGCGGATCCTCGGCCTGCTCCAGCGGCGTGAAGATCGCGGCATCGAACCAGCCCGCGACATCGGCCAGCACGGCGGCGGCCATCTCCTGCTTGCCGCCGGGAAAGAAGTGATACAGGCTTCCCCGCCCGAGCCCGGTCGCGGTGCCGATCAGCGACAGGCTGGCGCCCGCATAGCCATATTCCCGGAACACCTCTGCCAGCCCGGGCAGCGCGTCACCGCGCTCGGCGATCATCCGCGCCATGGTTACAGCCCTAATTCGCTCAAGCCGGGATGATCCGCCGGGCGCGTCCCCAGCGGCCAGCGAAACAAGCGGTCCTCCTCGGCGATCGCCAGATCGTTGATCGACGCGATCCGCCGCCGCATCCGCCCGTCCTCGGCAAAGTCCCAATTCTCATTGCCATAGGAGCGGAACCAGCGGCCCGCCGCGTCATGCCATTCATAGGCGAAGCGTACCGCGATCCGGCTGTCCTGATGCGCCCACAGCTCCTTGATAAGCCGATAGTCCAACTCACGCTCCCATTTTGCGCGCAGGAAGGCGACGATCGCGTCGTGCCCGGCGAGGAACTTGTCGCGATTCCGCCAGGGACAGTCGGGCGTATAGGCCAGCGCGACCCGCTGGGGATCGCGGCTGTTCCAGGCGTCCTCCGCGGCACGAACCTTTTGCACGGCGGTTGCCATGGTGAAGGGTGGCAGGGGTGGGCGCATCGTCTTCGCTTTCCTTGACCGGGTCGGCTTCATTGTAACGATCGGTACAGCCTGGTTCCGTAATCGGCAAGCGATATCACCCTACGATGCCGGGCGTTGGCGTTACCAAGGCAGTTGCGATTTCCACATGATTACAATGGCCTGACAGATTCGCAAATTCTTCATCAGGAACAAAAATGTTTACGGTTATCGGGTAAGAGCCGGAGCAACCGGAGTGGGCATTTGTTGAACAAATTCATTCTCGATACGGCAATGAAGAGGCACAACATCTCTCTCAAATTGCCCTATGAACTTGAAAAGCAATATGATCTTTATCTAGCTCCGACGCTTCGGCGACAGCTCGTCTTCGCCTTGTCGGCGATGCTCGTGCTGACGGTTGCCGGTTTCGTCGCGGATGCGCATGACGGCATTCTGGACAATACCCTCCTCCTCAGGATTTTGCTGCATGTTCCGGCATTGCTGCTATGCCTGCGCCTCGTGCAGCGGTCACAGCTGCCCCCCGAACGTTTGTGGATCGTCGGCGTCGCGTCCTTTACCCTGACGCTGGCCGTTCTGATCACGTTCGCCGCAATCAGCCCGATCGCGTCGGGCAATCGATTCGTGATGACGGCCGGATTGACGATGATCGCGACCAATTTTGTCCTGCCGATCAAGTTCCGGGTCGCGATCCCGATGTCGTTCGTGAACATCGCGCTCTACTTCGGCATCCTGCTCATCCTGGGCGGGTCGACGCGGCTGTTGGAATATCACGATATCCTCGGCTTCTACAGCGCCGCCACCCTGATCACGACCGTCGTCACCTATTATCGCGAGCGGGTGCAGAAAGAGGCGTTCCTGCTCCACCTGAATAAGGACCGGCAAACCGAGGAACTGGCGGCGCGGGTCGATGAGCTGACCCAGATTTCCTATCGCGACCCGCTGACGGGCGCGGGCAACCGGCGCAGCTTCGACATGCGGCTCGACGCGCTCTGGCGGACGGCGACGCTGCACGGCGAACCGATCGCGCTCATCATGATCGATGTGGATCATTTCAAGCCGTTCAACGACGCGGTCGGCCATGCGGCAGGCGACGAATGCCTAAAGGCCGTGGCCAAGGCGATCGCCGCGGGGGCGGGATGCCCGATCGAGCTGGTATCGCGTTACGGCGGCGAGGAGTTTGCGCTCGTACTCCACTCGACCAGCGGCGCCATCGCCGAGTCGATCCGCGCGAGCGTCGAGGCACTCCAGCTGCCGCATCCCGGCCTGCCCCCCGGCCATGTCGTGACGGTCAGTGTTGGAAAGGCCTTTGCCCAGCCCGGCCGTACCGTCTCTCGTCAGGACGATCTGATCCGCGCGGCGGACGATGCGCTTTATACCGCCAAGCGCCTGGGCCGAAATCGCGTGGCGGTCGCGAGCAAGGGACCGACACCGCTGCCTACGCGGCGCGCACGCTACGGCACATAGACGGAGCGGAATGCCGGTATCAGGATTGCGCGCAATGCTGGCCGGATCGCGGGGCGCTTGGCCTATGCAGCAAAACCCCGATCCAGATATCTCCTCGCCAAGCGTCGAACCTCCCGCAGGGGAAGCCGCACATTGAAGCCGTGAGGCCGCGGCCTTCTGGCATTGCCGGACACTGACGTTGAGGGCGCTACGGGGCACATCGCCGCTTTTCGCGCATGCAAGCGAGGCCCGATAACACCTATCCCCGCTCGACGGTCACGACATATTCCACTGGTCGCCCCGGTCTCGTGCGGGCCCACAAAACGAAAAGGCCCGGCGTCGCATCGCTGCGACGCCGGGCCCTGACGCCCGAAAAGGGAGGCTTATTCAGCCGAGGGGGATCAGCCCTCGTTCTGCAGGTTGACCGCTGCGTACTTGCCGCGACGATCGACCTCGATCTCGAACTGCAGGCGATCGCCCTCGTTCAGCGAGCCCATGCCGGCGCGCTCGACGGCCGAGATGTGCACGAACGCGTCGGGCTGTCCGTCGTCGCGCTGAATGAAGCCGAAGCCCTTCATCGCGTTGAAGAACTTGACCGTGCCGGTCGCCTTCTCGCCGGTCAGCTGACGCTGCGGCGCGCCGCCGAAACCACCGGCCGCACCGCCGCGGGGACCGCGATCACGGTCGCCGCCGAAGCCGCCTTCGCGCGGTTCGCGGGGAGCGCGGTCCTGGACCGGCATCGGCTCACCTTCGATCTTCAGCTCAGTGGCCGAGATGCGGCCGCCGCGATCGACGAGGGTGAAGCCGAGCGGCTGGCCCTCGGCCAGGCCGGTCAGGCCCGCCTGCTCGACGGCCGAGATGTGAACGAACACGTCTTCGCCGCCGTCATCGCGCACGACGAAGCCGAAGCCCTTCTGCGCGTTGAAGAACTTGACGACGCCCGTGCCTTCGCCAACGACCTGGGGGGGCATACCGCCGCCGCCACGACCGCCGCCGAAGCCGCCACCGCCGCCGCCGCCGCGGAAACCACCGCCGCCGCCGCCGCCGAAGCGATCACCGCCGCCGAAGCCGCCACGGTCGCCACC
>DXIH01000071.1 GCA_019112965.1 Candidatus Sphingomonas excrementigallinarum | reverse complement strand
GCAATCCGCGACCATTGCGCCTCGCTCAACTCGTAACGCTTGATCCCCATCACTCCCTCCGCGCTTTGACACGGATGCCTATGAATCACCCTGCAACGGGTTTGGGAATCCTGAATGTCGATCCGGCCTAGAACTGATCGGGCAAGCCGAGCCGACGAGACACGTCACGCCAAACTCCGGCCTTGAAAGGCGGACCCGGACACGCCGATCCCCCCATAACAAAAAGGCCGCCCCTTTGCAGGGACGGCCTTTCCTGTCGGCTTCTGGAACCCGTTACGCTCCGAGCGGACTGGGCGACCCGAACGGTCCCGCGCCCCGGCGGGTCTTCGGGATCGACGTCCCCGCCTTGGCGATCGGGGTGGTCTTCTGCTTGGGATCGTCGCGGCCGATATCGTCGCCCGCGATCAGCTTCTTGATCTCGTCACCCGACAGCGTCTCATATTCCAGCAGTGCCCCGGCCAGCAGATGGAGCTGGTCGACATGCTCGGTCAGGACATGCTTGGCACGATGCAGGCCGCCCTCGACGATCGACTTGATCTCGTCATCGATCAGCTGCGCGGTCTGGTTGGACATGCGCACCGGCTGGCTGGACGAATAGCCCAGGAAGCTCTCGCCCTCCGGCTGAGCATATTCGACCGGGCCGACCTTGTCCGACATGCCCCACTTCGTGACCATGTCGCGCGCCAGACCCGTGGCGTACTGGATATCGCCGCTCGCGCCGCTCGACACCTTGTCATAGCCGAAGATGATCTCTTCAGCCACGCGCCCGCCCATGGCAACCGCCAGGTTCGCGTACATCTTGTCACGGTGATAGCTGTACGAGTCGCGCTCCGGCAGGCGCATCACCATGCCCAGTGCACGGCCGCGCGGGATGATCGTCGCCTTGTGGATCGGATCCGACGCCGGTTCGTGCAGCGCGATGATCGCATGGCCCGCCTCGTGATAAGCGGTCATCCGCTTCTCGTCTTCGGTCATGACCATCGAGCGGCGTTCCGCGCCCATCATGACCTTGTCCTTGGCTTCCTCGAACTCGGCGCTGGCGACCAGGCGCTTGCCCTTGCGCGCGGCCATCAGCGCGGCCTCGTTGACCAGGTTCGCCAGATCCGCGCCCGAGAAGCCCGGCGTGCCGCGCGCGATGACGCGGGCGTCGACGTCGGGAGCCAGCGGCACCTTCTTCATGTGGACTTCAAGGATCTTCACGCGGCCGTCGATATCCGGGCGGGGCACCACGACCTGACGGTCGAAGCGGCCGGGACGCAGCAGCGCGGGGTCGAGCACGTCGGGGCGGTTGGTCGCGGCGATGATGATGATGCCCTCATTGGCCTCGAAACCATCCATCTCGACCAGCAGCTGGTTCAGCGTCTGCTCGCGCTCGTAATTGCCGTTGCCCAGGCCCGCACCGCGATGGCGGCCGACCGCGTCGATTTCGTCGATGAAGACGATGCAAGGGGCCGATTTCTTGGCCTGTTCGAACATGTCGCGCACGCGGCTTGCGCCGACGCCGACGAACATCTCGACGAAGTCCGAACCCGAGATCGTGAAGAAGGGCACGCCCGCCTCACCCGCGATCGCGCGGGCGAGCAGCGTCTTGCCCGTACCCGGCGAGCCGACGAGCAGCGCGCCCTTCGGGATCTTGCCGCCGAGGCGTGCGAACTTCGACGGGTCCTTCAGGAATTCGACGATTTCCTGCAGCTCCTCGCGCGCTTCGTCGATGCCGGCCACATCGTCGAAGGTCACCTTGCCTTCCTTCTGGGTCAGCATGCGCGCGCGGCTCTTGCCGAAGCCCATCGCGCCGCTGGCCCCGCCGCCCTTCTGCATCTGGCGCAGCACGAAGAAGGCTATGCCGATGAACAGCAGGAAGGGCAGCGAATTATAGAGCATCAGCATCCAGATGGACGGCCCTTCCTCGGTCTTCGCCGTGAAGGTCACGCCCTTTTCGCGCAGGCGCGGGATCAGCTGCGAATCGGGAACCGGGGTGGTGCGGAACTTCTCGCCCGACGACAGCTGGCCGGTGATCGAATCGCGCGAGATCGTCGCGGTCTTCACCGTGCCCTCGTCCACCTTGTCCAGGAAGGTGGAATATTCGATCTGATTGCCGCTCTGCGCCGACGAGCCTGCGCCCGACAGGCTGACGAACAGGGCGAGCGCCATCAGGATGCCCACCCAGATCAACAGGCTCTTCATCCAGGGGTTGCCGCCCCCATTGGGATCGGGGCTCTGCTGCTTGTCGTTGTCGTTCATCGGTGCCGGATACCTTTCGGTGTCCAAGATAGGCATGACGAGGTTAATGGCAATGGAACAAGACCGATCATTGTGATCGTCGGCTAAGGCAATCCTCCCCAAGCTCGCTTGGGGAGGGGGACCATGCGCAGCATGGTGGAGGGGCAGTGTCGCTATCGACATGCCCTGCCCTTTGGCGCCATGCCCCTCCACCACCGCTTCGCGGCGGTCCCCCTCCCCGCGCGTTGCGCAGGGAGGATTTCAGGAAGTGCGCCTCGGCGGGGCGGGGCGGAAACGCCAGACGCCGGAGCGAACGCTGGCGATCACCCCGGCCTGGGTCGCGCGGCTGCCATGTGCCAGCGATTCGAGGAGCTTTTCGATATTGCTCCCCTCGCTCCAGGCGGGGGCTTCGATCCCGGCAGCGGCGCGCACCGTGCCGATCGCCCGGCGCGCCAGCCGCCGCCCCAGTTCGCGCGGTAGGTCGGCCGCCTGGATACGGACATTGTCGCCATCGATCTGCGCCCGCTCCTGCCACAGCCAGTCGACCGTCGCACGCAGATCGGTATCCGCCTCGGCCAGCTGCGCCGCCGCCCGCGCCAGCTGCGCGACGCCCAGCCACTCATGCCCGTCGAGTAGCTGGCGGAAGCGCGTGCGGTCATGGCGCGGATCGTGATTGGCAGGATCGTCGACGAACGGTGCTTCGGCCCGGCGCACGATCTGGCGCAGCTCGGCGCGACGCCAGTCGAGCAGCGGACGCAGCACGACCATATCGGCGATCACCGTCCGGGCCCGCACGCCCGACAGGCCCGACAGCCCTGCCCCCCGCGCGGCGCGCATCAGGAAGGTCTCGGCCTGGTCGTCGGCATGATGCGCGGTCAGGATCGCGGCCGCCCCGATCGCACCGGCATGGTCGGCGAGCAGCGCGTATCGTGCCTCGCGCGCCTGGGACTGGATGCTTGCCCCGGCGATCGGAATGTCGGGGCGCAGGCCGTGATGCGGGACGCCCAGCGTCGCGCAATGGTCTGCGACCATCCGCACTTCGTCGGCGGCCTCGGCGCGAAGGCCATGGTCGACCGTCGCCACCGCAACACGCCCCGGAAAGGCCGCCACCGCCAGCGTCAACATCGCCATGCTGTCCGGCCCGCCGGATACCGCCAGCAATAGGGGTGCCGCATCGGCATGGAGATCGTGAAGAAGCGTCAGATCGGCGGCGAAGCGCGCAATCTGATCGACGGCCGTGGCATCGGTGGCCATGATGCTCTCAAAACTGGTCAGGGATGCGCGCCCTCTGGCCCTTCCGCCTTACCAGTGCAAGGGGTTTCGTGGCTGTGCTCGCTTCTCGGCTAGAGTGGAATCGCCTGAGATGGAGCCCCCCTCCCCTTCAGGGGAGGGGCCGGGGGGTGGGGCGTATCAACGGGCGCGGCGCTCGTGGAAAGGCCCCACCCCAACCCCTCCCCTGAAGGGGAGGGGCTTGCGTCGATTCAAGGCAGTGTCATCCTCCCCTCAAAGGGGATGAGCAGAATTTACTGGCACTTCGCCGCACTGCGGCCGCTGGCGATCTGGCCCTTCATCGCCGCGGACAGCTTGGCGCCATAGACGTCGCTGAGTTCGTCATAGACCTTGCAGGCATCGGCGGGCTTGTTGAGCTTGGTCAGCGCCTGGCCGAGATAGAGCAGACTGTCGGGCGCGCGCTCGCCGTCCGGGAATTTCTTGTAATTCTCATAGAAGGCCATCGAGGCGAGGCTGGGCTTACCGGAATCCAGATAGCTGCGCCCCAGCAGGTTCTGCGCGAAGCTCGCGCGACGGCTCTTGGGATAATCGGCGACCATCTTCTTCAGCGCGGCCTCCGCTTCCGGATAGCGCTTGGCCTGCCACAGGCGATAGCCATAGAGATACGCGTCTTCCGCCGGATCGCCGGTCGAGGGTTTGTCGACCGCCGCCGCCGGAGTCGCCGTCGCGGTGTCGCCGGTGACGACCGAGGGGGCCGCCGGGGTCTTGGTCGGGCGGGTCGATCCGGTCGCGGCGGCGGGCGCGGGCGTGTCGAGCGGCGCGCTCTGGCCCGCAGGTGCGATCGGCGCGGGGCCGGACTCCAGCGCCTTCAGGCGCGACTCGGTGGCGCGCTTATAGGCGTCGAACTGATCCTGAAGCTGGCGGGTGCGATAGCCATTCTGCTCGATCTGGCCGGTCAGCCCGGCCATCTGCTCTTCCAGCGAGGTCACGCGCGAGGTCAGGTCGGACAGCGCGCTGGAGGCGGGCACGCCCGGCGCCTGCGTCTGGGTCTGCGGCGCGGTGATCTCGGGCTGGACATAGCCGCCCGCGCCGTTCGGGAAGACCTTGCGCTGGACGGCGCGCATTTCGCTTTCCAGCTTGCCGACCCGGCCCTCGACATTGGATTGGGCGGTGGCGGCGGTCGGCAGGATCATCACGGCCGCGACCCCGGCCAGCAACAGGTTACGCATCGGTCTCACCCCCCGGTGGGCTGGTTATGAAAGGGACAGGGCAACCCTGCCCTGCCCCGGCTGTCTCCAGCCTTAAGATTCCGCTTCTTACAAATCCGCCGGTGCCGTGGTGGCAGGCGAAGGCGACGGTGCAGGCGTTGGGGCATTGCCGCCCGCCCCGCTGCTGGCGCCCGTCGTCGTGCGACGCTGGGGCCGCTCGCGCAGCGGGGTGCGGACGGTGGGCGCGGGCGTGGCCGCCGGGACCGGAGCCCCCGACAGCCGCGCGCCGATCGCCTGCGGGTCGATCCGCACGTCCTTGATCGCGCGCGACCCGTCGCCCAGCGGCGGGATCGGCTTGCCGTCCAGCGTCACCGTCAGCTTGTCGGGGCGGCCGACATTGAGCAACGGCCCCTTGGCGGTGGCGGGCACCTCATAGCTTTCGCCCGGCTTCAGCGTGCCCATCTTCAACGTGACATTGTCGGCGTCATAGACACGCAGCCAGACATCGCCATTGGCGGTCAGCACGACCTTGCCCGCCGTCACCGGCGTCGGGCTGGGCGCAGGCGTGGGAGCGGGCGCCGCGCTGTTGGCCAGCGGCGTCGCACTGGGCACTTCCTGCGCGGTGCGGTCGCGGCGGAACAGGTCGGTGCCGTACCACAGCCCGGCGATGACCAGCAGGGCCAGCGCGATCCCGAGACCGACGATGGCCAGCCCGCGCGACGGCACCCGCGACGGGTCGACGATGTCCTGCGGGACATATTCGTTCACGCGGCGGCCCAGCTTGTCGACATCGGCGCGCACGGCCTGCGCGATCGCGACCTCGTCGGCGCCGACCGCGCGGGCATAGGCCTTGGCGAAGCCGACCGCATAGGTGGCCGACGGCAGGCTTTGATAATCGGATGCCTCGATCGCCGCGAGGTGACGACTGGGGATGCGCGTACGCGCACCGATATCGCCCAGCGATAGCCCCTGCGCCTCACGCGCCATGCGCAGGACGTCACCGGCGCGGGCAGGTGCCGCTGGTGCGGCATCGTGGCCGGGATTGACCTCGTCCATTCTCAACTCCGAAGCGACCATGGCCCACCCCATGATCGCGGTCGTTCTTTCAGACGGTTGGGATCAAGTCAACGCGAACACCTGACCTGGATCAGGCCAATTCCACACCGTTCGTCGCAGCCCAGGCACCAAGCGCCCCGCGCATGTCACGCACCGGATGCGCGAGCAGCCGTGCCATCTCGGCGGTGATCGCGTCCCGGTCGAGCGAGCGGATCATCGCCTTGACCGGGCCGACCGCCGCCGGGGTGATCGACAGCCGGTCGATGCCGAGACCAATGAGCGCCATCGCCTCCAGCGGCCGTCCGCCCATCTCGCCGCACACGCCGACGGGCACGCCCGCTGCGCGCGCCGGATCGACCACCCGGCGCAGGAAGCGCAGGATGGACGGGCTGAGCCAGTCGTACCGCTCGGCCAGCTTGGGATTGGCGCGATCGGCGGCGAACAGGAACTGGGTCAGGTCGTTGGTGCCGATCGACAGGAAATCGACATTGGGCAGGATCAGGTCGAGCTGTTCGGCGAGCGCGGGCACCTCCAGCATCGCGCCATAGCGGACATCGAGCGGCAGGCGACGACCCCGCGAGCCCAGCCAGGCCCGCTGCGCCTCGAATAGCGCCTTGGCCTCGTCGAACTCCCAGGCCTCCGACACCATGGGGAACATGACGTGGAGCGTGCGCCCCGACCCTGCCTCGATCAACGCGCGCGCCTGCGCCTTCATCAGCCCGTCGCGCTCCAGCGCCAGCCGTAGCGCGCGCCAGCCCATGGCCGGGTTCTCTTCGTCCCCCGGATCGGTGTTCAGGTAAGGCAGCGCCTTGTCCCCGCCGATATCGATGGTGCGGAACACGACCGGACGATCGCCCGCCGCCTCCATCACGTCGCGGTACAGCCGCTGCTGCCGCTCGCGCTGCGGCAGGGTGGCGGAGACCAGGAACTGGAACTCGGTGCGGAACAGGCCGATGCCGTCCGCGCCCGTCGTGTCGAGCGCGGCGGCGTCGTCGCGAAGCCCGGCATTGACCATCAGGGTGACACGGTGGCCGTCCTTGGTCACCGGCGGCACGTCGCGCAACGCCGCAAAGGCCGCGCGCCGCTTCTGCCGGAGTTCGAGCTTGGCGTCGAACGCCTCCTCCATCGCGGCGGTCGGACGGACGAGCACGCTGCCCTCCGACACGTCGAGCAGCAACTGGTCGCCGTCCGCGATCTGGCGGCGGACATCGCTGACCCGGCCCAGCACCGGCACGCCCATGGCGCGCGCGACGATGATGACATGCGCGGTCAGCGACCCTTCCTCCAGGATCACGCCCTTCAGCCGCCGCCGGTCATATTCCAGCAGCTCGGCCGGACCCAGGTTGCGCGCGATCAGGATCGTGTCCTGACGCAGGCCCAGCTGCGCCGCCGTGCCCATCTGGCCCGATACGATGCGCAGCAGCCGGTTGGACAGGTCCTCCAGGTCGTGCATCCGGTCGGCGAGCAACGGATCGTCGATCTGGCGCATCCGCTGGCGCGTGCGCTGCTGCACCCGCTCGATCGCAGCCTCGGCGGTCAGGCCGCTGTCGATCGCCTCGTTGATGCGGCGCGCCCAGCCCTCGTCATAGGCGAACATCTTGTAGGTCTCGATGACCTCGACATGTTCGCCCGCGACGCCGAACTCGGCCTCGCGCGCCATGCGGTCGATCTGTTCGCGCATTTTGTCGAACGCGGCATAGACCCGGCGGCGCTCGGCATCGATATCCTCGGCGACCGTATGTTCGACGACGATTCGCGGCTGGTGATAAACGGCAAAGCCGCTGCCCATGCCCTCGACCAGTTTCTGGCCCGACAGCCGGATCGTCGCGGTCATCTGCGGCCGCGTGCCCGCCGCCCCCGCCGCGTCGATCAGCCCGGCATTGGCGATCAGCTCGGACAGGACCATCGCGACGGTCTGCAGCGCCTCGATCTCGACATCGGCATATTTGCGCGGTTCGCTGTGCTGCACCGCCAGCACGCCCACCGCCCGCTCGCGCCGGATGATCGGCACGCCCGCAAAGCTGTGGAACCGATCCTCGCCCGTCTCGGGCTTGTACGCGAAGTCGGGATGGCTGGCCGCTTCGTCCAGGTTCAGTACCTCGACATCCTCGGCGATCGTGCCGACCAGCCCCTCGCCCAGTGCCAGCTTGGTGACGTGCACCGCTTCCTCGGCCAGCCCGCGCGTCGCGAACAGCTCCAGCACCCCTTCGCGCAGGAGGTAGATCGAACAGACCTCGCTCCCGATCGCCTCGCCGATGATCTGGACCACCTGATTCAGCTTGGCTTGGGCGGGGGTGCGCGACGCCATGACGTCGTGCAGACGAACGAGGATCTCGCGGGCGGATGCGGCGGCCGAAACGGGCATGGGGATAGGGCTAACAGACGGAGTGCGGCGGTGTCATGCGCTAATATCGCACGCGCGTGCCTTTTGATCGCGGCGGCGCCCCGCTGCCCGGGACGGCGGCGAAATCAGCATCCGCCCGCCAAGGCCGTGCGGTCGATCTCTGCGACCGACCGCACGCCGGTCAGCGTCATCGCCACCCGCATCTCGGCGGCAACCAGGCGGAGCAGATTGGCGACACCCGCCTCCCCGTCCGCCGCCAGCGCATAGATGAACGCGCGGCCCAGCATCACCGCATCCGCGCCCAGCGCCAGCATCCGCACCACGTCCAGCCCCGAGCGCACGCCTGAATCCGCCAACAGCTTCAGCTCGCCCGCCACCGCATCGGCGATGCGGGGCAGCGCGCGGGCGGTGGAGGACACGCCGTCCAGCTGTCGCCCGCCATGGTTGGACACCACGATCCCGTCCGCGCCAAAGCGCACCGCATCGCGCGCATCCTCGGGGTCCAGGATACCCTTGATGACGATCGCGCCCTTCCAGACATCGCGGATCCACTCCAGGTCGCGCCACGCGATCGAGGGGTCGAAGTTCGCACCCAGCCAGCCGATATAATCCTCCAGCGCGGTCGGCTTGCCGCGATAGGCCGAGATATTGCCCAGGTCATGCGGCCGTCCGCGCAGTCCCACATCCCAGGCCCAGCGCGGATGCGTCGCCGCCTGCACCATCCGACGGAACGCCGCGTTCGGCCCCGACATGCCCGAATGCGCATCGCGATAGCGCGAACCCGGCACCGGCATGTCGACGGTGAAGACCAGGGTCGTGACCCCCGCCGCCTGCGCCCGCTCCAACGCGTCGCGCATGAAGCCCCGGTCCTTCAGCACATAAAGCTGGAACCAGATCGGCGCGGAGGACGCCGCCTGCACCTCCTGGATCGCGCAGACCGAGACGGTCGAAAGCGTAAAGGGCACCCGCGCCGCCGCCGCCGCCCGCGCCGCCTGAACCTCGCCGCGCCTGGCATACATGCCGGTCAGCCCGACCGGCGCCAGCACCACCGGCATGGCGAGCGGGGTGCCGAACAGCTCGGTCTCCAGGCTGAGATCCGCGACGTTGCGCAGCACCCGCTGGCGCAACGCGATCCCGGCCAGATCATCGACATTGCAGCGCAGCGTATGCTCGGCATTCGCGCCGCCATCGATATAATGGAACAGGAAGGGCGGCAGGCGACGCCGCGCGGCCTCCCGATAGTCGGTGGGGGCGGAAATAATCATCGTAAAAACACCTTCCGGCAACCTTTTGCCAAAGCCTTGGTGCGCCGCCTGGGCATCAACGCCACACCCTCGCCACGCCGCTTCGGGAATAACGGCGGCGTCTCGGCCGCCGTCATGGGCTCATCCCTGCTTGGCCGGGAGTGTAAGTTCGAGCGTGCATTGAATGACCGTGCCGCTCGTCGCCTGCGGCACGACCACACCAGCCGGGGCAGATACGACCGTCTGGACATCGTCGCGCGCAACGAGCAGTCGAAGCGGCGGTTCGCCCGGAGCATCGATCACGAAGCCGCCGCGCTCCGTCGGGCTGGCCGCCACGCCGAACTTCTGCCCGATACACGTCGCAAGCGGTTCGGGCTCGACCTGCGTCAGGACCAGCACATTGCCATCATCATGATGGCCCGCCCGTTCCAGGGCACAGGCGCCGGTGAGCAGGACAGGTACGAGCGCGAGCAGGCGAAGCGTTGTCATACACCCGTCCCTATCGCCACGGTCAGGACAGCGTCGAGCCGAATTGCCATCATGACCGATTTTTCAGCAATGACCGCGTGTCGGCACCACCGGCTTCGCTACCACGGCAGCACGCCCAAAAGGGCCACACGACATTTTGAGCTGGCGCACCCGACAGGATTCGAACCTGTGGCCTCTGCCTTCGGAGGGCAGCGCTCTATCCAGCTGAGCTACGGGTGCGTGGGCTGGCCGGTTAGCATCGCCCGCCACCCTGCGCCAGCCCTTTTTATGCCGCCACCGCTTTTCCGGCCTTGGCAGCGGGCGCAGGCGTCTTGGGGCGATAGGCGCAAAGATCCTCGACCGGGCAGCGCCAGCATTCGGGGCGCCTGGCCTTGCAGATATAACGGCCGTGCAGGATCAGCCAGTGGTGCGCATGCAGCCGGAACGGCGCGGGCGTCGCCTTGTCCAGCTTCAGCTCGACCGCCAGCACCGTCTTGCCCTTGGCCAGGCCGGTGCGGTTGCAGACGCGGAAGATATGGGTGTCGACCGCGAAGGTCTCGTGCCCGAAGGCGGTGTTGAGCACGACATTGGCGGTCTTGCGACCGACACCGGGCAACCGCTCCAGCGCGGCGCGATCCTCGGGCACCTCGCCGCCATGATCGTCGACCAGCATCTGCGACAGCGCGATGACGTTCTTGGCCTTGGTGTTGAACAGGCCGATCGTCTTGATGTGGGCTCTGAGCCCTTCCTCACCCAAGTCGAGCATCTTTTGCGGCGTATCGACCTCGGCGAACAGGGCGCGCGTCGCCTTGTTCACCCCCACATCGGTCGCTTGCGCCGACAGCGCGACGGCGACGACCAGCGTATAGGGGTTGCGATATTCCAGCTCGGTCTCGGGGTGCGGGTTCGCCTCCGCCAGCCGGTGGTAGAATTCGACGATATCGGCCTTCTTCACGGGCGTTACAGACCCAGCACGTCGCCCATGCGATAGCGCCCCGGCGCCTGCCCCGCGAGCCAGAGCGCCGCGCGCACCGCGCCGCGCGCGAAGATCGTGCGGTCCTGCGCGAAATGGCCGAGCGTCACCCGCTCGCCCTCGCCCGCGAAGATCACCTCATGGTCGCCAATCACCGAGCCGCCGCGCAACGCCGCCAGGCCGATCGTCCCCTCGGTGCGCGCGCCGACCAGCCCGGCGCGCCCGTCGACGCGCAGCTCGGACAGCGGATGCCCCCGCCCCGCCGCCGCCGCCTCGCCCAGCAGCAGCGCGGTGCCCGAGGGCGCATCGACCTTGTGCCGGTGGTGCATCTCGGTGATCTCGATATCCCAGTCGCTGCCCAGCCGCGCCGCCGCCTCGCGCACCAGATTGGCGAGCAGCGTGATGCCGAGCGAGGTGTTGCCGGTCTGAAGCACCGCGATGTCGGCGGCGGCGGCGTCGATCGCGGCGTGCTGCGCCGGGGAAAGGCCGGTGGTGCCGATCACGATCGGCGTCCGAGCCGCGCGCGCCGCCGCCAGATGCACGTCGAGCGCGCCTGCGATCGAGAAGTCGACCAGCACGTCGGCGGACTTGGCCAGCGCATCGGGATCGTCGCGCGAGTCGCACCCGCCCGCCAGCGTCGCACCCTCGCCCTCGATCAGGTCCGCGATCGCGCGACCCATGCGCCCGGCGCTGCCGTAGATACCGATGGCGGTCATGCGGGGGCTCCGATGGGAAAAGGGGAGGAGATCGTCATGCGGCGTTCCTTGGCACAGGTCCGGGCGAAGGGAAACCGACGGTTAGCCACGGCGGAAAGGATCGGCGATCATTGGCATTGCGGATCGCATAATTTTTTATTGCCAACCCCGCTGCCGAGCCGATGATCCGTGATGAAGAGCGGCCACTGCCCAGTTTGGCGACGGGGACGAACAACGTTGCATAGCGCGACAAGGATACTGATGATCGCAGTGCTGCCCCTGCCACTCATCGCTTGTGGGAAACGCGAAATGTCCCCGACACCGGAACAATTCCATTCCGAGCAGCAGCAATCCACCTACGGGCCCACGAGTGATTGGCGGCTCTCCAATGCGACGTGGTCCCGTTCTACTCAAAAAATGCGCGATCGGGGCTATCTGTTTTGCTGGCAAAAGCGGCGTGGTGATCCACTATGCCCGCCGTCGCAGGATTTCGCACTCATCCTCGCCAATCATGCCGAAAGCAATGCACACGCTGCCGTCCGGGGTGAAGGGCGCGGCATCCCTTTTTTCGATGCGATCCGTCAGCGTCCCGATGCTTACATCGCCGCCCGGCAACACTGCATGATTATCTATCAAGATGGAGGAGCGGCCGATGCCCGGAGCTTGGGACCATGTCTCACCAACGCCGGCGGCAGCGATTACTTCGGGATCGTGCCTGTACCATGAAAGGCACTCAGGAAAATCTACCGCCCTAATGCCAAAGATCGTACCAAGAGTAGCATCTGATCGGTCACTGTGCTGAAAACTTCCACATTTATATCGTTTGTGCTGGATAGCTCCGTTTCGGCAACACCAAGATCCCTGCTCCTGAATCATCACAACCCCCAACCTCGTCAGCCGAACCCAGTTACGGAATTGATCGGAAATATTGGCGAAGCAATTTACGACGTCAGGAAAGGAAAAGTTGCGACTGTTCAGGCAACGCTGCCTAAGAAGATGAATGCTCCCAACATTCAATTAAAGGTGATGAAACTATGATAGCCATGCAGATCGCTCATATCATAGCCGATTATGTCGTGTTCCTCGACCTGACTGACGACGACAACCTCGATCCAGATATCGCGGTGAAGATGATGGAGGGCCTTGCAGGTCAACTCGAAGAACTGGATCGAGGATTTCTCCGTCAGCTTGTCGACGCATTTGCGGTCATTGCCGCCGATTATAGCGATGAAGCCCAACAGGTGGTGCGCGACATCCCGTACAGCTTCTATCTTGAAGAGGTACTTGCAGCAGACGATCCTGTAAGGCTGGCAGATTTGGATGCGATACGCGAAGCACGAGAATGATTGGGAAGAAGCAAAGCGAGAAACCGATGCGGATACGCGCCATCCACAACATCGTCATCCTCACCGGCGCAGGCATCTCGGCCGAGTCCGGCATCGCCACCTTCCGTGGCCCCGGTGGGCTGTGGGAGGGGCATCGGGTGGAGGATGTCTGCACGCCCGAGGCGCTCGCCGCCGACCCGGACCTAGTGCACCGCTTCTACGACCTGCGGCGGGCGGCGCTTGCCGGTGTCTCACCCAATGCGGCGCATGAGGCTTTGGCGCGGCTGGACCGGGAATGGTCGGGCGAGTTGTTGATCGTCACGCAGAATGTTGATGATCTGCACGAGCGGGCGGGCGCCGCCCGGCTTCTCCACATGCATGGTGCGCTGAAGCAGGCGCTGTGCGCGGCGTGCGGGGCGCGGTTCGACTGGGCGGACGACCTGCCGCCCGGCACGGCCTGCCCCGCCTGTGCCGCACCGCGCCTGCGGCCCGACATCGTGTTCTTCGGCGAGATTCCGTATCAGATGGAGCGGATTGAGGCAGCTTTGGCGCAGGCCGATCTGTTCGTGTCGATCGGCACGTCGGGCGCGGTCTATCCGGCGGCCGGGTTCGTGCGGATGGCGAGCGCTTATGGTGCGGCGACGCTGGAGCTGAATCTCGAACGGTCGGAGGGGAGCGGCTGGTTCGACGAGAGCCGCCTCGGCCCGGCGAGCGATTTGGTGCCTCAATGGGTCGAGCAGATGCTCACCCCGTCACGGGAACGATGACCTCGCGGGCGCGCGGCGCGAGCCGTTCGACCGCCGGGGCCTGAAGCCCGCGCGCCGTCACCAGCACGCCGAAGGCACGCGGATCGGGCTTGTTGAACAGCAGCGGCTGGCCCAGCGCATCGGCCACCCCTGCCCCCGCCTCGGACGCGATCAGCGCGGCGGCGGCGATGTCCCACTCATTGCCCCAGCGCAGTGTGGCGACCAGATCGGCCTCGTCGGCGGCGACCATGGCGATGCGCAACGCGATCGAGTTTGGCTTGAATACCGCGACCAGATCGCGGTCGGCCTTGGGCAGCGCATCGACGGGCACGCGCGCGCCGGGCATCTGGTGGCAATAGCCAGCACTCAGCGCGCTGCCGTTGCGGGTCGCGCCGTGACCCGCCTGGGCCAGCCACAGCTCGCCGCGCGCAGGTGCGGCCAGCACGCCGATCACCGGCACGCCGTCCTCGACCAGCGCGACCGACACCGCCCAGCCCTCGCGCCCCCGGATATAATCGCGCGTGCCATCGATGGGATCGACCACCCAGACGCGGCGCGCGGCCAGCCGGTCGGGCTTGTCCGCCGTCTCCTCCGATAGCCAGCCCGCATCGGGGATCAGCGCATGGAGCCGGGCATAGAGCATCCGGTCGACGTCCAGATCGACCTCGCACACCGGGCTGCCCGGCGTCTTTTCCCATTGCCGAAAATCGGTGCGCCAGCGGGCGAGCGCCATCGCCGCCGCCTCACGCGCCGCCGCCACGACCGCCGAGATTAAATCCGGTGGGATCAGATCAGCTGCCGGCAACCGTCATTCCATCGATGCGCAGCGTCGGCACATTGACGCCGTAGCGGAATTCCAGATCATTGGCCGGGGTCATGCCGAGGAACATATCCTTCAGATTGCCTGCCACGGTGAACTCCGCAACCGGCTCGGCGATCCGTCCGTTCACGATGCGAAAGCCCGCCGCGCCCCGGCTGTAATCGCCGGTGACGGGGTTCACCCCGCTGCCGATCAGTTCGGTGACATACACGCCGTCGGCGATGTCGGCGATCAGCGTCTCGACGGGCACACGGCCCGCCGCCATGAACAGATTGCTGGTCGACACGCCCGGCGCACCGGCGGTGCCGCGCGCGGCATGGCCGGTCGGCTCCAGCCCGAGCTGCCGGGCGGAGGCGGAATCGAGAAGCCAGGTTTCCAGAACCCCGTCCTCGACGATGGCGGTCGGCGACACCGCCAGCCCTTCGCCATCAAAGGGGCGCGAGCGCAGGCCGTGGGGGCGGTGGGGATCGTCCTCGACCCGGATACCCGCCGCCATGACCCGTTCGCCCAGCCGGTCGAGCAGGAAGCTGGTCCGCCGCGTAATGGCCGCACCCGCGATCGCCGAGACGAGATGCCCGACCAGCGACGATCCGACGCGCGGGTCATAGACGACCGGCATCGCGCCGCTGGCGAGTTTACCGGGGTTGAGGCGGGCCACCGTCCGCTCGCCCGCACGGGTCCCGATCGCCGCCGGGCTTTCCAGCAGGCGGCGCAGGCGCGCGCCGTGATGGGCATAGTCGCGCTGCATGTTGGCGCCCGCGCCCGCGACCACGCTGACCGACAGGCCGTATCCGGTCGCGGCATAGCCCGCCGCAAAGCCATGGCTGGTCGCCAGCGCCGATACGACGCGCGAGGCCGACGCGCCCGCCCCCTCCGAGTTGGTCACGCCCGCGACGGCGCGCGCGGCTTCCTGGGCCTCCAGCGCGGCGGCGCGCAACGCCTCGGGCGCGACTTCGCCGCTATCGTCCAGGTCGAGCATCGGCGGCGCGCCGTGCAGCAGGCGTTCCTCGGGGGCGAGGCCCGCCCAGCGATCCTCGGGCGCCTCGCGCGCCATGGCGACGGCACGCTCGACGGCAAGGGTCATCGCATCGCCCGACAGGTCCGAGGTCGAGACGCTGGCCGAACGCTGCCCGACGAAGACGCGCAGGCCCAATTCTTCGCTTTCCGAGCGGCCGACATCCTCCAGCGCGCCGAGGCGTACCGATACCTCCAGCGAAGCGTCGGCGGCAAAGACCGCGTCGGCGGCGTCGGCTCCGGCGGCACGGGCGCGGGCAACGATGTCGGCGGCCCGGTCGCGGGCCTGTTCGGGAGTCAGCATGGGTCAGGACTTAAGGACGCTTGGCCGGGGATGCCAGTCCCTCTCGTATCCCCGCACCGTCTTGGCCGTCCCCTCAGGCGACCAGGGCCAGGTGGGACCGCGCGCCCCGAAGATCGGCGGTGTCCAGCCGGAACTGCGCGACCTCGCTGGCCAGCACCTCGGCTTCGGCCGCCAGATGACGGGCGGCGGCGGTGGCCTGTTCCACCATCGCCGCATTTTGCTGGGTCGAACCGTCCATGTCGGCGACCGCGATGTTGACCTGTTGCAGGCCCGTCGCCTGCTGCTCGGCCGAGGATGCGATCTGTGACACGTGTGCGCTGATCTCGGCGATGCGCGCGGCGATCGCCTCCAGCATACGCCCGGTTTCGTTGACCAGGCCGACGCCGATCCCGACCTGCGCGGTCGAACTCTGAATGCGCTCCTTCACGTCGCGCGCCGCATCGGCAGAGCGCTGCGCGAGCGCGCGGACTTCGGAGGCGACCACGGCAAAGCCCTTGCCCGCATCCCCGGCCCGTGCGGCCTCGACGCCCGCGTTCAGCGCGAGCAGGTTCGTCTGGAACGCGATGCCGTCGATCACCGAGATGATTTCGGAAATCTCGCTCGAGGATCGCTCGATCGCGCCCATCGCCTCGACCGCGCGACGGACGACCGTGCCCGATTCCTCGGTTTCCTGGCGCGCCGACACGACGATCGCGTTAACCCGGTTGGCGCCGCTGGCGGTCGCGCGCACGCCGCCCGTGACCTCGTCCATCGCCGCGGCGGTTTCCTCCAGGCTCGCGGCCTGCTGCTCGGTGCGTTGCGACAGGTCGTCGGAGGCGGCGCGGACCTCGGCGGCCCCGTTCCTCACCTGGCCCGCCGAGTGGGAGATGCGCTGAAGCGTCCGTGCCAGCCTTTCCATGCTGTCGTTGAACGAGCGGGCCAGCCCACGATATTCGTCGGGCAGATTGTCGCCGACCCTGTAGGCGACATTGCCCTCCCCCAGTTCGTGAAGCGCGGCGGCCAGTTCGCGCACGACGACCTCCTGCTTTTCGACATTGGTCACCTGCGCCTGCGCCGCGACGCGGAACACCTCGACCGCAGAGACCATCGTGCCGATCTCGTCCGCACGCTCGCGCCCGTCGAGCGTCAGGGCCAGGTCGCCGCCCGCCATCCGCCGCATCGCATCGGCCGTCGCGCCGATCGGACGCAAGACACCGCGCAGCAGATAGAAGAGCCCTCCCGCCAACAGCCCGCCGACGACCAAGCCGAGCACGACGAGAATCGCGATGGTCATGTGCAAGGAGGCGAGGCTCTCTTGGGTCACGCGCGCCTGCGCCTGGCCTGCGGCCTCGACCAGCGCGTCGATATTTCGCCGATGCGCGGCGTAGAGCGTGGACAGCCGAGCATAGCTGGCCTGCGCCGCCGCCCGGTCACCCCGTCGCAGGGCCGGGAGCATGGTGTCGTCGAGTTCGGTCCAGAACCCGTCGGCCTCGCGCGCGGCCTTGTCGATCAGCATCGACTTCAGCCCGTCCTGAAGCTCGGACGCCTTCCATTTGGCGATGCTGGACCGGAAATCCTTTTCCAGCCGCCCCAACGTCGCCTGCCGCTTGGTCAGCGTCGCGGGCTGCTCGACCAGCAGCGTCGCCTCCAGAAACGGTTCGATGATATAGGCGGGCGGCGGCAATATATCGGCCTGGAGATCGCTGATCCGCTGGTTGGAGGCCGCCAGCGGACCTCCGATCCGAATCGTGTTGATCTCGAATCCAGTCAGCGCCGCGCCCGTCACCAGAACGGCCATCACGACCATTCCACCGGCACGGCATTTTTCGTTTATGTTCAAGAGATTATCCCCATGCTAACCTATGTTTAGCATGAAGGTGATAATTTATTCTTATTGGCGAAAAATCTTTTCACATTTGCCCAGCGCAACCGGAAAACACCGGATATGACTGTATCTTGCCGAAATCATCGGCATCTTCAGCCATCACGTCGCGCATTACCGCCCGCCGGCGCTGAACCCGGCAGTGATCGGGGCGTTGGGACGCTATGGCTTCGCCTTCGCACCGCCAGCATCCCGGCCGCCACAAGGCGACGCTCCGCATATCCGCGGGGCGGGTATTCGACATCCGCGCCAGGGTTCATGTCACAAGTGACGGACTGCTCGCGATCGGCGGTCTCGTATCGTCGATCCTGCTGTCGACGGCGGTGCTCGTCGGCGTGGCGACCCGGCACCTGCCCCGCCGCGATTGACGATTAGGCCTTGGCCAGCATCTTTTCGGCGCTGGTCTTCACGAAATCGCCGATCGGCCCGGCCATCATCGACAGCATCATCGGGATGGTCACGCTGCCGCGCAGGGCCTGGTCGGAGATATCCATATCGGCCTTTACCGTCTGCCCCATGGCAATGATGGTCAGGATCAGCCGGTCTTCGGCGGGCCATTCCGACGAAACCTGGCCGCCGCCGGGGATATGCGCCTCCAGCTTGGGGAGGCCCTGCTCGATCCGGCGCCGCGCTTCGGCATGACCCAGCTGATGGGGGATGTCGAAATTGACCGATGCCATGAGAAGCAACCCTTTTTCGCCTGTAAAACAGGGGGCGCGTGGCGCGATTTGCCATGGGGGTCAAGCACTATGCGGCGAAATAATGTATCAACCACACGGACGGAATATTGCGATGGATGGAGCGGGTAACGGGAATCGAACCCGTGTATTCAGCTTGGAAGGCTGCTGCACTACCATTGTGCTATACCCGCTCAGGTCCAGCGCCGCTGATCGACCCTAGCCGATTGGCGGGGATGGTGGAAGGGACTGGATTCGAACCAGTGTACGCTCACGCGGGCAGATTTACAGTCTGCTGCCTTTAACCACTCGGCCACCCTTCCGGGGTGTCACTCCATCGGAGCGAGGCGCGCCCAATGCCGAAGCCCGGCCGACCTGTCAACGCCGATTTGTACGATTTTCGTCGATCCTGCCCGATCGGTTAGCTTGCATGTCGCGCAATCGGGACATAGCCTTTGACCCATTCAGGAAGACACCGGGGGAAATATCATGATGCGTCCATCGCTGTTCGCCGCCGTCGCGGCGGCTGCGCTGCTGCCTGCCGCCCTGCCCGCGCAGGACCGAACCGTGGCGACCCGCCTGATCGACGAGGGGATGAACCACAGCCAAGTGATGCAGACCGCCGAGTATCTGACCGATGTGATCGGCCCGCGCATGACCAACAGCCCGGCGATGCGCACCGCTGAGGGCTGGACCGCAGACCAGTTCGCCAAATGGGGGCTGAAGAACGTCCACAAGGAAGGCTTCGCCTTCGGGCGCGGCTGGTCGATCGAGCGGGCCAGCGTACGGATGGTATCGCCCCGCCCGCTGCAGCTGACTGCGATCCCTATCGCCTGGACGCCCGGCACCAATGGCGCGGTGACCGCCCCCGTCATCGTCGCGCCGATGAAGCGCGAGCGGGATTTCGACAAGTGGCGCGGCCAGTTGCGTGGCAAGATCGTGATGGTGTCGATGCCCGGCACCGGCGACGAGCCCGGCACCGCGCCCTTCCGCCGCCTGACCGGCGAGGATATTTCCAAGCTCGACGTCTATGTGCAGCCCGAGCATGACCCGGACAGCGCCGATCGTCGGATGAAGCGGCTCGACTTCGCGCAGAAGCTGGACGCGTTCCTGAAGGCCGAGGGCGCGGTGGCATACGTCACGCAGAGCTACCGCGACGGCAAGCTGGTGCACGGCGAGGGCTATCTGTTCGGGCGCGGCGAGACGCCCGCCGTTCCCGGCATCGAGCTGGCCGCCGAGGATTATCGCCGCCTCGCCCGCCTGACCAAGGTCGGCCCCGCCCCGACGATCGAGGTGCTGAGCGACGTCCGCTACGACGACAGCGACGTGAACGCCTACAACATCATCGCCGAGATTCCGGGCACCGATCCCAAGGCGGGCTATGTGATGGCGGGCGCGCATCTCGACAGCTGGGTGGCGGGCGACGGTGCGACCGACAATGCGGCGGGCAGCGCCATGGTGATGGAGGCCGCGCGCATCCTGGCCGCCACCGGCCAGAGGCCCAGGCGGACGATCCGCTTCGCGCTGTGGTCGGGCGAGGAGCAGGGAATCCTGGGCTCCATGGCCTATGTCGAGCAGCATCTGGCGACGCGCGGCCGCCCCGACGACGCCCCGCAATCGGGCCTGAAGCGCTATTATGGCTGGACCAACCGCTGGCCGATCACGCCCAAGCCCGGTTACGGCGAGCTGGCGGCGTATTTCAACATCGACAATGGCTCGGGCAAGCTGCGCGGGATTTACGCCGAGAACAATCCGGCGGCGGTGCCGGTGCTGAAGGAATGGCTGTCGCCCTATGCCTCGCTCGGTGCGGGCAATGTCGTACAGCGGACGACCGGCGGCACCGACCATGTCTTCATGCAGGCGGTCGGGGTGCAGGGCTATCAGTTCATCCAGGACCCGCTGGATTATGGCAGCCGCACGCATCACAGTTCGGCCGATACCTTCGACCATTTGAAGGGCGACGACATGCGCCAGGCCTCGGTCGTGCTCGCCGGGGTCTTGCTCGCGGCGGCGAATGCGGACAAGTCGTTGCCGCGCCCGCCGGTGCCGACGCAACCGGCGACGACCAAACCCTTTGACTTCACGGACAACGACGACTGATGGCACGCCGAGGACATCGCCCCAGCCAGGCTTCATCCAACCGCCCCCGCTTCTGGGGACGGCATGCGGTGACGGCGGCGCTCGCCAACCCCAACCGGACGGTTCGCAAGATCTGGGGCACGCGCGAGGCGCTGGCCGCGCTCGATCTGCCGCCGATCCTGCCGGTCACCTTTGCGGATGCCGCCGATCTGGGCCGCCTGGTTCCGTCCGACGCGCCGCATCAGGGCCTGGTGGCCGAGGTCGATCCGCTGGAGGATATCTGGCTGGGCGACCTGCTCCATGAGGTGCAGGACAATCAGCGGCCGCTTGTCGTGCTTGACCAGGTGACCGATCCGCACAATGTCGGCGCGATCCTGCGCTCGGCCGCCGCCTTCGACGCGGTGGGCATCGTGACCCAGGACCGGCACGCGCCGCCCGAATCGGGCACGGTCGCGCGCTCGGCCAGCGGTGCGCTGGAGACGGTGCCGTGGGTGCGCGTGGTCAATCTCGCCCGCGCGCTGGAGGAGATCGCGGAAGCGGGCTTCTGGCGCATCGGCCTGACGGGCCATGCGAACCAGACGCTGGCCCAGGCGATGGGCACGCAGCGTATCTGCATCGTGCTGGGCGCCGAGGGCGAGGGCATGCGCCAGAATACCGAGGCGCATTGCGACGAACTCGCCAAGCTGCCGATCAGCCCGAAGGTGGAAAGCCTGAACGTCTCTAACGCAGCAGCGATCGCGCTGTACGCGGTGGCGGCGCGGTGATTTGCGGGCGGCGGGGGTAGTCCCTGCCGCCTTTTTGGCGCGTGACGAAGGGCGGGGCGTGCGCTTCGACTTCGCTCAGCGTGAACGGTTGTGGGGAATGGTGGATCGGTCAAACACGCCGCTTCCCCCAACCTCCGTTCAGCCTGAGCGAAGTCGAAGGCCACGGGGTGAAGGTTCGCGCGGAGACGCGGAGGCGCGGAGATGTCCGGCGCGGGGCGGACGAAGGCTGC
>DXIH01000070.1 GCA_019112965.1 Candidatus Sphingomonas excrementigallinarum | reverse complement strand
GATTCGATTCAATGAATCAGGTATCCCTCACTTCGTTCGGGATACCGAGCGACGCTTCGCATCGCTCTTTTCATGTCAAAGAACCGTTTCGGGATTATTCAGAACCCGAGCAGAAACCGACCTCGGAGTTCAGCGAAGCCAGCGGTGTTCAAACCCTTCGGTGGGCTCGCTCTTGCGTCGAGCGGGGTTTGTGTGTTACGTTACACACAATGCGCATCGACCTGTCCCTTTCTGTTGCCCCCGGAGTGCGATAGGTCGTGGCTGCGCAGTCTCGTCTGTCCCCGTCCGATTGGGCTACCGTCGTCACGCTCTACGAGCGCGGCGAGAAGAACCTCCGCGAGCTCGCCGACCAGTTCGGCGTCAGCCCGCAAGCGATCCAGAAGGGCCTCAAGGCCCGCGGTATCGAGAAGGGTTCGCGGCTCGACGAGGTGACGAACGAGGTGGATGACGCTGCGCGCCGGGAGCGCGAGCGCAAGGTTCAGAACGCCGGGCTGGCGGTCGAGCAGTATGCCAAGTGGTATGAGGCTCTCGCCAAGCTGACGATGAACAAGGTCATCACGGCCAACACCAACGGGAACATCGCGACCGTCAACGCCGAAGTCCTGACGCTCAAGAACGCCACCGCCATCGTCGAGAAGGCGCGTCGTGAGAGCTGGGAGATCCTGGGGATCGAAGATCTGCTGGGTGAAGGCGCCGAGCTGCCCGACCTCAACGTCGGCGAATACAGCGAGGAGGAGCTGGAAGCGATCCGCCAGGGCAACGAGGAATCCTACCTCGAAGGCCTGGAGGAAGACCCCGCACAGGACGACCAGGGCGACGACGACAGCCAGGAGGGCTAGTCGCCGTGAGCTACTTCCCGGTCCCCAAGATCGACCTCAAGCTGCACCACGGTCAGGCAGCGGTCTTTCGCCACCCTGCCCGCTTCCGCACGCTGGTCGCCGGCCGACGCTTCGGCAAGACCCACCTGTCGCGTATCGAGCTGATCCGGTCAGCCAAGGGCAAGGGCCGCCGCACCATCTGGTATGTGGCGCCGACGTTCTCGATGGCGCGCGAGATTATGTGGGACGAGCTGATCGAGGCTCTCCCGCAATCGTGGATTTTGAAGAAGCACGAGACGCGGCTCGAGATCCGTCTCATCAACGGCACCGTCATCCAGCTCAAGGGTGCCGACCGACCGGACACGCTCCGCGGTCGCGCCCTGCATTTCTGCATCTGCGACGAGTTCCAGGACTTCCGGCCCGACGTGTGGGAGAAGGTGCTCTACCCGACCCTGACGACGACGAAGGGTCGCGCCCTCATCATCGGCACGCCCAAGAGCTACAACCACTTCTACGAGCTCTACGCCAAGGGCCAGATCAAGAAGAACCAGGCCAGCGGCCAGTGGATGTCGTGGCAGTTCCCGACGATCATGTCGCCGTTCTTCCCGCCGAGCGAGATCAAGCACGCGCGCGAAAACCTGGACCCGAAGACCTTCCGTCAGGAGTTCGAGGCGAGCTTCGAGAGCATGTCGGGGCGCGTCTACTACGCCTTCGACCAGAAGAAGCACGTCGGCACCTACCCGTTCAACCCGCATCTGCCGATCATCATCGGGCAGGACTTCAACGTCGATCCGATGTCGAGCGTCATCATGCAGGAGCAGGCGAACGGTCAGGTCTGGGTCGTCGACGAGATCAAGCTGCCCAGCTCGAACGTGCCCGAGGTGTGCGACGAGATCGAGCGCCGCTACTTCCGGCACAAGCGCCAGATCACGCTTTACCCCGACCCCGCCGGCGCGAACCGCAATTCGAGCCGCGGCGAGAGCGACCTCGACGTGTTCCGCTCGCGCGGCTTCAACAAGCTGCTCTACAAGAAGAAGCACCCGCTGGTCGCCGACCGCGTGGCGATCGTCAACGGCATGTTCCAGAACGCCGAGGGCGATAGCCGGCTGTTCGTCGACGAGCGCTGCAAGCACCTGATCGAGAGCCTCAACCAGACGATCTACAAGGCGGGCACGCCCACGGTCGACAAGAGCCAGGGCACCGAGCACATGTGCGACGCACTCGGCTATCCGATCCACTATCTCTACGGCAATCGCTTCCGCAAGCTGGTGGGCTGGTCGTTTTAACCGCAGCTTGTGTGTGACAACACACACAATATCGGCTATACTCGCGCGCTATGGCGCTCGATCTCGCATCCCTCAAGTCGGCATCCAACGACCAGCTCCTGCATCTGGTCGACCGCCGGCACCCCGAATACCAGGACAACCTGGATCACTGGCGCTTCCTGGAGGCCTGCTACAAGGGCGGCCGCTCCTGGATCGAGCAGAACATCTTCACCTACCCCAAGGAGGGCAAGCGGGAGTTCGCCGAGCGCAAGAAGCGCGCCTATCGCTTCCCGCACTCCAAGGAGGTGGTCAGTCTCGTCAACAAATATGTCTTCAAGGGCTCGATCGAGCGCCGCGAGACGCTGCCGGAGGCGGTGAAGGAGTTCTGGGGCGCAGCGACGCTCCTCAAGCGGCCGATCGCCGACCTGATGAGCACGATCTCCCTGTGGTCGAGCACCTTCGGCCGCATCTGGGTCGTGGTCGACAACAACGTCCCCGAGACCGTGGTGACCGAGGCCGACCGCAAGGCGTCCAAGGGCCGCACCTACAGCTATTTTCTCAAGCCGATGCAGGCTTACGACTTCGCCTACGACGAAGACGGCGAGCTCGAATGGTTCATGAACGGCGAGTTCGCGCGCGACGACAGCAATCCGCTGACGTCCAGCGGCGCGGTGTCCGAGCGCTTCCGGCTGTGGACCAAGGAGTTCACCTGCGTCGTGACCGTCGCGGTCAAGGACGGCGAGCGCATCGCGACCCTCGACCCGCAGTCGATCCGCGAGCACAACCTGGGCCTGGTGCCGGTATTCCCGGCCGACCACATCACCTCCGACGAGCTCTACAAGGTGGACGGTCTCGTCGAGGACGTGGCCTACATGGACCGCACGGTCGCCAACTACCTGTCGTGTCTCGACGTCATCATCACCGACCAGACCTTCTCCCAGCTGGCGATCCCGTTCCAGGGCATGCTGCCGACCGAGGGAAGCTCGGGCGATGGTGAGGCGAACCCCGACGACGAGGAGATGACCAACATTCAGGTGATGGGCACCAAGCGTGTCTTCGCCTACAACGCGGAAGGCGGCGCCGCCCCGCAATACATCTCGCCCGACGTCGCCCAGCCGGAGATGATCCTCAAGGCGGTCACCAAGATCGTTGGCGAGATATACCACTCGATCGGCATGGCCGGCGAGCGCACGAAGGAAGACAACGCGGCCGGCATCGACAATTCGTCGGGCGTCGCGAAGGCCTATGACTTCGAGCAGCTCAACGCCATGCTCGCGGCTAAGGCGCGCAGCCTCCAGAACATCGAGCACAACCTGATCCGCCTGGTGAACGCCTGGTCGGGCAAGGTCGAGGAGCTCCAGGAGGTCGACGAGCTGGTCACCTATCCGCAGACCTTCGACGTCCGCAATCTGGCCGACGAGATGGACAACGCCCAGCGCATGTCGGTCATCAACGCCCCCAAGGCGCTGCGCCGCAAGCAGATGAAGCGCGTCGCCAACAAGATGTTCCCGCAGGCCGACGCCGCCGAGATCAAGGAGATCGAGGACGACATCGACAACGATTGGCTGGAGACGCCGGAGCTCGACGTGGCCGGCGCGATCGGTGAGCAGCCGACGCTCGGCAAGGGTCGCGTCCCCGGCAAGGGCAACAGCCAGGGCGAGAACAACAAGGGCTCGGTGAAGGCCGATGACAAGGCTGGCGCTGACAAGCGTCGTGCCAAGAAGGTCACCCAGCCGGCCTCCTGATAGGCAACCCCGCGCCACCGGCGCGGGGTTGCGGCACTAGGGTTGTGTGTGTTACATTACACAAACCAGTAAGCCATTTCAGGTAAAGGTCAGAATGAAGAAGAACAGCATGATCGCCGCCCGCGGCTTTCGCATGACGCCTGCCGAACGCGCCAAGGGCCGGCTCATGCGTTCGCCGGACGGTCACCCCAACGAGGGCGGCCAGGGCCAGCAGGAACAGCAGCAGGAACAGCAGCAACAGCAGCAGGAGCAGACCCAGGCGCCCACCGCCGAGGAGATCGCACAGCTGCGCGCTGATCTGGCCGCTGCGCAGGCCGCCGCCGCCAAGTTCGACGGTATCGACCCCGAGGTCGCCAAGGCCAACGCCAAGAAGGTCGCCGACGCCGAGAAGGCCGCGCGCGACGCCGAGACCGCCAAGGCCCAGGCCGAGGGCAATTTCGAGCGCCTGCGCGAGCTCCAGAACGAGGAGCACCAGGCCCAACTGACCGCGGCCCAGACCGAGCGCGACAACGAGCGCACCCGCGCGGCCCAGGCCGTTGCAGATGCCGCCTCCGCGCGCCGCGAGGCCGCCTTCGCCAAGAGCAAGTTCTTCGCGACCGAGACGATTCTCACCGCCGATCGCGCCGAGCGTCTGTATGGCGACTATGTCGAGATCGAGAACGGCGTCGCCGTGGTCTATGACGCGCCCAAGACGGCGGCCAAGCGCGCGGTCGTGATGGACACCAAGGGCAAGCCCCTGTCGTTCGACGACGCGATGAAGAAGGTCTTCGAGAACGAGCCCGACAAGGACTCCTTCCTCAAGTCCAAGGTCAAGCCGGGCGCCGGCTCGACGACGCAGGACGGCAAGGTCAAGGACGTGCCGACCGACCGCATCTCGAAGCTGTCGGCGGGCCTCGCGAAGCTCCGCGGCTGATACGCATATTTCGTCCTTGTGTGTGCTTGCACACACAAGGCGGATTTGCTATCATGGGCGCCGCAAAGAAACAACCGTGATCCGCACCGGCCTAGTGCATGGTGACTGACACACACAGACTGGAGAGAATGATGCCCCTGCTTCGTGTTGAAGCCGAGAAGCTCTCGAACAACATCCTGGAGCAGGGTGTGATCGAGGAGATCATCGACAACGACGCCATGTTCGCGCTGCTGCCCTTCAAGCGCATCGTCGGCAAGGCCTACGTCTACAACCGCGAGAAGTCGCTGTCCGAGGGCGCGTTCCTCGATCCCTACGACGTCGTGCCGGAAGGCGGCGCCGACTTCGACGAGGTCGTGGCGAAGCTGCGCATCCTGATCGGCGACGTCGACATCGACAACTTCCTCGACGAGACCATGTCGGACACCAACGACCAGACCGCGATCCAGATCGCGGCGAAGGCGAAGGGCATGTCGCGCAAGTTCCAGCGCACGCTGGCGACCGGCAACTCGGGCACCGACCCGAAGTCGTTCGACGGCATCGCCGAGCTCTGCGCGGACAACCAGGTGATCTCGGCCGATGGCGACGGCGAAGCGCTGACCTTCGAGCGCCTCGACCAGCTGCTGCGCGCGGTCCCGCTGGGCGCCGATGCGCTGGTGATGCGCGGCGGCACGCACGACGCGATCCTCGCCATGCTGCGCAACCTGGGCGGCACCACGCCGGACCACGTCACGCTGCCGGGCACCGGGATCAACGTGCCGGCCTATCGCCGCACGCCGATCATCATCAACGACTTCCTGCCGGGTGACGAAGTTCACGCCGCGGGCACCAAGACCGCCTCGATCTACGCGGTGCGCTTCAACGAGGCGGACGGCATGCACGGCATCTTCGGTGGCCCCCAGGCCGGTCTGCGCGTCAGCCACGTCGGCACGGTCCAGAACAAGGACGTCGAGCGCTACCGCATGAAGTGGTATGTCGGCACGGCGCTCAAGTCGACCAAGTCGCTGGCCCGCCTCAAGGGTATCACCAACATCTGATCTGGGGTGCGTGTTGACTGACACGCACAACAGTTCCATCGTTGCCCTGGGAGGGGGTCGGGCAAGTCCCGGCCCCTTTTCGTTTGGAGAGAATACATGAAGGTTCGCATCACCAGCGCAGGCTGGGACAAGTTCTCGGGAAACTTCGGTTTCCAGACCCCGTTCAAGGATGGCGTGTCGGTCAATGACCTGAACGCCCGCCAGATCGCGCGCATCGGCTCCAGCGTGCGCATCGTCGACGCCGAGACCGGCGAGCAGGTTGGCCCGGCCCAGGTGGCGCTGTTGCTCCAGGGCAAGCCGCTGCCGACCGCACCCGTCGTCAAGACGTTGGACGTCGTGAAGGTCGACCAGGAGCGCGAGCGCGCCGCGCTGGCCGCCGCCGAAGTCAAGCGCAAGGCCGAGGAGAAGGCTGCGCTGGCCGAAGCCGAAGCCAATGCCGCCGCCGAGCGCAAGGAGACGGAGATCGTCGTCTACACGCGGGCCGAGCTCGAAGCGATCGGCGCCAACAACGGCATCCAGGGCCTACGTGACATCGCCAAGCCGCTCAACGTCAAGGGTCGCGGCATCACCGAGCTGGTGAACGAGATCCTCAAGGCGCAGACCAGCCAGGCGGTCGCGTAATGCAGAGCAATCGGACAGCTGGCCGCTCGTCGTCGTTCACCGTCTCGGTGGTCGACGACGCCGGTGTGAAGGTCGAGGGCACCTCCGCTTCGTGGGAGCTGTTCGATGAGCGTGGCGTGTCGATCGACGCGGGCGTGGTCGCCGACTTCGACGCAGCGGCCGACACCGTCACGTTCGAGATCGAGGCAACCGCGCTCGCCCTCCCCACCAACGTCCCCAGCGCGGGCCGCGAGATTGTGGTCACGCTGGCGACGGCCGGCGGCGAGGTGGAGCTGCGCGACTATTTCCTCCTGATCGACAACCAGCCGCTCAAGCTGCTGGGCAACAGCTTCATGACCTATCCCGAGGTGCTGGCGATCCGCGCGAGCTTCGGGCCGACGCTCGACGGCTGGGATGCGGTGACCGATCGCGAGACGCGATCGAGCGCGCTGGCCGATGCCTATGAGCGCCTGAACCGTATGGTCTACAAGGTCGGCTTCATCGACCCGATGGTGCATGCGTCCAGCTATGCCGCCTATGGCACCGGGACCGACGAGCCCTTCGGCTTCACCCGCCGGGTCCGGCTGCGCGGCATGTCGATCGAGCAGTTCGACGCCCTGCCCGCCGGCTTCGTCAAGGCGCTCAAGCGCGCCCAGCTGATCGAGGCGAACGTCATCCTGGGCGGCGACATCGTCGGCAACAAGCGTCAGGACGGCATCATCTCGGAGTCAATCGGCGAGAGCAGCGCCTTCTTCAACTCGAAGCCCTACCTCAACCTGCCGATCACGCGGCAAGCCTACGAGGAGCTGCGCCGCTATGTCGTCTTCAACATCGGAGCCGTCCGCGGGTGATCCAGCAGATCAGCGAGATGGCCGAGCGCGCGGTGGGCCGATACCAGGGGTTCACCGCGCTCCTCCAGGGCCAGGCCGAGACGGTGTTCCGCCGCGGCCCCACCGACGAGTCCCTGCGCAGCGACGCCTTTCACACCGGGCTCGAAGCTGCCAGGGCATTTGCGAGCACCGAACACGCGCAGCTGAACGATGACACCCAGAAGGTCGCTGTCGCTGCTCACGGGGCTGCAATTCGCGATCTAGGGGGTAACGAGCGCACCATCCCCGATCGGTTCGCAGAGTTCATATTCAGCGCGTCCCTCTACACCGCGCGTCTGCTCGCAGCGCAGACCGAGCGCGACGTGATGGCGATGGCCCAGCACAACCACACGAACGCGCTTCGGGTGGATCTCTACGTGCGCTCGGGCCGCCACACGCCGTCGTCGGCCGCCGCAGCCGTGATGATCGAGGACAGCCAGGCGCCGGCGTTCCGGTTCATCGACCGCGCCGGTCGGACCTACAAGTCGACCAAGCACATCCGCGACATCTACCGCCAGCACCTGCTGAACATCTACAACGAGGTCTACATGGACACCGTTGCCGAGTTCGGCTGGGAGGTGGTCTCCATCTCGCACCCGGACCCGTCCTATAAGTGGAACGGCGCCGAGGTGCTGATCGTGTCGTCCGACCAGGACGATCGCCCCCTCTACTACGACATCAAGGCCGAGGTCTTTCATCCGTCCAGCCAGGCCCTTGTCACCATCGCGACCGAGGAGCCGTAATGTTCATCCCCAACACGCGCGCCTATTGGCTCAAGAAGGCCGACAAGCGCACCCTGACCGGCAAGGACTCGTTCTCCGCGCCCCGCCTGATCCCGCTGTCGATCGTGTCGCTCAAGGACACGAGCGCACCCACCAGCGTGCGCGCCGACAGCTCGGGCTCGCGCGGTGCCGCCGAGCAGCACGAGGCCGCAGCCAAGGTGCTGATCCCGCCGCAGTTCGCGATCCAGCGCGGCGACGTGCTGCGCATCGCCGACATGAAGGTCCAGATCACGACGATCGAGCCGCGGCGCGACATCTTCGGCAAGCTCGACCACAACGAGGTCGATTGCGAGATCCACGCGGACGGCTGATGCTCTACTTCAAAGGCACAGGAGCGGTGGAGCTGGGGGCGCACTTCGCACGCGAGGGACGCACCACGGACAAGCGCGCGCTCCGTCACATGCGCCAGGTCACCAAGCTCATCATGGAGCAGTCGATCCGCAACTCGCCGGTCGATTGGAAGGGACCGAAGAAGGGAATGGCGCCGGGGCACGAGCTGGAGCGATCGCACCGCATCCGCGAGCAGTATGGCTCCGGCGGTCGGATCGAGACGGCGATCGAGATCGGCGGGATGGTCGGCGGCGTCAACGTCGACCTCTACGCCACCTGGCTCCACGACAGCTATGGCTGGAAGCTGGGCAAGGCGTCCGAGGCCAAGATGATGCAGAGCCCCAAGAACAAGGTCGGCCCGCTGTTCCTGGAGCGCGCGCTGGCCGAATACGACGACGAGTTCGAGGATGTCCTCGACGACCTGGTAGAAGGACTGATGAACCTGTGAAGCACCTGATGTTCCTCGCCGGCCTGCTCGAAGCCGCCGGCATCGCCGAGGGTGGCCGCGACCTGTTCGTCGGCACCCTTCCCTCTGATGTCGCCAAGGGCGTCATGTTGGTCGACCCGCTTACCGGGCACGAGATCGACGAGGGCATGCGCGGGTTCTTCGCCAGCGACTTCCAGGCGATCGTGCGCGACCCCGACCCGCTGGACGGCTATGCACGCGCGCTGGCGATCAGCGCGGCGCTGACGCTCGCGGACACGGGCAACGACGAGGTGTTCGTGACCTGGTGCCGGCCGATGACGCTGCCCATCAGCTACCCGCGCGGGGACGCCGACGACATCGAGACCAGCGTGCGGTTTCGCATCGGCTTCGGGCTCAAAGTGCATGGTGACTGACACACACAATCGTGCTATCATGCCGCCCATATAACCGTTTTAGGAGCATGAGATGCCGAGCAACTACGAAAACCTGGAGATGGGGCCGTGCAAGGGCACCTATAAGGGCACCGACCTTGGCCTGACCAAGGGCGGCGTCGAGGTCGAGTTCGCCACCGAGGTCACCGCGATCACCGTCGACCAGTTCGGCGACACCGTCGTCGACAACGTCATCAAGGGCCGCTCGGTCAAGGTGAAGTTCCCGATGGCCGAGAACGACCTGACCAAGCTGGCAGCCTGCGTTCCCGGCTCGGCCCTGGTCGGCACCGGCGCGGCCAAGAAGCTCGTCGTGAAGTCGGCGGTCGGCACCTCGCTGCGCAAGCTGGCGGGCGAGCTGGTCCTGCACCCGATCGCGGCGGCCGATGGCGACAAGTCGAAGGACGTGACGATCAGCCTGGCGTCGGTGAAGGGCGACTTCTCGTTCGCCTTCAAGCACGACGACCAGAAGGTCTTCGCCGTCGAGTTCGAGGGCTTCGTCGACCTGACCAGCGGCGAGCTGTTCGTCATGGGCGACCCGGCCGCGGCGTAAACGCGATGCGTGTTGAGTGACACGCACAACGGGGGAGGGGCTTCGCTCCTCCCCTCCCCTTAGATCCCAACCACAACGAGACCCATGGCAAACGATCCCAAGATTCTGAACCTCGACGACCTGGAGACCGCGCAGAGCGAGATCAAGATCGTTCACGAAGGCACGCCGCACTTCATGCGCGTCCTGACCGTCGACGCCTTCATCGAGCAGCAGAAGCGCGCGCTGCGCCAGCAGAAGATGGCCGAGGAAGCCGAGGAAGCCGGCGACAAGGACATGGTCGAGGTGCTGGAGCTGATCCGCGACAGCATCAGCGAGTTCTTCCCGACCCTGCCGGTCGGCGAGCTGCCCACCCCCAAGCTGTTCATCGTGTTCGCCTGGCTGAACGAGATGAGCGAGCAGGTGAACGAGGCTGGCTCCCCCGATGAGGGCGAAGGCGTCGCGCCGAGTGCGGAGGGAAACGCGGAGGCGGTGCAGAGCTAAAGCAGATCGACTTCCCGTTCTTCGTGGCCCGCGTCAGCGCGGAATACGGAATGACCTACGAGGAAGTCAGGAAGCTCCCGCTCCGCACCTTCTGGTCCTTCAACCGCCAGATCGACCGGCTCCGCGCCGAGCGAGATCAGCGGCAAATGCGCATCGCGGCAGCGATGCAGACACCCGAGGCGGCAGCCAATCTTATCGAGAGCCTCCGGCTCGAGTTGGATGCTCCCGTCGTCATCGAAAAGCGCTTCGATGCGGAGAAGTTCAAGGAACTCCAGGAGCGCTTTAGCCGAGGTGCATAGGCACTGACACACACAGGGATGAGGAAGTAATCGGTGGCACAGCGTCGGCTTAGTCTGGTCCTCGACCTCGATACGGGTCGCTACAGCGGACGGCTGACGCAGGCCGGTTCCCAGCTCCGGCAGTTCGGCGGCACCGTCGACCGCACCAATCGCTCGGTGCGCCAGCTGTCGGACGGCTTCGATCGTGTCGGCTCCCGCATGGCGACGCCCATGCAGAAGCTCCGGGATTACGTGCTGATCCTGGGCAACCTGCGGCTGGCCCTCCTCAACGTGCGCGACCTGGCCGTGGGCTGGGTCGCCAACCTCGTGATGCAGTCCGCCAAGGTCGAGCGGCTGACCGTGCTCATGAAGGGCATGTCGCAGCAGATGACCGAAGCCGGCAAGACGGCCGAGGCGCAGCGCAACCTCTCCGAGCTGTTCGACATGGCCCGCAAGACGGGCTTCGCGATGGACGACCTCACGGACGCCTTCGTGAAGTTCCGATCGGCCAAGCTCGATCCGCGCGACGGCTCGCTCCAGGCGCTCGCTGACTCGGTCGCGGCGTTCGGCGGCACCAGCGACGTCATGCACCGCGCCTCGATCGCCATTCAGCAGATGGCCGGTAAGGGCGTCATCTCGATGGAAGAACTTCGCCAGCAGCTTGGCGAAGCCGTCCCGACCGCGATGAGCCTGATGGCCCGCGCGATGGGCAAGAGCGTCGCCCAGCTGTCGAAGGAGGTCGCCACCGGCACGGTCAAGGCCGCCCCGGCGCTCGCGCTGATGTTCGCCGAGATGCAGCGCACCTACACGGGCGCGGGTGCCAAGCTGGCGCAGACGATGACCGGCCAGCTCGCCGAGCTGCGGACCAACGTCATGCAGCTGTCCACCGAGTTCACCGGCCTGGGCAACAAGCAAGGCCTGTTCGCCTCGTCGACCACGAGCCTCAAGGAGCTCAACGCGCTCCTCAAGAGCAGCGACGGCAAGGCGATGGTCGCCAGCCTGGGCAACGCCGTCAACCAGGTCGCCACCGCGCTCGTGGGTGCGGTGAAGGTCGCGGTCGAGTTCCGCGACGAGATCGGCGCCGGCATCAAGGCGATCGCGATCGGCGTCGCCATGCTCACCGCCAAGCGCTTCGGTGCGTGGATCTTGGGCGGCGCGCAGGAAGCGATCGGTGCCATGCGCGCGCTGTCGGCCAGCTTCCGGCAGGCTGGCGTCGAGATGCAGGCGTATCGCGCCGCGCTGTCGGGCAACATGAGCCAGCCGGGCGCGTGGGCGGTCATCCAGAACAACCAGGCTGCCATGCAGCTCCAGCAGCTCAAGGCTCGGATCGAGCAGGAGCGCACGCTGATCGGCGTGACGCGCCAAAGCCAGGTCGCCTCGCGTCAGACGATCACGAACCTCCAGCAGGAGCAGGCGTCGTATCGACAGCTGATCCCGCAGATCCAGGCCCAGGTGCGCGAGCGTCAGGCCCAGCTGCGCACCGCGCAGACCCTGCACGCGGCCAACGTCGCTGTGGGGCGTGACAGCGTTGCCAGCGCGCAGGCCGTGGCCCAGGCCGAAGCGAACCTCACGCGCGAGACCACGCTGCTCACGCGCACCCGCGTCATGCTGCGTCAGGTGACCCAGCAGGCAGCGGTCGCCGAGGGTGAGCTCGCCGCCGCGCAGAACGCCGAGGTGCTCGCCACCGAGCGTCTCACGCTGGCCGAGGCCCAGAACACGCTCGGGAAGCGTGCGATGGCGACCGCCGCCACCCTCGCGACGGGTGCGACGCGCCTTCTCCAGGGCGCGATGGCGCTCGCCCTCAATCCGGTCGTGATGATCGGGATCGCCCTCTACCAGGCCGCCAGCGCCGCCGGTGTCTTCGAGACGCGCGCCGACCGCGCCGCCGCCGCGGCTGATCGTCTGCGCCAGGGTCTCGGCAGCCTCGCCGACATGGAGGCCGCCGTCGAGCGTCGCCGCCAGATCCGCGAGGAGATGAAGGAAAACCGGGACACCGGGCTGCTCGGCATGCCGACCGTCCACAAGGGCGATCACTGGTGGGACACGGGCCTCAACCTCCGCACGAACGGCCAGCGCGCCGATGCGCGCGCCGCGCTCGCCAAGGAAGACGCTGACCTCGCCAAGACGATTGCCGGTGCGCGCGGCCCGCTTGCCATGCAGCAGGCGAACGCGAACTGGCAGTCGATCACCGAGCGCCGCACCACCGTCCTGAACCAGGCCGGCGTGCGCTACGGGCAGGACATGGACCGTCTCCAGACGGCCCTCGATCGCGGCGACAAGTCGGCACTCGCCAAGATGCAGGCGCGCACCGCGCAGTTCGATCGCCAGAAGCTCGCGATGGACCGCGGCATCTATCAGGTGGTGCTGGGCGACTATAACCGCGCCAAGGCCGCCGGCCGCCCGCAGCACGTTCTCGACGCGCTCGCCAGCCGCGTGACGTCCGCGCGCGAGCAGATGCAGCAGAGCCAGAGCGCGATCGCCACCGCCGCGCAGGCGATGGGCGACGCCGCGGGCAACGGCTCCAAGGGTCTCGACAAGTTCGGCCGCGCTGCCGCCATGGCCGACGCCAAGGTCGCGGGTATCGAAGCGACGCTGCACGGCGGCGGCAAGGCCCTGGCCGAGTTCAACTCGAAGCTAGGCAGCGGCATGTTCAAGGGCATGTCGGAGGACCAGATCGGGTCGCTTCGTCGCGCCGCGGTCGCCACCGACGCGCTCAAGGCATCGCGCGCCGCCGCCGGGCAGGAAGACAAGTTCGAGAGCCGCCTGGTCTCCATGGCGGGCCGCCTGGCGCAGCTCAAGGACAGCCTGACGGACGGCGGTGGTGAGCTCGCCAAGTTCAACGCGCAGCTGGCCGCATCGCCGGACAAGCTCGGGCTGACCAAGCAGCAGATCCAGACGCTCCGCGATCTCGCGCAGGGCATCGACGAGACCAAGCACGCGCAGGACATCAAGAAGCTCACCGACGACCTCGCCGGCGACTTCGAGAAGGCCAAGGTCGAGGGCGATGACCTCTGGCGTTCGTTCGCGCGCGGCACGCTGGACGCCGACGAGCGCCTGGCGCGCTTCAAGGGCCGCTTCGCCGAGAAGCTGATCGGCCTCAAGGGCGACGAGCTGACCAACGCGCAGGCCCAGATCGACAAGATCGTGGCGTCCATGGAGCGCGCCGACGCCGTCCAGACCGTCCAGGGCTGGAAGGAGCGCGCCGAGGAAATGCGCATCAACCTGATGGACGAGAACGCGCAGCGGGAGGCCAACTTCCAGCGCGAGCTCCAGCGCCAGCAGACCCTCCTCAACGCGATCCGCGCCAACGCGCAGATGAGCGCCGAGGAGAAGAAGCGGGCCGAGGAGAACTTCCTCGCGTGGAAGGCTGCGGCCGAGGCTCGCGACAAGCGCGCCAACGAGATGCAGCTGGCCGCGCAGGCTCGCCAGTGGGCGAACCTGGGTCAGAACATCCAGGGCACCATGGCGCAGGCGCTGGGCTCGATCATCGAAGGCATGATGGATGCAGACGCCAACTTCGGTGACCTGATTCAGAACGTGCTCAAGAAGATCATGACCGTGATCCTCGAAGCGATGGTCGCCTATGCGATCCTGTCGGCGATCGGCATGGCGAACAACTCGGCTGGCGAGCACGTCAGCATGGGGACGTTCCTCAAGGGCCAGATGCGGCAGGGCTTCTCGCTTGGCGGCAGCCAGAGCAACTCGTCGACGATCGGTTATGGGACCGGCGGCGCCGCGACGGTCGCGAAGAACCACGCCGGCGGCATGGTCGGCAACATGGCGATGCGCGCGACCGTGCCCCAGAGCATGTTCACCAACGCCCAGACCCGCCACAACGGCGGCTGGATCGGTGGCCGCCAGCTCAAGCCCGGCGAGGTTCCGCTGATCGGCCTCGACGACGAGGTGATCCTCAACAAGGAGCAGCAGAAGCTCCTGGGTAAGGCGAGCTTCGGCGGCGCGGGCGGCATGCCGAGCGTCCAGGTCAACGTCATCAACAACAGCGGCACCGAGCTGGAGACCGAGCACGGTGAGCCGGAGATCAACGGGAAGGATATGATCGTGAACGTGGTGGTCGAGGCAGCGCAGAAGCAGGGCAAGCTGCGTGACGTCTTCACCCAGATGGCGAAGGGGAGCTGACGGTGGCTGACGCTTTCCCCGTCGATCGCATGGAGCGCAAGGAGAGCCCGTCGCTTTACGGGCCTCCGGTCTATGAGGACAAGGCGCTCAAGGCCGACACCGATGGCGGCTACGAGTTCCGTCGCGACCGGCACACCCGGCCGCCGCGGATGACGTGCGCCACCGGCTTCATCTCGATGTCGCAGGACGACTTCGAGATCCTGGATGCGTTCTATCTGACACACACAACCGTTGAACCTTTCATCTGGTTCGACTATCTTCGCGGTCGTTATCGCACCGTCCGGTTCGATGAATACAAGCCGAGCTACACCGGCATCGGCAAGAACCGCATGTGGAACGTCACCATCAAGATGACCGAGGTCTAATGTCCCGCCACCTTTCCGTCGCGAGCGTGATCGACAAGAACAAGGTGTCCAGCCAGACACCTTGGATCATCCTGCTGGAGATCAACATCACCGACCCGAACACCCGCGCGGTGGTCGAGACGATCCGCATCGCCAAGAACACCGAGAACATCATCTTCGGCCAGCTGGAGAGCGGCGAGCCGCGCATCTTCACGGCGGGCAACTTCTCGATCAACGTCGAGCAGCGCCAGAACGAGGCCCCTTCGGTGAGCATCACCGCGCAGGACCAGACGCGCTACATCGAACAGCGCATGGAAGACATGGCCGGCGGCGTCTTCTCGGAGGTGACGATGCTCGTGGTGAACACCGACCGCCTCGACAAGCCGGCCGAGATCGAGGAGACCTTCCAGATCACCACCGCCGGCGCGAAGAACTATGTGGCGTCCTTCTCGCTGGGGTCCGAGAACCCTCTGGGCATCCAGTTCCCCAAGAGCAACCAGTGGAAGGACCGCTGCACCTGGCGCTTCCGGGGCTATGGCTGCGGCTACACCGGCACCCTCAAGACGTGCGACTATACTAAGGACGGCCCCAACGGCTGCCTCAAGCATTTCAAGGGCAAGCTGCCCTTCCGCGGTCTGCCCGGCTTGGTGCGCATGAACGTCTGACGAGTGCATGGTAACTGACACACACATGTGGTAGGATAGAGGGATGCCGAGCGTCCCTCCCTACCTCGATCTTCTGGGTATTCCGTTTGAGCGTGGCGCTCGCGGCCCCGACAGCTTCGATTGCTATGGCCTGGCGCGCGAGATGTTCCGCCGCGCAGGCGTCACCGTCCCCGACTTCACCAGCCCCGGCACGATGGAGCGCGCGGCCGAGCTGATCGCGTCGCAGAGCGAGCGCTGGCGCAAGGTGCCTTACGGGACGCTCAACAGCCTCGTGACCTTCCGCGTCGAGGGCATCGGCAGCCATGTCGGCTACGTCATCGCGCCCGACCGCTTCATCCACGCCTTCGAGCACACCGGCGTCACGACCGAGCGCCTGACGAACGGCTCCCTCAAGCCGATCGGGTTCTATCTCTATGCGTAGCCGCCGCCTCAAGAACGTGGTGTGGCTGCGGCTGCTCTACGATCCCTTCGCCCCCGATACCGTCGAGACCCATGAGCTCCAGTGGCGCAAGGGTGCGACGGTTGCCGACTATCTGGACGGCCTGCCGCCGGAAGCGGAATGGATGGTCTTCGTCAACGGGCGCGAGATCGACCTGGTGACCGAAGGCGAGATGGTGCTCGATCGCGAGGATCAGCTCGGCCTCATCCTGATCCCGCAGGGCGGCAACGGCGGCATCAAGTCGGTGCTGCGCATCGTGCTCCAGGCAGCGGCGATCGCGCTCGCGTTCGTGCCCGGCATCGGCTGGGCGGCGGCGCTGGCGATCAACATCGGCATTGGCCTGGTCAACGCCTTCCTGCTGACGCCCAAGCCGCCCAAGCAGAACGGCGGCGACACCGACCGCAGCTACGGGATCGACGGCGCGAAGAACTCGGCGACCGAGGGCATCCCCTACCCTGTCGTCTATGGTGAGTTCCGCACCGCCGGCAACTTCTCGGACTGCTACACGGTCAACGTCGGCGACACGCAGTATCTCTACATCCGCGCCATCCTCAACGATGGTGAGATCGCTGGCGTCTCGGACATCGAGATCAACGAGCAACCGCTGTCCAGCTTCACGGACGTGCAGACGCGCATCGCGCTCGGCCGCCTCGACCAGGACGTGAACGATTGGTTCACGAACTCCGTCGTCCAGGCGAACAAGAGCGTGAAGCTCGACACCGGCTGGAACGAGCACATCACAACGTCGGCGGTCGACAAGATCCGCTGGGACGTCGTGTTCTCCAACGGCCTGGTGAACATCGACTCCAAGAAGGGCACCTACAAGAGCCGCTCGGTCACCTTCGCCATGGAGGTGCAGCAGATCGACCCGAACACGCTCCAGCCGATCACCGGCTGGACGCCGGTGCAAACCGGGCCGAGCACGTTCAACCCGGACCTCAACGGCGATGGCATCATCACGCTCAACGAGATCCTGGGCGCGCAGCTGTTCGCCAAGGCCAACGGCCTGTCGGTGCAGCGCAACGTCAACGTGTCCGCGCGCGCCGTCTCCACGTCGCCCGCCATCCTCTACCGCCAGGTGGGCGACAGCGAGTGGGGCACCTTCGGCACCTTTGACAGCTACGACACCGGCTACGCCTATGACGCGAGCGGTGACGGCTCGATCGCGGGCGCGACCGACATCACGCCCCAGGCCAACCGCACGTTCTCCGGCGACCTTCCGGCGGGCAATTACGAGTTCATGCCGATCAACGGCGCCGAGATCACCGGCGTGCAGGCGTGGCCGAGCGCGCAGAGCCTGACCCAGACGGTCAGCGACAGCCGCACCCGTCAGATCCGACACAGCTTCGAGACCGGCCAGCTCGCCAAGGGCTACTATCGCTGCCGCATCCGCCGCACGAGCGCCACCTCGACGGACCAGTATCAGATCGACGAGGTCTATCTTGCGGACGTCGCCGAGATCGAACTGGACCAGGTGCCGCAGATCGGCACCGCCAGCCTGTCGCTGCGCATCAAGCTGACCGAGCAGCTCAACTCGATCCCGACGCTCACCAGCAAGGTGCGCGGCGCCGTCTGTCAGACCTATGACATCGAAGGCAATCCGCTGGGCGAGAAGTGGACCGCCAACCCGGCGTGGCTGGGCCTGGACGTTCTGTGCGGCAAGCAGCGCGGCGCCATCGCCTTCGAGCGCGCGGTCAAGCGCATCGACTGGCCGCGGTGGGTCGAGTTCGCGCAGCATTGCGAGGACAACAAGCTGTTCTTCAATGGCGTGTTCGCCGAGAAGTCGAACGTGGGTGACGTGCTCAACGGCATCCTGCGCATCGGTCACGCCTGCCCCGTCCCCTTCGGCACCAAGATCTCGGTGGCGATCGACCGCAAGCGCGACCCCGTCGCCTATTTCGGCCCGGCGCAGATCCTCAAGGACAGCTTCGAGATCAGCTACATGTCGATGGCTGACCGGGCGAACGAATACGAGGTCACCTATTACGACAAGCTGGACCGCAACAAGGCGAAGACGCTCCGTTACGTCGACCCCAAGGCGGTCCAGTTCAACGAGGTCCAGCGCCTCGCGCAGGTGAGCTTCCCCGGCATCGACAACGTCGAGCAGGCGAAGGCCGAGCTGTGGCGCGCGATCTATGCGAACCGGCTGCTGATGCGAACGATCACGTTCGACAGCTTCATGGACTCGATCAACCTGGGCCTGGGCGAGGTCGCCCTCATCCAGCACGATCAGATGGCGTGGGCCGATGGTGGTTTGCTCGCCGCCGGCTCGACCACGACCACGCTCCAGCTCGACCGCCCCGTCGCGATGGAGGCAGGCAAGAACTATTCGGCGATCGTCCACTTCGACGCGCTCAAGCGCGCCGAGCGCCAGGTGGGCCTGGTCGCGGGCCGCAAGGTCATGGTCACCGGAGCGTCCATCTCGAGCCTGTCCGCCAAGCGTCTGCTGGTGGGCCAGCAAGACATCGAGATCATCGCGATGGTCGACGGGAACCCCTATCACACGATCACCCTCGCAGACGCCCCGCAGGGGCTCGCACAGGGGCAAACGGTCGAGCTCTGGGATACCGACGCACTGATCGAGCTCCCGGTGCTCTCTGCGCCCGGTGAGGGGCTTCGCGCGGTCACCGTCACGACCCCGTTCCCGCAAGCGCCGGGTGCGCTGGCCGCGTGGGTGTTTGGCGAGGTCAAGAACGTGCGCAAGCCGTTCGCGCTGACGGGCGTGTCTGGCACCGGCATCGAGAAGCGCAAGCTGACCTTCATGGAATACCACGAGGGCGTCTATGGGCCTCCCGAGGTCGAGATCCCCATCCCTGTCGCCGCGGTCACCGATCGCGACGTGGCGCACGTCAGCGGGCTCCTGTTCGACTATGAGCGACTTGTTGCCGCCGACCGCAAGACGATCAACGCGCGCGTCCACTGGAGCGCGGCCGGCATCCGCAACTATGCGGGCGCCGACGTCTACATGAGCCTGAATGGCGAGGCGTTCCGCCCCGCCGGCAACGCGGCCAACATGAACGAGCTGGTGGTGGCGCTCAACGAAGGCGACGTGCCCGAGTTCAAGGTGGTCGCCTACAACAAGCGCGGCGACCGTGCGACGTTCTCGACGGCCCCTTCCGTCAAGGGCACGATCGCTGTCGTCTACGCCGACCTGTCGCCGCCGCAGGGCTTCCGCGCGGTGTCGATGCCCTTCCAGGTCGATGGCAGGGCGCAGCTCAAGTGGTCGCAGCCTGTCGATGCGACGGGCGTCACCGGCTATGAAGCCCGCTATCGCAAGAAGGTCGATACGTTTTGGACGCCGATCGCGTCGAACATCCCAGGCCCCGAACCAGTCGGCAACCGCTACGACGTGGGCGGGCTGGAGACATCGGTCTACGTCTTCCAGATGCGATCGACGAGCGCGACGAGCTTCTCGCCATGGGTCGAGACGGAGCTGTCTATCGCCGTCACGCCCGGATCGCTGATGTCGAACTTCCTGTCGTCCAACAACCGCAACGCCAGCGCCATCCCGGCGCCTGTCACGCGCGAGGATATCGACGTGGATCACGTCATCAACAAGGATGGGTCGGCCGACATGAGCTTCGAGTGGGAGTGGTCGGGCGACGAGGCCTCGATCGACGGTTTCGAGGTCACGCTTGGAGTGCTCGACGCATGACGTAGGTGTGTGTTGAACGTCACATATTTATTGTGTGTTGGATGACACACGTCTATAATCGCGCGGATGGCTGATCCGCGCGAAACGAGCTTCTATGTCGACCCCACCAAGCGGTCGATCGTCCTCCCAGGCCTTGCGGCTGACAAGATCTACAACCTCGCTGTGCGGGGCTATCGCCGTGTCGACAAGGACATCAGCGCGTCCGGGGTCATTTTCTCGGAGCTCACCCGTGCAAAAAGCTGGCGTTACCAGCCCAGCGCGACGGTGGCGTTCAACGGGGATGTCACCGGCACCATTCAGGGCGTCGCGTCCAGCCAGGTGATCGCTGATCTCGTCGGCCTCACCTCGGACGGCGTTCTGTCGCGCGGTGAGAAGGCAACGTTCGCCCTCGCCTATACCCAGATGGCCGCGACGTATGATGCGGCTTCGAGCAAGTCGGTTCAGCTTGGCGGGACCGACAGTCAGCGCTCGGCGGCCTTCGCCGCGGTCAACGCTCTCAACGATTACCTCGGGACGCTGCGGCCCGCGTGGAACGACATGACCGTCGACACGCCGATCGACCCCGACACATTCCGCGCCGCATGGGCGACCGTGCAGGCTACCGTCGCTGACCTTCAAGCTGCCGTCACCGATCGCGCCAGCCAGCTCGCCAAGTGGACCGGCGTCACCGGCCCCGGCAAGCCGCAGGACAACGCAACCGTGGGCGCCCCCGTGGGAACCAACGTCGGCGACGTTCCGGTCACGAGCATCGTGGACGCCGTGAAGGGCCTGGATGGTTCGGTTCTCAAGATCCGTGACATCAGCAGCCAGGCCGCAGACGCGCGCACCGCAGCCGCCGCAGCCAGCAGCGAGGCCGCCGCGGCGCGACAGGACGTGGTCAATGCGAAGGCTGATCTCAAAGTCTCGATCGACGCTGCCCAGCGTGATGCCTCGTCCGCGCGCTCCGAAGCTGCACAGGTCGGCAGCGATCTCGCCAAGGCCCGCTCGGACCTCTCGACGGCAGTAAGCGCCGCGCAGGGCGACGCAACCGCGGCCCGCACCGACATCTCGCAGGCGCGCAGCGATCTTGCGGCCGAAGTGCAGCGCGCCAAGGAAGACACCTCGGCGATCCGCCGGGACATCGTCGACGTCAAGCAGACTGCCGATGGCGCGGCATCCTCGATCCGCGATGAGGCGGCCATCCGCTCGCGCGACGACAGCGCTCTCACCACGCGAATCTCGAGCGCGGAAAGCGAGTATCGCAAAGCCAACGATGACCGCTTCAACGACATTCTCTACGCAAACGGTCGCATCAACGATGAGCAGACCACGCGCGCCAATGCCGACAGCGCTTTGGCGAACCGCTCCGCCAAGATCGAAGCCAGCGTCGCGGGCGTATCGAAGGTTGTCGCCAATGACTATTTCGACAACGGCGTTGAGGGCTGGACGCTTCTCGACGGCGTTGCAGTCGCGCCTTCGAGCTACGGACGTAGCAGCGTCATTCGCACGCAGCCGGGCCAGAAGTATAACGAGGTCCGCGGTCGTAAGATTGCGATCACCTCCGACAAGCAGCGCTTCAAGCTGAAGGCAAGCTGGCGCTGCGCCGCTGCGCAGTCGGTCTATTACTTCGGCGTCGTCTTCTATGACGCTGACGGCAACCACGTCGGCGCGTCTGATGGCACGGGCAATTACCCGCTCGCTCCAGGTATTTACGTCAAAAGCGAGGTCGACAGTGGATGGATTGATCGCGAGGTAATCATCGGGAAAGGGTATCCCGCGCCGTCGCCGTATGGCGGCACCACGAGCATTCCGGCAGGCGCGGTCTACTTCCGCCAGATCATCTTCATCAACTACACGGACATTCCGGGTTCGGTTACCGAGATCGACTATTTCGCGGTCGAGGACGTAACGGAGGCGGTCGCGACAAATGCGCTGATCGCTGACGAGGCGACGACCCGCGCGACGACGGATACGGCTTTGAGCGGTCGCCTCTCGACGACCGAGGCCAAGCTCAACGGTGACCAGGATAGCGCCCTCGCGGCCCGCATCCGTGACGAGGCCACCGCATCGGTGAACCGCGACAGCGCCCTTGCGAGCCGTGCTTCAACAATCGAGTCGAACTTCGAGCGAGCCGAGCGCGGCAACCTGCCGCCGAACTTCGACGGCGGCGATAACGATTGGGATCGCAACGTCACGGGTCGAGGTTCGTCGTGGGTCTATTACGAGGACACGCGCCCCAAGAGCGATTGGTCGAAGACCGATAGCACCGTCGTCACCGGCGTTCACGCGGCGGGCGGCTACCTGTATCTTTTCCCGCGCCGGTCGCCGATCCCGGTATCGAGCGGCGACGTGGTGCGCCTCTACGCCAGCGTTGGTGCCTACGGTGATTGTGACGCTCAGGTTTACTTCGACACCCGCGATCGGGCGGGGAATGTAACTCCCAACTCCTTCAGCGGCGGCATGACCACGCCCGTAGGGTTCGGGAACAACAAGGCGGGCAACAACCGCTACGACGTGATTTGCTGCGAATACCGCGTGCCCGATGGTGTGTCGGCGATCGTCCCGTCCTTCGTCTCGAATGCCAATGGCTACGCAGGCCCGATCTTCGTCCGCTGGATGAAGTTTGAAGTCGCGGGCGCCTCGTCGAAGCTGGGTGCGCTCATCACCGACGAGTCCACCACGCGCGCGAACGCGGATAGCGCCCTTGGCAGCCGCGTCTCCACGACCGAAGCCAAGCTCAACGGTGACCAGGACAGCACGCTCGCCGCGCGCATCCGTGACGAAGCAACGGCATCGGTAAATCGGGACGGCGCGCTGGCCTCTCGCACCAACACCCTTGAGGCGTCGGCGTCGGCTGCAACCGCATCACTGAACCCCAACCCCACGTTCAGCATGTGGCCCGATGGCCAGACGCTCCCCGCCGGGATGACCTGGTGGAACCGGGGAAGCTCGACGGTAAGCCGCACCTCGTCGACGCTTGGTCGCGGAGGTTACAGCCTCTTGCTCGACAGCGTTGACGGTCAGGAAAGCGGCCTTGGCTGGGACAACATCTACAACACGCCCGGCTGGTATGTCCTCGAAGCTGATTGTTGGCTTCAATCCGGCCGTTGGGAAGGTTCTGGCGTAACGCTGGGCGGCACCTACAGCATCGATTTTCTGCGTGATCCCGACACCAATGGCGGCGTCGGTGAAGTCTCCTACGGTGGCGTCCGTCGATTCACCAAACTGATCAATTTCACGGATCAGACCTACCGGACGTTCCATCCGATGAACCACTGGAACGGGTTCTCGCAGAACGCCCGCGCCAAGAGCATGATTTGGCTCCGCGCAGCAATTCGCCCGGCTACGGCCGGCGAGATCCTCGCGCAGAAGGCCAACGCTACGGCGGATAACGCACAGGCTCGCATCTCCGACGAGGCGAGCGCGCGCACCAACGCCGACAGCGCGATCAGCGGTCGTCTCTCGACAACCGAGGCCAAGCTCAACGGTGACCAGGACAGCACGCTTGCTGCCCGTATCCGCGATGAGGCAACCGCGTCGGCCAATCGCGACAGTGCGATCACTAACCGCACGGCGGCGCTCGAAAGCACCGCAAGTCGCGTCGCCGATATGGCGAACAAGACGTTCCCCGGCTTCGAGGTCCAGGCTGACGCTTGGGGCTATGAGACACAGGGCCGAAACCCGAATACGGGATCGGTTTGGGAGCCGTATCACGTCAAGGGCGCGGGCATCGCCTTCCCTCCCGGTTTCGGCAACTACCTCTACATGAACCCCTACGGCTGGATTAAGACCACGCCGGGCAAGCGCTACCGCGCGGGCTTTTGGGTTTGGCAGTGGTCGGCGCCGAGCGGCTACGGCGGTAACGCGCGCGTCTATTGGGAGGGCAACAATCAGGGTCACACGAACGGGGCTTACCTTGGATCGTCGTCCAATCCCCCGGAAGCGACGCAGACGTTCTATTCGAGCATCCCCAATGGGGCGTGGCACTGCTATGCGAGCGACATCTTTGTCGATGACGCGATGGTCGCCGATCCCAACTCGTTTTGGATTCGTCCGCGCATCAACATCGACAACGTGCCCGCGAACGCGGGATATGTCATCGCGGGCTGGTTCTTCCGTGAAGTAACCGGAGAGTTCTCGAACGCGGCCAAGATCACCGACGAAGCGACGACGCGCGCCGACCAGACAAGCGCGTTGGCAAACCGCGCGAGCGCCCTTGAGACGTCCGTGAACAACGGTGCGACGGGCAATCTGGCCCTCCAGACCAAGATCAGCAACGAGGAAACGGCGCGTAGCAACGCTGATACCGCGCTCGCCACTCGCTCGACCATTCTGGAAGCGGCGGCAACGAACGCGGGCAACCTCGTTCCCAACTCGGCTTTCACGACGCTCGACGGCTGGTTCGTCAACTATGCCGCCAACGGCGGTTTCATGGAGCGCAACCGTGCCGGCCCTGGCTATCAGATCGGTGGCATTGAAAACAACCTGTGCATCTATCAGGCGCCGGCGGGCAATGGGCTCCAGGCCGAAGTGCTTTCCGAAAAGTTCGCGCTTCGTGACGGCGAATATTACCAGGTCCAGGCGCTGACCTCGAACCATCGTTGCCGCGCATGGATCGCGTTGTTCTTTTACAATTCAAACAACGACATGATCGGCTACACTGGCGAAAACTTCGGCGCTCGCATCAATGCGGGCGGCCAGTCGGTTGGCGCTCAAGATATCACGGGCGCAAAGTCCGTCCGTGCGCCCGATGGCACGGTTTATGGCCGCTTCGCCATCCGCATCTACGATGTCTCGAACGACGGCTATGTGTGGGTCCACCGCCCATACGTCGGCGTCGTCAAGCCCAACACCGATCAGTGGAACGCCTACAGCCCCGGCAACGACCGCACGGTGTTGGTGCAGACCAATGCCAAGATCGCCGACGAGGCGACGACGCGAGCCAACGCGGACAGCGCGATCAGCAGCCGCGTCTCGACAACCGAAGCCAAGCTCAACGGTGACCAGGACAGCACGCTTGCTGCCCGCATCCGTGAGGAGGCGACGGCGCGCGTCGGCGCTTATGACGCCCTTGCGGGCCGATCCAGCAGCCTTGAAAGCAAGATGGAGGGTAACCAACCCTCCGGTCTCCAGACGCTGATTAAGAACAGCCGCAAGAACCTGATCGACGTTGGTTGGTGGAGGCAGGGCAACGCCCCCCAGTGGCCGTTGAACGGCGGTCAGCGGAACGAAATTGTCCAGTTCCCCCACGGTGGCAATTTCGACGCCATCCCGCTCGCCGATGGCTCGTCGGGCGATGCTTGGCTGTGTCAGGCTGACGGCAGTGGTGGCGCAGCAGGTGGATGGCAGAGCATGAGCACGGCTCCTCTCGATCCCGACAAGACCTACCGCTTTGCAGTCCCGATCGCGCAGCTCGGAGGCGCGGGCCAGCGCACGGCCTATTGGGGCACGGAGAACGTCGCCGGCCTGAACAGCACTGACCCTTACGGCAACCCGTATTTCGCAGTCGCCAGCAACCTCATTCCTAACCGCTGGTATCTGTTCGTCGGCTACATCTTCCCGCGCAATTCGACGGGCAAGTCCCATGCCGGTGCAGGTGTGTGGGATATGGTCACGGGTGAGCAATTCACCACTGGTCAAAACTTCAACTTCCGACCGGATGGTTTGCCGCCGCAGCACCGCGCCTATCAGTATTATGCCTACAACGGCTCCTACCAGGCTTTCGGCCGACCAATGGTCGAGCTCGTCGACGGGACGGAAACGCCGTTCCCAGGCACGCTGGCAGCAACACGTAGCGCCTCGGCGGCGAACGCCCGTATCAGCAACGAGGAAACCACTCGTGCAAATGCAGACTCCGCGATCGCGGGCCGCACGTCCACCTTGGAGGCGAATTACAACCGCCTCCCGGAGAAGTTTCGTGTCGTCTGCTCCGGTAATGCCGCGACATCTGGATTGATTGTTGGCGCCGGTATCTACAATGGCGCTGGTCAACGTTGGGGCGATTACAACCGTAGCTATACGGTGATCGTCTTCCAGATGAACAGCAACGTAATCTCCAACGTCGACAGCTACGACGTCTACGGAAACGACCAGCATCGCCAGGCTATGGCCAACTGGTTGAACGCGATCGAAGCTGGCCGAACAGTGGTCATCTACACCGCAGACGAGCCGATGACCGGCCGCTTCGAGCGTGGCCTTGGTGACGCTATGGCGCGCGTTGGTGCGGGCGAGGATTTCTTCTCGCCGTCCTTCCGCAGCCACTCGGCATATATCCTCATTGGCCGTGCCGGTGTCGGCCGCGGCGGAGGCATGGAATTTTACCAAGGTGACACGGACGTAAGCCCGCAAGCCTTCCTCGATATCAAGTTCGACATGGTTCAGGGCCGCCCCAATCTCGGCACTGGCAAGACGGCAGTCGTGCTCAATGCCAAGATCTCCGACGAGGCAAACGCCCGCGCGAACGCGGATAGCGCGCTGGCGTCGCGCACTTCAAAGATCGAGGCGAACTACAACGTCGTCAGCGGTGGCGAGATGAGCGCCAATTCGCGCTTCTCGAATTGGCCCGATGGGCAGCGCAACCCCACTGGTTGGGGCGATTGGGTTTCCGAGGGTAACTATACGATCACTCGCCAGGGCGGTATCAGCGGTAGCCCTTATTCGGTCTACACGCAACATAACGCCAATGCGGAGTGCGGCTTCTATCAGGTTGTTTCGACCTGGGCGGGGAAGTGGGTGGTCGAAGTTACCGCCCGCCGTGATGCGGGCTCCCTTTCGGGCTCGGGTGTTACCCTCTCCGGTATCTACAATATCGACTTCTTGAGCGATCCCGACATCAACGGTCAGGTGCGCGACAGCAACGATGGCGAAACCCGCACTTGGGTGAAGACCTTCGACGTAACCCAGACGTCGCTGAACCTTCACGCTATGGCAGGGTGGTCTGGTTTTGGGCGCGCGCGAGCGTCCAACTACATCACCTGGTTCAAGCTGTCGCTCCGTCCTGCTGGCCCTGGTGATATCGCCGGCGTCAAGAATGCCGCCGATATCGTCGCTGCTAATGCTCGCATCAACGACGAGGCCACTGCTCGGTCGAATGCGGACGGCGCATTGAGCAACCGCCTGTCGACCACCGAGGCGCAGATCAGCGGCGGCCAGGATTCTTGGCTTGCGGCCCGTATCCGTGACGAGGCGAGTGCCAGCGCGAGCCGCGACAATGCAATCTCAAGCCGCACGTCGATCGTCGAGGCGCAGGTAAGCAACGACAGCAACAACCTGCTGCGCAACGGCACCTTCAACGCGCCTGGTTGGGGACCTGGCTCCGCCGGCCCGCCGCCGAACTGGCGCGTGTGGGCGCAGGACAATGGCGCATACATCGGCGCTTCTGATCGGACGTCGGCCTACGGCGCGCGCGCAGTGCTCCAGATCGACCGCAACGGCATCAACAACGGTGTGGCGCAGGACGTTCCGGGACCGCTCGCGCCGGGCTGGTATGCCTTCGAGGTCGACGTAACTGGAGAAGACGGCAACTGGAGCGGGTCGGGCGTCCATTGCAATTTCAACAACGGCTCGTCTTTCAACTTCGGTCTCGCGACGAACAACGACACCGCTGAACGCTTCGGCGACATCGGCAACGCGGCTCGACGGTTCACTTGGCTGTTCTACAATCCGCAGCAGAGCAACGGCGCGACGCTCTACCTGATGGCCGGCTGGTCTGGGTTCCAGGGCGATACGAACTTCGGGTTCGTTCGCACGCTCTGGCATCGCATTGTCATGCGCCCTGCGACCGCAGGTGAGATCCAGGCGCGCAAGGTGGCGGACAGTAATCTCATCGCGCGCGTCAGCCAGACCGAGAGTGCCGTCGCAAACATCAACGGGAAGGTGGCCGCCTACTGGCAAGTCCAGGCGGTCGCGGGGAACAACCGTGCGCAGATGACGGTCCACGCCGACGCGAATGGCGGCGCTGGCGTCGACATCGTCGGTGATGTGCGCTTCTCCGGCGGTAACGCGAATGGGACGTGCATCGTCAACGGCAACGGGCTGAACCTCTATTATGCCAACGGCCAGCAGGCCGTCCGGTTGAGCATTTAGCATGGCTGCCGGATTGCAAGTCTGGGCGCCAGATGGTCGCCAGCGGATCGACACGACCACAGTGACGGCTCTCCTTCTCGGGGAGCTGTCACTCGGGGGCAATGGCACGCCGCAGGAGGGCGCGATCTACGATGCGCGCTTCTCGCAGGGTGACCCTTTCTTTGTCACCATCGCGCAAGGGCTGATCGACAGAGACGGGGCGAACGCACGCCTGCGCTTCGACGGCAACTATCTGCGCTGGACATGGCCGTATGCGGATAGCGGAAGCCCAAGCACACGCCCTCGCAGCACTATTCTTTACGGAATCCGTTAATGGCAAACCTCCAAATCTATCGTGAGAATGGGCGACTGCAATTCGACGCCAGCATGATGACGTTCGCACTGCACACCAAGGGCACCATCGCATCAGGCCCGCGCTTTGCAGCGAATACCTCGCCGAGCACCGCGAAGGTGCCCATCCCGGCTGGCCTGGATCGATACCTCATCGCAACGCGGGCCGGCTTCTACGTCGCGCGCGGCGGCATCTCGCAAGATGCGAACGGGCAGCGGTATGAGATCTTCCAGTGCGACGCCGGGGTGGGGTCATCTTTCGAGTATTACTTCTTCGCCCGCGCCAGCGAGTTTCCGGTTAAGGGCTGGGGGCTTGAGATGTTCTCCGAGGATGGGAAATGCACCTTTTCCTCGCACCTCGATACGATGGTCATCTCGGGCTTCATCAGCGGCCTTGGGTCGTCGGTCACCATGCCAGGCGGCCGAAAATACGCGGCGATCCAGCCGATGATGGCCGGCGAAGAATATGAGACAGAGGGCGTCGTAGGCGGCGGCTCTGGCCCCGTCATCATCGGCGATGATCCGGGCAATGAAGGCCGCCCGCAACAATGGTATCGTCAGATGCACGGCAAGCTGCATGGCATACGATGGAGCGATACGACCGCCTCGATCGGCGAAGTGAGCTTTGACGACGTTCTTGGGCAAACGAACTATGGTCCAAGCCCTGATCCCGCCCGCGAGTTTTGGCGCATCCAGATCGAGAACGCCATGCTGGTCGACGTGACAGGCATTTGACAATGTGTTATGTTGACTGACACACACAGATTGCGAGATTGCGGAGAAGCTGATGGCTGATAATGTTGAATACACCCCCGAGAAGCTGGCGGAAGCGCAGGCGATCGTGAATGCGGAGCTCAAGCGCCAGGCCGAAGACGCGGCTGCGAAGCGGGCTGCCTATTGGGCACCTGTCAAGGCGCTGATCGACAGCGACGCCTGGAAGGAGGTGACGTCGAAGATGACCGAGGTCACGCGGACCTATGCCGCCGACAACATGCTTTCGATCCACGTCCAGGCGCTCTCCGAGATCATGCCGCGTCTTGAACACGCCGTCGCGACCGCAGCGCCGTCCGAGACTGTCGTTGCTCCCGTCGTGATGATCGCCCCAGCGCCCACGAGCCCCAGCTCGGCCAGCGCCAAGCCCGATGCGGACGAAACGGCCGAGGCGGACGAAGGCTAACCAAAGCGTTCCCGTTGCATGGTGGCACTGGCCGTGGTAGACTGCATGGCAACTGACACACACATGCAACGGGAACAATCCGCATGGACTGCAAAAGCGTTCTGCTGATCCTTGGCGCGGTTGCCCTTTACGCCATTTGGCGCTGGGTCAAGAACCGCGAGCGCCGGGATCTCGAAGACCTCGCCACCGATCAGGCGCCGACCGAGCCCGCGCGCGATCCTATCGGCTTCCACCTGCCGAAGGTGACCGAGTGATCTACTTCGCCCTCCTCTGCTCGATTCTCGCTGTTGCGTCGGGCCTCAAAGTCGTCGGCTCCGGCCGCGATTGGGTTTTCACCCTGTCTGACCTCAAGCGCGGACGCGAAAACGCCCTCGCTTATGTCTGGGTCAGCATGTCGACCATGTTCTCGATCGCGCATGCCTGCGTCATCGCCTTCTGGATCTACATCGACGGACCGGCGCTCGTCGGCTCCCAGCACACAGCGATGTGGATGACCTTCCACGCCGGAATGGGCCTGCTGTTCACCGCGGCGCACCTGTTCCTCAAGACCAAACTCAAAAACGAACGCGGCCAAGAGCCCCGCTTCCTGTGGAGTAAGTGATGCCGGGTCAGGCCACCAATGCCGCGACACAGTTCGCGAACAATTACGCCGCGCTCGTCGGGCACGTCTGGTTCTTCCTTGGCGGCTCGCTCATGACGCTCCTGGTCTCGATCTTCGACGAGACGCGCCGCACGGCGATCCGGCTACTCGCCGGCTGCATCTTCGGCGGCCTGGGTGCAGTCGTGGGCGGCATGCTGCTCCAGAATTGGGGCACCGGCTGGATGTTGTTCGGCGCGGGCGTGTTCGCCGTCATGGCCGAGAACATCGTGCTCGGCTTCGTGAAGGCGTCCAAGGAGTTCAGCGAGAGCCCGTTCAAGACGCTCGGCACCGTCCTCAAGGACATCCTGCCGAGTATCCCTGGTATGAAGAAGGGCGACTGATGCGCACGGTCATCGCCGCGCTCATCGCCATCGCCCAGCCGCTTTCAACCCCCACCGCACGGCAGACCCACGTCTGCCGTGCATTGTGATTCACACACACAAGGAGTAGAGCGATGGCAATCGCGTGGATGAACCCCAAGGCGATAAAGTTCGTCACGATCCATTGTGCGGCGACCCCGCGCGGCCGAAACGTGACGGCCGAGACGATCTCGAAATGGGATCAGGATAAGTTCGGCCAGACGAGCTACCACTACGTCATCGAGCTCGATGGCACGGTGAAGCAGACCTTGCGACACGACCAGCGCGGCGCCCACACTGGCGGCGCCAATACCGGCAACATCGGCATCTGCTACGTCGGCGGCGTCGAGAACGACAAGGCGATGACGCCTGCCGACACGCGCACCGATGGCCAGAAGAAGGCGATGGCCGAGCTGGTCAAGAAGCTGCGCGCCGAGTTCCCCGCCGTGGTGGTGCGCGGTCACCGCGATTGGCCGGGCGTAAAGAAGGCGTGCCCGAGCTTCGACGTCGCCACCTGGCTCAAGTCGGTCGTATAAGACCCCGCGGACCAAAGATAATTCAACCCGCGAAATAAGCTCTTGCGTGTGGTATTATGTGTGCGTTACGACACACACAACACCTCGCGTTTAGGAGTGACCAATGACCAAGCAGGCCCGCCAGACCGGGAAGCGCGCACGTCGCGATCAGCACGTTGCACCGCTTCCCGGCGATGGCCTCCAAGTTCAACCCCGCCCGCAGGCCGCTAAGAAGCCCTGGCAGCCCATCACCGCTGCGCAGGCGTCCCTCAAGAACGCGCTCGACGTTTACGCCGTCACGTTCGCGGTCGGTGAGTTCGGCACCGGCAAGACGTTCGTCCCCGGCTGCGACGCAGCCGACAAGTTCATGGCCGGAGAGGTCGACAAGATCATCATCACCCGCCCCGCGGTCGGCTGCGACGAGGAGCTCGGCTTCCTCCCCGGCGACCTGCTGGAGAAGATCGCGCCCTGGGCCAAGCCCGTGGTCGAGGTGCTGGAGGAGCGGCTGGGCGCCGGCTACGTCGAATACCTCATCAAGGTCGGCAAGATCGAGATCGCTCCCCTCGCCTTCCTGCGCGGTCGCACCTTCGCCAACGCCTATGTCATCCTCGACGAGGCGCAGAACACCACGCCACGCCAGATGAAGCTGTTCCTGTCGCGCATCGGTGAGGGCACCACGATGGTGATCGACGGTGACCTGGAGCAGCAGGACATCGCGGGCAAGTCCGGCCTGGAGGACGCGATCGAGCGCTTCAAGGGCCATCCGTCGTTCGGCTATGTCGAGTTCGGCGTCGAGGACATCGTGCGCTCCGGCGTCGCCCGCGAGATCTGCTACGGCTACTCGGCGCGCTATGCCCGCATGGCCCACGCACCCGCCTTCTTCCAAGCGCGCATCCCGATGGCTGCCGCTGCATGACGCTCGGCGTCTTCTCGGCTGACGATCGGCTGGATGACGCGGTCTTGATGGCCGCCGTGCAGGGAGCGTTCCACGGGGCGAACCTGCCGGCGGCACGGATCGAGGGCCTGATCGCCGCGCATGTGCCTCGCAAGCACATCGCGGAGGTCGCGGATGTCTACGGCACGAAATGGTGGGACTATCGCCGCCTGTCGCCAGGGCACAGCTTCTACCTGTTCGCCCACCACCACTACAAGGCGATGAAGGTCGCCGCCGCCAAGTTCCGTTGGCACCGCGCGCAGACCGGACGCAACGGGGCGGGCGTGGGGCTCATCGGGGTCAACACCGTCCACTATACCGTCGACACGATCTGGGAGCGCGACGCGGCCCATATCAGCGGCATGTGGAACGCCATGAAGATGGCCGACGCGCTGGGCATCCCCTACGACCAGTTCAATCAGCTGGGCAACCAGGTGGCGCTGGACATGCTGTGGAAGCGGCTGCCGACGCCCGCGCAGCTCTACGGGGCGAAGATCGGGGCGCACATGCTCGATCGCTGGGAGACGCTCATCAAGGATCGCATGTTCACCGCGCGCCACCCGCTCTACGCGCTCGACAACTATGCCGGGCTCGAGGTCCAAGACAACTACCAGGCCTGGCTGATCGAGCGCATTGAGGAGCGGCGCGACCCGACCACCGCGATTGCCACCACCGTCTTCCGCACGCCGCAGCTGCCCGAGCACATCGCGCGCCGGCACTTCCCCGCCAACACCATCGACCGAGCGCGTCTTCTCGCTGCATAGTAGCTGACACACACACGCTTGACAGCGCTCGCGGGCGCAGCGTATGTGTGACGACACACACAAGAGGTTTCATGTCACAGTTCGACCAGGCTTTTCAGGAGCAGCTGGCCGCCCACTACCTGCGCGACGACGTGTTCGTGCAGTCGGTCGGCAGTCTCGTCCTGCCCGACTATTTCGAGAACGAGACACTCGCGGCGCTGGTGGCGATCCAAAAGATATACCTGGAGCGCTACGGCTCGTGCTGCACCCTCAAGACCTACGTCCAGGTGATGCAACGGCTGATCGCCGCCAAGAAGGTCAAGGTCGCGGACATGCTGGAGGCCAAGCGCCTCCTCGGCGTCATTCACAAAGACCCGCTCTCCGACCGCCAGTTCGTCATCGACACGATCGCCGAGTTCGCTCGCAAGCAGGCGCTGACCAACGCCACGATGGGGATGGCCGACGCGCTCGACACCGACGACGAGACCAAGATCGCCAAGGCCCTCGCGGCGGTCGAGGAGGCCAAGCAAGTCGGTGCCACGGATGCCGCGGTCGCGCACAGCTACACCACCCAGCGCCAGGCACGCCAGCAGCGCCGCGCCCAGGCAGCGGCCGGCAGCTTCACCAACGGCGGCATCACGACGGGCTTCCCCGAGCTCGACAACCAGCTGACCCCGCACCGCGGCTGGGGCCGCAAGGAGCTCAACATCCTCATGGGGCCGCCCAAGTCGGGCAAGACGGCCTCCATGATTACCTTCGCGCTAAAGGCCGCGGAGGCAGGTTTCCGCGTCTTCTACGCCAGCTGCGAAGTGTCCGAGGACATCATCGGTGACCGCTCGGATGCGAACGTCTCCGGCGTGCCGTTCAAGGAGCTGGTCAAGCGCCAGGCCGAGGTCGATGCGGCGGTCGAGGCGTGGGAGAAGAAGCCCGGCCTTGGCGTCTTCGACGTGCAGGCGTTCCCGATCCGAACGCTCAAGGTGTCCGAGCTCATCCGCGTGCTCAAGAAGAAGCAGGCGAACGGGCAGGACTATGACCTGATCTGCGTCGACTATCTGGGCATCATGAAGCCCGAGACCGTCTACACGGACAAGCGCTTCGGCCTCGCCGAGATCGGCCAGGATCTGCGCGCTATGGGCACGATCTTCAACGCCGCGGTGCTGACCGGCTATCAGACCAACCGCACCGGCACCCAGAAGGCGCAGCGCAACGTCTCGGACGGCACCGACGCAGCCGACGACTACGAAGTCGTCCGCACCGCCGACGTCCTGGTCACGATCAACCAATCCGTCGACGAGCGCGCCGCCGGCGAGGTCGTCCTCTACTTCTCCGAAATGCGCAACGCCGAGAGCGGGCTACGGATGAGGTTCAACCAGGATCTCAAGTGCATGCGCTTCCTCACGAGCTTCGTGGGTTACGATTGATGATCCAGGACAGCGGCTACCAGAACGTCACGCCCGAAGACTTCCTCGAATACGAGGGCATCGAATACCGGCAGACGTCCGGTAGCCGCGGGCGGCAGTTCAACATACGGGAGTGCCCCAAGTGCGGCGGCTCCAGCTGGAAGGTCTACCTGGGCGTGGACTCGGGCTACGGCAACTGCTTCCACGGCTCGTGCGACACCAAGTATAACCTGTGGACTTTCGCCGCCGCGCACCTGGGCACCGAGGACGGCAAGGCGATCGGTGCCAAGTTCGACGAGATCGCCAAGGGCGGCGGCTGGCGACCGAAGCCTCGCGCGCCCAAGCCCATCGTGCCGGTCATCAATGGCGCCCTCAAGCTGCCGATGAGCTTCGTCATCCCGGACGCGAACGTGCCCTATCTGGCCGACCGCGATGTGTCGGTTTCGATCGCGCGCCAGTTCGAGCTGCGCATGTGCCAGGACGGCGCGTTCTTCTATAAGGACGAGGACGGCAACGACCGGCGCAAGGTGTTCTCGGGTCGCATCATTATCCCGATCCGTGACCTCGACGGCCAGCTGGTCACCTTCCAGGGACGCGACATCACAGGACAGTCCGAGACCAAGTATCTGTTCCCGCCGCGGCTGCCGTCTACGGCGCGCTATCTCTACAACGGCCACCGGGCCAAGGCCGAGGGCTGGAGCCACGCAGTCATGGGCGAAGGCGCCTTCGACGTCATCGCGACCCAAGCTGCGATCGACGGCGATCGCAACTGGCGTGGCATCGGCGCCATCGGCTCCTTCGGCAAGAACCTGACCCTCGACGTCGACCCGGACATGCCGACGCAGCTCCAGGCGCTGATGGAGCTCAAGGCCGCCGGCCTCCAGATCATCACGATCCTGTGGGACGGTGAGAAGTCGGCGCTCGCGAGCGCGGTCAAGGCGGCCGAGAAGCTGACCGGCTACGGCTTCACCGTCCGCATCGGCTTCCTGCCGCGCGGCAAAGACCCTGCCGAAGTCGCGCCGGAGATCGTCCGCAAAGCGATCGAACGCGCCCTCCCCTACAGCCGCTCACTCGGGATCAAGATCAAGCTCCGCAACCCCTACGGATAACATGTTCAAGTAGCGCGAATCGTCGCTTTGGCGGCGTCGATGTGTGTCGGTCCTCATAACCGATCCAACCTCTGCTGACCCTTGTGCGTGATGACACATTTTTCACGCAGCGCTCAACCCATCGCAAAATCGTCACTTTTTAGCACATGTTCTCTTTTCGTTCTCGCAAGGAGCGCGCCCGCGTGTGTTAGTCTCGCTTGACTTAGTGGTAGCGACCGTTAGTCAAGTGTGTGTCGTAACAAGTGCGTGAGCATAGCAAACGTGAAACAGAGAAGGAGCTAATCAGATGGCCGGTGCAGCGGCAGTAGTAGACCTTAACAGCGCAGCGGGTGATTATCCGTTTGGTAACACCCATGCAACGCGCATGCTACAGGCGGGCCTGGAAGCAGTTGAGAAGGACAAGGGCTGGTCGCAGCGTCAGGTCGCCAAGATGCTCAACTACAAGACGTCCGTTGTCTTGTCTCACATGGCTCTTGGCCGGGTGCCCATCCCGATCGACCGCGCTCTCGACTTTGCCCGTCTTCTAAAGATGCCGGCAGGCGAGTTTTTGATGGCGGTGCTTGAGCAGCGCTACCCAGAGATCGACTGGCCGCGCCACCTCGCCGGCATGTCGAAGAAGGCCAGCACCAAGACGGACGCCAGCTACGTCACCTCGGAACTTGAGGCTCTGGCGGGAACGGAGCTCGACAGCTTGCCGCAACAGGTGGTGAACGTCCTGCGTGATGTCGTCGCCGATCGCAACGCCCCGCGTCGCTGGATGGCTCTTCACGAGGTGCCCATCGTCGAGACCCTGCGCGACCACCATCCGCACGGCCTATCGCCCGCCAAGCGCAAGGAATTGGACGACTTTATCGCCAAGCTGTGAGCGGGTGTCGGGCGGCTATGTGTCGCCCGACACTCATTCAGTTTTTAGTAACTAACACATCTTTATCGCGACCCCTTGCAATGTTGGAAATCGGATGTTCTACATCTGTTCCTAACGAGTCAGGGGTGTCGCGTGTGTCTAATGTCGTTCCGTTTCCATCGTCCTACGCGCCGGAGCACGTTCGGCATGTGGAGCCGGTCAGCTTGGAGGTGTTCGTAGCCGCCGACGAGGCGCGCAAATGGACATCACGGCATGTCATCAACGGGCTGACCATCCTCCAGTGCGCCAAGGGCATGTTCATCTGCGACCGCGATGCCCAATGCACGGCGATCTACTACGCCGACGTTGGCGTTGAGGAGCAGCTCGCAGCGATCGCTGCGGCGATCAGATAATCCGACCATGGAAAGCGCGAAGCCACTAGACCGGCTCGCGCTTTCTCTTTAGGTCGAGTGCATAGCAACTGACACACACAACGAGGAGCACCATGAGCGCACCGGCAGCATTGAAGGCGGTTTCACACCGCGACAGTCTCGCGAAAACCGTCCGCCTGCTGACGCGCGACGGCATCGACGTGCAGTTCCGCGGTCACCAGCCGCACGTCGCGACCAAGGGCAACAAGGCGATCCGCCTGGTGCTTCCCGAGCTGAACGACAGCGCGTCGCCCGAGCTGATCGAGGCGATTCACGGTTACCTCGATCACGAGGTCGGCCACATCTTCTACACGCCGTTCGCGCGCGCCACCAAGGCCGGCACGGTCGACCCAAAGGCCCCTGCCCTCATCAATATCGTCGAGGACATCCGGCTGGAGAAGCTGCTGCCCCGCGGGAACGACAAGGTGCAGGCGATGCCCGGCACCAAGGAGAACCTGGAGCGGATGTATGAGAAGTTCATCCCCACGATGGTTCACCCGGCAACCGAGAAGATGGTCGCCACTGGCAACCCGTCCAAAATGTTCGCGGGCGTGATGGTGCCGGCGCTGCGCGCGCTCGCCGGGCAGAAGGCGTTCCAGGAATACATGGACGCCAACAGCTACTGGCCCCACTTCATGCCGCTGCTCTCCAAGATGCCCGACCTGTCGCGGCGCTTGAAGGCGATGGAGACGTTCGATGACGTCGAGGCGATCGTGCTAGACATCCTCGAAGCGCTCAAGCCGCCGGCGCCCGAGAAGAAGGATGAGCCCGAAGACGACGCCACGCCGCCGCAGATGCCCCAGGACAGCGATTGCAGCGGCGACGGGGACAACGACAGCCAAGACGACGATGATGCGTCTGACGGGGTTGATACGGGCGCTGACGACGATGACAGCGACGACGAGGGCGAGCCGGGCGACGATGGCGAAGCCGGCGGCGATGACGACGAGAATGGTGGCGAAGGTCACGGTGACGGTGACGGCACCGACGACGGTGAGGGCGACGATGACGACACCGACTGCTCTGGCGATGGCGACGAGGAAGGCGGCGACGACGATGGTCCCAGCTCGCACAACCAGGCCGACGAGCCCAACTTCGACGATGCCAAGCCGAAGGGTGGCGACGAGGACAAGGGCGAGACCGACGACAAGGCTGCGCCCGGCGCTGATGGAAAGAGCAACCGCTCGTTCACGGACGCGATGAAAGAGCTCGATCCCGCGCAACGTCGCGCGTTGTTCATGTATAAGAATCGCAAGCAATCGGTCGCGCAAATCGCGAGCGACATGAACAAAACCGAGGACGAAGTTCTCGACCTTCTCCGCAATGGTCGGCGTCGGTTGGGCGAACTCATGAAGGGAGCGCGAGCATGATCTTCAATCTTTCCTTTGACGAGGCAGCCGACCTCATCGACGTCTATGGACCCGATGAAGTCTTCTGGCCGACCGCAGAGACGCCCGCGCTCAAGCGCCTGGTCGCGAACGATCCCGAGTTCCGCGAGTATGTCGAGGACGCCAAGTGGATCGAGGAGATGCTCTCCAATTGGACGAGCGGTGACGATGGCGCCGAGATCGACTTCGACGACAATGACTTTGCGCCCGGCGCCGCCGACAACCCCGACGAGCCCGAGGAGATCGAGCCGCGCGACCCGACCGACATCGGCGATGACGACATCGGCTTCGGTGCAGTGGAGCCCGACGAAGACACGCAGCGCCAGGGCGGCGGTGGTGCCGGCAGCGACGGTGATCTCGGCGAAGAAGAAAAGCCGATCATCATCGACCTGGACCCGGACGACATCAAGGACGTCGACGGCCTGCTGGAGGACTTCATCCGCCAGCAGATGCAGAACGCCGACCCGACCGAGTTCCGCGTCTTCACCCGCGACTATGACGGGCTGATCGACATCAAAGTGCCCGACCACGTCAGCCTGGAGCAGATCGACCAGAAGGTCGCCCAGACCACGGGTCCGCTCCAGAAGGATCTCCGTCGCCTGATCGCCGCGCGCAGCCAGGTGAAGCGCATCCCCGGCATGCGCTCGGGTCGCCTCCACGCGCCGAACCTGCACCGCATCATGGCCGGCGATGACCGCGTGTTCACGCGCCGCCAGGAAGCGGAGAGCCTCGACACCGCGATCTCCCTGCTGATCGACTGCTCGGGCTCGATGTCGGGCGATCGCACGGTGCTGGCGGTCGAGACGGCGTATGCGCTGGGCTCGGTGCTCGCCAAGCTCGGCATCGCCTTCGAGTGCCTGGGCTTCACCGACCGCTACAACGACCCGCGCGTCGCGAACCGCGAATACATCCAGCAGGTGCAGGAGGCCGACGAGGTCGCCAAGATCATTCGCGCCGTGCCGATCGTCATGCCCAAGTTCAAGACGTTCGAGGAGCGCTGGACCATCCCGGTGCAGAAGCGCTTCGGCCATGTTCACAACATGGACGGCCACTCGGACCAGTGCGGCTATTCGATGGGCTCAACGCCGGAGGGCTGCGGCCTGGAGTTCTCGGCGCGGCGCCTGCTCGCCCGCAAGGAGAAGCGCAAGATCCTCATCTCCATGACGGACGGTGAGCCGGGCGGCCACGTCTACAATCCGCGCGGCATGTCCGATTACATGGCCTACCAGACGCAGTCCGTGCAGATGGTCCGCTCGATCGAGGCGGCGGGCATCGACCTCGTCGGCGTCGGCATCCAGCACAACGGACCAGCCGGCTACTATTCCAACCACATGTGCATCCAGAAGATCGAGGACATGCCCAAGCAGCTGCTCGGCCTCCTCAAGAGGTTCATCGTGGGCAAGTGAGTGCATGGTGACTGCCACACACATTCCCTATTGCACGAATCGCTGTGCATGGTAACTGACACACACTAACCGCGCAAAGACGCAAACATGAGGAGCGATAAATGAGCACCGCGACCGCAAAGAGCACCCCTGCCGCTGACCCGAAGGCGAAGATCACCTGCATGATCTGCGGCAGCCACGAGCACTATATCAAGAAGCACTTGGCGACCGCGCACCCCGGCACGTCGGTCGAGGACTACCAGCGCAACTATCCCGACGCGCCGCTGATGAGCGAAGCGTTCGCCGAGGCCGCGCGCCAGAAGGGCCAGCAGAACAAGGCCGAGGAGCAGGCCGTGCAGAACATGGTCGCAAAGATCATCCCGTTCTCGAAGCCCGGCACGAGCGTCAAGAAGCCGATGCACGAGGTCTTCGAGCTCCCGCTCACCGACGAGCTCCTCTCGCCGGCCCGCCGCGGTCAGCAGAAGGGCGACCCCATCCAGATCGAGGTCATGGAGAACCTGGACCCGGTCGACCAGGAGGCCGTGCCCGAGATCGACGACGGCTACGTCTTCCGCCCGGAGGAGATCAAGGACGTCGTCATGGCGATCCAGCTGAACATGCCGCTCCTGGTCTGGGGCATGCACGGCACCGGCAAGACGTCCCAGGTCGAGCAGGCATGCGCTCGCACGAACCGCCCCTGGGTGCGCGTCCAGCACACCGACACGACCGAGGAGGCGCACATCATCGGGCAGATGGTGGTTCGCAACGGCGGCACCGAGTTCGACTTCGGCCCGCTGGCCGAGGCCATGATGCGCGGCTGGGTCTACGTCGCCGACGAATACGACTTCGCGCACCCCGCGGTGATCGCCGTCTACCAGCCGATCCTCGAAGGCAAGGCGCTCTACATCAAGGAAGCGCCGGCCGGTCAGCGTCTCATCAAGCCGCACCCGAACTTCCGCTTCATCGCGACGGGCAACACCAACGGTTCGGGCGACGACACGGGGCTCTACTCGGGCACCAAGATCGGTAACGCCGCCGCCTACTCGCGCTTCGGTGTCACCATTCAGGTCCACTACCCCGAGCCCAAGACCGAGGTCTCGATCCTGCGCCAGCGCATCGGTGTGTCGCAGGACGTGGCCGAGAAGCTGGTCGACTTCGCCGGCCGCGTCCGTCAGATGTATGGTAACGGCGAACTGTCGCTGCCGATCTCGCCCCGCGAGCTGATCCGCGCAGCGATGATCGGCATGGTCAAGGGTGGCGCGTTCCGCAAGGGCATCGAGCTTTCCTACAGCAACCGCCTGGACAACACCCAGGGCGAAGCTGTCCGCCAGACCGCGCAGCGGATCTTCGGGTGAGCCGACAGCGCGGCCTCTGTGACGTGTGCGGAGAGCGACCGCAGATGAACCTGGGCAATGGTAGGTATCGCCGCAAGTGCGCGCCCTGCCATAGCCGGAACATTCGCGGTCGATCACACCCGACCGGCAGGCAGCGCAAGACGCTCAAGCATCGCAAGGATTTCTGCGAGCGCTGCGGTTTCAAGGCAGAGCATCCGTGTCAGCTGGACGTCGACCATATAGACGGGAACCACAAGAACGATGACCCTCGGAACTACCAGACGCTGTGCGCAAACTGCCACCGCCTCAAGACATTCCTCAACAAGGATTGGCTGAACGCGACCCATCTCCCTGTCGAAGGCGCTCACCTTCGACTCCTCCCCTGTGGGTGACGGTTGTGCCGTCACCCACCTTTTTCTTTTTATGATTGCGAGTTTGTGTTAAGTGACACACATGCAGCCCCTTGGATGTTTCGGATCGTCGCTCGCGTTCGCGCCCGCCTCGACCACCTGTGGCAGCTGCACCGCGCACACCGACTGCGAGAGCCTGGTGGACAACCGCCGCCCGCTGATGCTGCGCCTCCTCGAAAAGTTCAACGACGCGCAGGGCAAGCCGATGAGCCTCCCTTGGCTGACCAAGGTCGAGCGCAAGGAACGCCGTGATGCGCAGCGCGCCGCCGACCTGGCTGACGATGCCGAGGACACCTTCGGTGATGCCGAAGCCGTCATGGAATTGAAGGCGTGCCTCGACAAGCGCGCCCACCCACTGATTGACCGCTTCGTCCTGATGCGGACCAACCCGAAGATCGCCTCCCTCGAAGTCGTGGGCGGTGTCTCTCGCGTCATGTCATGCGTGCTGTCAGCGCTTCGCGAGCGACCGCACACCATGCGCGAACTAACCGCGCGCGTCGCGTCACAATGCGCTGTCACCGCGTCTAGCGCGCAGCGCGACACCTACGCGACCGTTTCTATTCTCACCGCATGCGAGCGCGTCACGCGCAGCGGTAAAACCTTGGAGCTTGCATGATCCATCCTCTGCTCGGTGTGCGCACCGACTTCTCTCTTGGCGAGTCCATCCTGGGCATCGACGATCTCCCGGCGGTCGCCGACAAGGCCGGCGCCGACGTCGTCGGCATCTGCGACACCATGACCATCTCCTCCGTCGTCGAGGCGACCAAGAAGCTGGGCAAGCTCGACAAGCGGCTGCTGGCCGGCGTGCGCGTCCGCGTCATCATGGCCGACGACGCTGACCGCGACAAAGCCGATCGCGAGGAGGCGTGCTTCATCAAGCTGTTCCCCACGAACGAGGCGGGCATGCAGTCGATCTACCGGCTGCTGACCCGCGGGTTCGACCGCGACCGCTTCTATTTCGTCCCGCGCGTCACCTGGGAAGACCTCGCGACCACGCTCGACGATGACTGTCTCGTCATCACCACAGGTGACCTAGAGAGCGTCGCACAGCGCGAGGACATGCTCACCGCGCTGTCTGACCTTGCGCAGCGCGTGCGCTTTGTCGCGCGCTTCTACGAGCTGATCGCGAGCGACACGCCATACTTCTCGCGTCAGAACTATCGCGCGATCGAGTGGGCGCTGCTCAACAACTGCTTCGGCACAATCCCGACCTGGGAGCCGCTGGTCACCGCGCCGGCGTTCTGGCTCGATCACGACGACGAGGCATACAGCTGCAACGCGGGCATCGCCGAGCGCCGCCCCTACAGCGACTATCTGCGCCCGGTGCCGCGCTACCAGCCGCACACGGTCAAGGAGCTCGCCACCGCCACCGTCGCGGCGGCCGACGCCGTGGGCACGCGCTACGACCGCAACCACGGCGCGATCTTCAAGCAAGGGCTGATGAACACCGATCGCCTGGTCCAGCTCTGCACCTATGAGTGGAAGAAGCTCGACCCCTCCCTGCCCGAGCTGGCGGCCGATCCCGACGCGGAGCTCAAGCGGCTGTGCAAGGAAGGCTGGGCGCAGCGCTTCACCTCCCCCATCTTCGCGCACCAGCCGAGCCCGGCCGAGCTCAAGGCGGAATACCTGCCGCGGCTCCAGTTCGAGCTGGACACGCTCAAGCGCCTGGGCTTCGCGCCCTACTTTCTGCTCGTGTCCGATCTCGTGCGCTGGTCCAAGAGCCAGAACATCTATGTCGGCCCCGGCCGCGGCTCGGTCGGTGGCAGCCTGGTCGCGTATCTGGTCGGCATCACCGACTGCGATCCGATCCGCTTCAAGCTGCTGTTCGAGCGCTTCATCAACCCCGACCGCCTCGACCTTCCCGACGCCGACCTCGACTTCATGTCGACGCGCCGCGAGGAGGTGATCGCCTATCTGGCCGATCGCTACGGTTCCGACCGCGTCGCCGGCATCGTCAACTACAACACGATGGGCGCGCGCGGTGCGATCCGCGACGTGGCGCGCATCTATGGGCTGACGCAGGACCAGCTGGGCGCCACCAAATACATCGGCGACACCCATGGCGTTTCGGCCAGCCTCCAGGAGGCATACGAGACCACGCACGAGGTCCAGCAGTTCGCCGAGCAGCAGCCCCACGTCTGGGAGAAGGCGCTCAAGCTCGAAGGCAAGATGCGCGCCTATGGCACGCACGCCGGTGGCGTCGTCGTGGCAGGCGAACCCCTGACCAAGCGAGCCGTCGTCGAGAAGCGCGGCGACGCGCGCGTCATCAATTGGGACAAGCGCGTGTCCGAGGAACAGGGCCTCATCAAGCTCGACGTGCTGGGCCTCTCCACGCTCGACATGTTCGACCAGGCCATCAAGCTGATCTTCCAGCGCCGGTCTTTCCGCCTCGACATCAACAAGCTGCCGCTCGACGACGAGGAGACGCTCGCGATCTTCTCGACCGCCAAGACGGCCGGCGTGTTCCAGTTCGAGGGCGGCTCGGTGCGGCGGCTGCTCAAGGAGATGGCGAAGACGAGCGCGCTGACGTTCGAGGATCTCGTCGCCCTGAACGCGCTCAACCGACCCGGCCCGCTCGATGCGGGCATCACCGAGGCCTATATTCGCCGCCGCGCGGGCACCGAGAGCGTGACCTATCCGTGGCCGAGTCTCGAGCCCATCCTGGAGGACACCTATGGTGTGATCGCCTACCAGGAGCAGGTGATGCAGATCGCCCGCACGCTCTGTGGCTTCGCGCCCGGTGAGGCCGACGTGCTCCGCAAGGCGATGGGCAAGAAAGACCCGCAGATGATGGCCGAGCAGCGCCAGAAGTTCGTCGACGGCGCGGTCAGCGTGTCGGGCATGCCCCAGAGCGACGCCGATCGCCTGTTCACCGACATCGAAGGCTTCGCCGGCTACGCCTTCAACCGCAGCCACGCGGTCGAATACACGCTGATCGCCTATCAGGCCGCCTATCTCAAGGCGCACTACCTCGTGGAGTTCTACACCGCGAGCATGGGCATCGCGGACACCGACAAGCTGTCGGTGATCGTCAAGCAAGCGGCGAAGGACGGCATCCGGGTGATCCCGCCGGACGTCAACATCTCCACCAACCGCTTCGAGCCGCTGAACGACAACATCATCATCGCGCCCCTATCCGCGGTGAAGAACGTGTCGGACAAGGGCGCCCACGCGATCATCGAAGCGCGCACCAACCCGAAGCCCACCGTCGTCGAGACGACCTCGGGGCGCGGCAAGAACAAGGTCACGAACACCGAGACGTTCGGGCCTGGCCGGTTCGTCAGCATGGACGACTTCAAGGCCCGCGTCCCCGCGCGAGCGGTCAACAGTAAGGCGATCGACCACCTGGACCGCGTCGGTGCGTTCGCGCGCGTCGTGCCGGGCCAGCCGCGATCGACGGACCCGTGTCGACAGCGCGACCAGATCGAACTGATGCCCGCGATCAGCGACCAGGGCGTCGCCGCCACGCGCGACATCCCCGTGGACGATCTCATGGGCGACACGATCGTCGGGATCGTCGAGGACATGATGGCCGATCTCGGCGAGACGGCGGTGCCGTGTCACCTGGGCCGCGCGCCCAAGATGATGTTCATCCTCGACGCACCCTTCAACGATTACGAGGAGCTCAAGAGCCAGTTCTCCTACGTCAACTATGTCGCGCCGAGCCTGCACGAAGCGGGCCTGTCGATCGACGATGCCGTGTGGAGCTGGGTGCTGCGCCGACCGCTCAAGAAGGGAGAGCGCGACCTGCCCGCCGCGGAGGTCGCGCGGTCCCTGCCCTACCTCCAGCGCGAGATCCTGGCGATGAAGCCGCCGGTCATCGTGCTGCTCGGGCCGCAGGCGATCAAGACGTTCTTCCCGGACATCAAGGGGCTGGCGGATCACATCGGCCGCAAGACCTATTCGGCGGACATGGATGCGACGATCATCATCGGCTTCAAGCCGACGCAGCTCTACCACGACGCCGAGAAGCGCGAGGTGCTGACGAAAGTTTTCTCCGAAGCCAAAGCCCTGATCGAAGATTCTTATTGACGTCCCGAGTGTGTGCGTTACAACACACACAACAGCAGAGAGAACGAAATGCAGCTGGACACTTTCATCGACGTTGAGAAGTTCACCGCAGAGGTGGACGAAGGTCTGGACGACATCACCGAGGCGATGCGCACCCAGACCGCCCGCGCCGCCTGGTATGGCATCTGCCACGCCAAGGCGAAGCGCCAAAAGAACAAGGTGGAGCTCCTGGTCAAGGCGGTGAACGCCAAGCTGACCAAGAAGTATCGCAAGGAGCTCACCGACGCCGCGAACGAGGAGGCCGAGGAGACGGGCAAGAAGCCCGTCGCCGTCACGGTCGACATGGTCGCCGCGCACGTCGCGCTCGATCCCGACGCGCTCAAGTGGGCGCAGGTTCAACTGGAAGCTGATGAGATCGAGGGCGTGTGCCGGGTCGCCATGGATGCGTTCCGCACCCGCAGTTCCATGATCGTCTCGCTGGGCAACCTGACCCGCGACCAGCTCAAGACGAACACCGTCATCCAATCCGCCCGCGATGCAGCCGGCGGGTATCAACAGCGCCGCGCCGTTCGCGACAGCAGCCGCGCCCGGCGACCAGGGCAGGAGGCCGAAGCGACCGAGTAACCCAGCACGAAGCCACGCGACAGGTGTGTCTCGCGTGCATAGTAACTGACACACACGAATCGAAGTTAGCAGAGCAGAGACAGGAGTTTTTCAGATGGGTGCAATGACTACCCGTGAGCGCATCGCCGCGATGCGCGCCGGCATCGCGCAGAACCGCAGCAAGGGCCTGCGTCCCTACAAGTTCAAGGGCGGCACGACCTCGTTCCGCATCCTGCCGGCCGCCGACACCAAGGACACGCCGACCAACTCGGGCGCGTTCGATCGTCGGTATGGCAAGACCTACCTCAAGTCGTTCGACGGCCAGAACTTCTTCGGCATCGGCGACCGCGACATCACCTACGGTGAGACGGACCCGATCAAGGAGCTGATCTTCGACGCCATGCGCCAGGCGCCGGACAACGAGACGAAGGAGCACTATCGCAAGATGCTCGCGTCGCCGCGTCACATCTTCTGCGCGCTCATCCTGGACGACAAGGATCAGCCGGCGACCGAGCCGGTGCTGATCGAGGTGTCCGAAGGCGCGTTCGACGGCATCCTGTCGCAGTTCGAGGCCTGGACCGAGGCCGACGAGGACTATGACCTCGCCAGCCTGGAGAACGGCCACGTCTTCAAGTGCGAGAAGACCGGCAGCGGGCTCGACACCAAATACACGTTCACGGTGACGCCGAAGAAGGCGAAGCTGAACCCGGCGATCCTCGACAAGGTGATCGACCTGGATGCGTGGATCGCGTCGCAGTTCGAGGGCCTCGAAACCAAGGCGCTGGAGTTCCTGGGTCGCCTGAACGGTGCGGCCGGCATCGCGTTGAACGCGCAGCTGGCGGCGTCGGCGGCAACCCCGCGCATCGCGCAGAGCTCCAGCACCACCGCAGCAGCGCAGGCCGCGGCGGCGAAGGGCACCAGCGCGGTGACCAGCGTGATCGAGGAAGACGACGACGCGACGCCGCCGTTCGACACCGACACGACCGTCGAGGACGCGGTGTTCGAGGAAGCGGACCTGGCCGACGCGGTCGCGGACGTGACCCCCGAGCCCGAGCCTGCCCCGGCCAAGCCGGCGCCCGCAAAGGCTGCGCCCGCGAAGCCCGCGCCGGCCGCGACTGTCCCGGCGGACAGCAGCGAGATCGACGACATCCTCGCCGGCCTCGAATGACCGAAGGTGCCTGGGGCCTCGCGCCCCAGGTGAGCGGCCCCGGCCGCTGATCGAAGGCGGGGGAGCGCACGTAGCGCTTCCCCGCACCCTCTACCCGACAGGAAGAATATGATCCGCCGCACCTACATCGACGGCAACTCGGTCGGGCATGCTGCCCAGCACGGCAACAGCAAGCAGGGCAAGCTCTATGCGGGCGAGCGCGAGACCACCGCCATCTATGGCATGCTGCGCTCGATCCATAAGATCCTGCGCGAGCGCACCTTCGCCACCCCGATCATCCTCTGGGATGGCCGCTCGTGGCGCTACAGCGACTTCCCCGACTATAAGGGCACCCGCACCGACACCGCCGAGAAGATGGCCGAGCGCGAGCGCTACAAGGCCCAGCGCCGGGACATGTTCCGCGGGCTGCACCTCCTCGGTATCTCCCAGCTCGTCGCCGGCAACATGGAGGCCGACGACATGGCTGCCATCCTGACGCGCAAGGCGATCGCACGCGGCGATCAGGTGTCGCTCATCACGGGCGACCAGGATTGGATTCAGCTGGTCGAGCGTGGCGTGGCATGGGTCGACCACAAGCTCGATCGCAAGGTCACCTCGTCCAACTTCACCGAGTTCACGGGCTTCCGCACGCAGAAGGCCTTCATCCACGCGAAGGCGCTCCAGGGCGACACGGGCGACAACGTCAAGCCGCGCACCGGCGTCGGTGGCGAGGGCGCGATCGAGCTGCTCTCGGTGTTCGACTGCGTCCACGAGTTCCAGCAGCTGTCGCAGGAAGACGCGGTCGCGCGCTGGCTCGCCGCCGGCAAGGCCGTGCCCAAGGTCAAGAAGGGTCAGCCGCAGACGCTGCCGAAGAAATACCAGAACCTACGCGACGACATGGAGCTGCGCGAGCGCTTCGAGTTCGCGCTCAAGATGATGGACTTGGGCCATCCCGACATCCCGGCGCCGACGAACATTCGCGGCACCAAGACCAAGATCGACCGCACAGCTTTCGAGGGGTTCTGCGCGGAGTTCGGTTTCACGTCCTTCCTTCGGGACATGGACGCTTTCCTCTCACCCTTCATCCAGCTTGAACAGGAGTTCGGCAAGTAATGTCTCTCGCATCCCTACTCGCAGGCGCCCTCGAAAAGGGTGGCGTCAAGAACGACACCGCACCGACCTATGGTCTGCACCTCTCCACGGGCGTTCCCCACATCGACAAGCTCGTCAGCGGCCATTACCGCGGTGGCGGGTTCCAATCCGGCCGCATCGTCGAGATCGCCGGCCCGCCATCCGCGGGTAAGACGCTGCTCGCCCAGCACGTCATGAAGGAAGCGCAGCTCGCCGGTGGCGCTGCCAACTTCCGCGACCACGAGCGCACCTTCGACCAGAACCTCTACGCTGGCTTCGGTGGCGACATCACGCCTGGCGTGTTCACCTACAGCCGCCCGCGCACCTTCGAGGACTCGATCGACGGCGCGATCGACTGGATGCGGGCGATCCGCAACGCGGACGTGATCCCGTTCGAGGCGCCGCTGGTGTGCGTGTTCGACAGCCTGGCCGCGATGGTCCCCGCCGAGAAGCTGTTCAAGTCGGACGGCAAGGAGATCGAGGGCGACGGCAAGGCCGCCAACATGCGCGACAAGGTGTCGCTCGCGGTCGCGACCAGCCAGGAGCTCCCGGCGTTCTCGACGTTCGTCGAGGAGAACAACATCCTCGCGATCTTCCTGAACCAGATCCGCACCAAGCCCGGCGTCACCTATGGCGACCCGCGCTACACGCCGGGCGGGGACAGCTTGCCGTTCTATGCGTCGGTTCGCCTGTTCCTCTCGCGGTCCATGGAGCGCGACAAGAAGACGAAGGAGGTCACCGGCCAGACCGTCACCGCCGAGACGGTCAAGAACAAGACCTATGCGCCCTTCAAGAAGGACGACTTCATCTTCAAGTTCAAGGAGGATGGCACCGGCTACATCGACGTGATCGACAGCATGATCGGCCACCTGCTGAACCTGGGCAAGATCGAGACGGCTGGCGCATACATCGTCTGGGACGGCAGCAAGACGTATCGTTCGCAGTTGGTGCCCAAGCTGCACCAGGACTATGATGCGTCGCTCAACCGTCTGATCGACATGGCCGAAGCGTAATCCACGCTTCGCCAAGTTGAACGCAGCGCTCACAAGGTCTAAGTGCTTTGCGAGCGCTCTTTTTGTAGGTGACACCATTGATCGACACGGACACACGACAGCTTAAACGTCGCGACAACGACACCTATACGTCGGGCGCCGGCAAGAAGCCTTGCGACCACTGTGCTGTCAATCGCAAGTGTGAACTCCAGCCGCGGATTGCGTGCGACCTGTTTGTGCCGACGCTACCGTTCCAGGACGAGACCGGCCTGCACGACATCGCCAACACCGTGCGCGTCGGCGTCGCCTGGACGCAGCGGCTGCTCACCAACCAGGTGGTCGCCCTCTACAACGTCAAGCTCCGGCACGTCTTCGGCCTGGCGCTCGTCGTGTCGACGGAAGCCGGCGGGATCGACGAGATCCTCGACAAGCACGCCCACCGCAATCACCTCATGCTCACCACGCCGCCCCACGAGGCGGCCACCATCCTCAAGGCATGGCAGCGACAGAACTATGGCCCTCGCATCATCAACGAGAAAACCCGCCTTACCGCCATTTACCTTCAACGCCTCGGTCTCGAAGATGCTGCGGCCTATCTCCAAGGGCATGAAGCGCGCCGGCTTGCTCAAGGTTGCGCCGCGCGTGCAGGGCAAGATCATGGAGACGGAGAGCGGCACCCGCTTCATCGTGATCGAGCAGCGGGGCCGGGACATCTGGCGGGGCAAGTCCAAGTCGCTGTCGGAGGCGATTGAGAAGGGCGAGGCAGGCATTGGCGTGGACAAGGTTCTGCTGATGCGTGCCATGAACCACGAGGTCACCACCGTGATGATCGTCGTCGAGGAGCAGCGGCGCATCTTCCTGACGCCGATCGCCGACTTCTTCGACGAGGAGCTGTCCCGCGTCCGCGCGAACTACCAGGGCCGCGCGCACCGCATCGTCTCCTACGAGCGCTTCACGAAAAAATATCTCGGTCCCAACTTGCAGAAGCGAAAGCGCACCGCTAGACAGACTGCATAGTGAGTGACACACACAACGACTCGCTAGATCGAAAGGTTGATATGTCCCGTTTCCCCAACACCGCGACCGCCGCCGAGCGTCGCGAGGCCCACGCCGCCAAGATGGCCGGCAAGAAGTATGACGCCGCGCGTCGCTTCGCAACGCAGCCCACCCGCGTTCAGGCAGCGCTCGGTCGCGTGCCCGCCGGCGCTTTCACGCGCATGGTGCATGCTAACCGACACACACTCGATCCGCACACCAATGCACGCGAGATCGAGCGTCGCGCCCGCCAGGCTGCGCGCATCAACGACAACCGCGAGAACCGCCTGACCGAAGACGGCACCCAGACCCGCGGTGTCGTGCTCGCTGGCGGTCTCGCCTTCAACTTCTCGCGTCGGGGCAAGCTGGTGCCCGTCGCGACCGCATAACCACCCCAGCCAGGAGCAAGTGAACATCATGGGTATCGAACCGCAGAACGAGTCCTTCCAGACCGCCGCCAGCGCAGCGCGCGCTGTCCACGACGGCGCGACCGATGGCAGCCCGATCGGCGCCGCCGCGGCCGAGGTGAGCGAGAACGCCACGCAGGACGACAGCGCGACCGAGCAGACCTTCGGCCCCGGCCCGAGCCTCCCGCCCTTCCTGGGCATGCTGTTCGGCTCGATCATGGCCGCCGAGCAGGCTGCCGCCGAGGAAGCCGAAGCGGCCGAGATCGTCGAGGACGCGACCGACTTCTACGCGGTCGCCCAGAAGCTGACGGCCATGTCGAACGGTGCCGAGAGCTTCGCCGACAGCCTGGAGCTCAACGGCATGGGCGACGTCGCCGAGTTCGTCCGCGAGGCGGCCAGCAAGGTGCGCAAGGGCGCCAAGCTCGCTCGCTCGAACGCCCGCGAGACGCTGGTCGTCCTCGTCCCGGACGACGCCGAATAATGGGCTGGCCCCAGATCACGTATCTGGGGCTGACCTTCGTCGGCCTCGGGGTCGCGCTCGCAAAGCACGGCCAGCCGCGCACCGGCAAATGGAATGTCGGTGTCAACCTCACCCTGACCGCGATCGTCAACGCGGTCCTCTATGCCGGAGGCTTCTACTCGTGACCTATGCCGTCAGCAGCGACCAGCACGCCCATGAATGGTCGGCGTTCGCAACCACCAACGCAGACGGCGTCAACAGCCGCCTCGCGATCATCCTTGGTGAAGTGGAGCGCGCCGCACGCGAGCTGCTCGCCGCTGGCGGCAATACCCTTTTCCTGGCCGGTGACCTGTTTCACGTCCGGGGCAAAATCGACCCGGAGGTGCTGAACCCGACGATCGACACCTTCAAACGCATCCTGGGAATGGGTGTGCGGGTCCACGCGATCGCTGGCAACCACGATCTCAAGGGCAAGCACGCCAACAAGCTCGGCAACGCCATGCAATCGCTGGACGAACTGCCCGGCTTTAACGCGATCACCACGCCGACGTTGGTTAAGCTCTACGAGAACGGCCAGCCTGACACCGAAATCATGATGATCCCCTGGATCGAGGATCTCGACGAGCTGCGCTCCATCGCCACCAACCATGTGATGTCGAGCCGCGATCTCATTATCCACGCGCCGCTCAACGGCGTCATCAAGGGTCTGCCCGATCACGGTCTCGACCCGGTAGAGGTGAAAGCCTGGGGCTATCGGCGCGTCTTCATCGGCCACTATCACCACCACCAAGAGCCGCAGCCCGGCGTGTTCTCCATCGGTGCAACCACGCACCAGACCTGGAGCGACCCTGGCACACGCGCCGGCTTCCTGCTGGTCGACGACACCGCGGTCGACTTCCGCGAGAGCATGGCGCCGCAGTTCGTCAACATCGACGACGTAGCCGACATCGACCCCGTCACCGTCGCGGGCAACTACGTCCGCCTGCGCTTCAAGGACGCTGACGCCGACACCCTGTCGGCCGCGCGCGAGGCGCTCAAGGACGCGGGCGCGCTCGCTTGGGTCGACCACAGCTCCAAGAAGCGCGAGGTCACCCGCGGCGCATCGTCGTCGACCGCCAACGTCACGCTGGAGGTGTCCGTCGCCTCCTATGTCGCCAACCACCTCGACGTGGGCAAGCTGTCCAAGAAGCGTGTCGCCGTCGACGCGCTGGACGTGCTCCGCGAGGCCCGCACCGTGGGAGCAGAATAATGAAGATCACCGACGTCGAGATCGAGAACGTCCTGGCGATCGGCGAGGCCAAGCTCTCGCTCGACACGCTCGGCCTGGCGCACATCGCCGGCATCAACAACGACGAGACCAGCGCCGACAGCAACGGCTCGGGCAAGAGCTCCCTCCCCGACGCGATCAGCTGGTGCCTGTGGGGCACGACGGCGCGCGGCTTGTCGGGCGACGACATCATCAACACACCGGCCGGCAAGGGCGCAGCCGCCCGCGTCACCATCGACGACGACGGCGACCTGTGGCGCGTCGAGCGCTACCGCAAATACCCCAAGCTCAAGAACGGCCTGTTCCTGTTCCAGTTCGACCAGGCGTCCGGCGAGTGGGTCGACCGCACCAAGGGCACCACGCCGCTGACGCAGAAGGCGGTCGAGCGGCTGCTGGGTTGCTCGGAGGAGGTGTTCAACGCCGCGGTCTACTCGGGCCAGGAGAATATGCCGGACATCCCGCGCATGACCGATCGCCAGCTCAAGCTGCTGGTCGAGCAGGCTGCGGGTGTCGACGTGCTCGCGCACGCATACGACATCGCGCGCGAACGCTACCGCAGAACCGCAGAGACGCGCGCACAAGCGCAAGTCGCGCATGACCGAGCAACCGAGCGTCACAACGACGCAATCGCGTCTGTGCAGCGTCTAAGCGACCAGAGCGCGACGTGGGAAACCACGCAGGTGACCAAGATCGCGCAGCTCAAGGGCGACACGACCAAGGCGGTCAAGGCGTTCAACGAAGCGAAGGCCGAACTCGACCCCGCCGGCGAGGCGCAGGTGGTCAAGGACATCGCGACTGCGCAGGGCAAGATCGCTGCCGTCCAGGGCGAGGTGCAGCGCGAGCGCCAGCTCGCCGCCGACGTGACGCAGGCCCAGACCGCGCTGTCGACCATCCAGCGCCGCCTGACCGGCGAGGAGACCACGGTTGCGGCGGCCGAGCGATCGGTCACCGCTGCGGAGGCAGCTGTCGAGCGGACCAAGAACGGCGTGGGGCAGCCCTGCGACGACTGCGGCCGACCGCTGGAGCAGGAGCACCTGGCTGACGCGATCGCCAACGCCGAGCTCAAGGCCAGCGCGCAGCGTGCCGACCGCGACAAGTGCGTGGCGGCTCGTGACGCGACCAAGGGCAAGGTGGCAGCCTTCGAGCGCGCGGTCACCGCGGCAGAGGCAGACCTCACCAATCACCGCGCGACCATGACGGACGTGTCGGCCGAGGGCGCGCGCCTCAAGAATCTCCAGCGCGAGCTCCAGATCATCCAGGCGTCCAAGAACGAGGTCGAGCGCCTGCGCGTCGCTGCGCAGAACGTCGGCCAGCGCTGGAAGGCCGAAGCCGCCGCCGAGAACCCGTTCAAGCCGATGATCGAGACGGCCGACAAGGAAGTGATCGACCGCGCCGCCGCCGTCGAGAAGACCAAGGCCGACGTCATCGCCGCCGCCGAGCTCGAAGCATACGCGCAGGCCGTGGTCGAAGTGTTCGCCCCTGCCGGCGTGCGTGCGCACCGGCTGGACGAGGCGACACCCTACCTCAACGAGCGCACCGCGCACTACCTGGGCAGCCTCGCCGATGGCGCGATCGACGCCTTCTGGACCACGCTGTCCGAGAAGAAGAATGGCGACCTGACCGAGAAGTTCTCCGTCACCGTCGAGAAGGCCGGCACCGCGCCCAGCTTCAACGCCCTCTCCGGCGGTGAGAAGCGCAAGGTGCGCCTCGCGTGCGCGCTCGCCTTGCAGGACTTGGTCGCGACCCGCGCCACCAAGAACATACAGTTGTGGCTCGGTGATGAAGTGGACGATGCGCTCGACGCCGCTGGTCTGGAACGCCTGATGGGGGTGCTTGAAGAAAAGGCTCGCGAGCGCGGCACCGTGCTGGTCATCAGTCACAACGACATCGGCGCCTATGCGCGGAACACGATCACCGTCGAAAAAACAAACGGTCGAGCTGTGGTGTCGCTGGCATGATCGAAGAATGGGTCGACCTCTGCGACGAGGAAGGCAATCACGGCGAGTTCTATCAGGTGTCATCGCTGGGCCGTGTGCGCATGCTCGACAGGGCTGTGCGCACAAAGGGTGGAGCGACAGCGATCCGAAAGGGGCGCCTGAAAGCGCAGACGCTACACAACAATGGCTACCTCGTCGTCGGCTATACGGTGAACGGGAGGCTCAAGCAGCGCCAAGTCAACAGAGTTGTCGCGTTCAGTTTCTACGGCCAGCCGCCCGAACCAGGCATGGAGGCGTGTCATGGCAATGGTGACCGGCTGGACAACCGCAAGGGCAACATTCGCTGGGACACGAAGCTCGGCAACGCGGCCGACAAGAAGCTGCACGGCACCGACAATCGCGGTGCAACCAACCCGCGTGCCGTTCTCACCGAGCGTCAGGTCGACATCATTCTGGATCTAGCGGCGCTCAACGAGCCGCAAAATGAGATCGCAGCGTCGCTAGGCGTGCATCGCTGCGCGGTAAACCATGTGCTGACCGGAAGAACCTGGAGCACTTACACAGGAATGGGATCTTAAATGACTGACATCGAAAAGGAAGTTAGTGAGGCAATGGCCGCTGATCCGAACTACCCGCTTGGGGAAACGGACGCTATGAAGTGGGCTGTCGCGTGGCGACTTACGCGCGACAGGAACGGCATCGACGCCAACGCATCCAATGTTCCGGGTAGCGAGATCGACGGCTGGATGGTCGGCTGGTTTGCTAACGCAATGGCGTCGGCGGACCCGAAGATGTTGATGACACGCTGATGGCGAGCAAGAAAGCAGCGGCGGTCCCTGTCACGCCCGAAATGATCGACAAGGCTGCGCGCACGACGACGGTGAAGGACTTGGTCAAGCTGGCCGAGGCCTTCGTCCGTGCGGGCGCACACGGTCCCTTCCCCACCGAGCTGCCGATCTTCGGCCCGTGCGCGGTGCGCAAGCCAGAGGAAGGCGTCGTCTACCGGCGCCACAACATCCCTGTCGGCACGCGCGTCAACGCCAGCAAGATCACCATCGGCAAGCGCGACGGCCTCATCTTCGTCCTCCCGATCGAGGGCGAGTGGATCTGCGACAAGGGTCCGGTCGAGTGGATCGAGCTGGGCTGGGACGACGTCATCAACAGCTTCGTCGACCTCGCGGATCGGATCGAGAGCTACCTCGACGGCGTGAAGGTCGCCGAGATCCAGGCGAGCGTGAAGGAAGCGATCGCCAAGAATCCCGCCATGCACAAGATCCTCACCGAGGGCTTCGTGCTGGCGCAGACGCACAAGAAGGAAGACGTCGCCGCGAGCGTCGACCAGGAGCATCCGCTCTGGGGGCAGTTCTGATGCCGGGGACGGAAAAGCCCAAGTGCCCCGGCTGTGGCGAGGCAGATGCTGACTATCGGCAGCCCAAGCGCCCGAGCAAGTGCGCCTGGTGCGGATACGACCATGACACCGGCGAGCACGCACAACTCGTGCCCGCGAGCTTCAATGAGGATCTATTGCTTTGACCACGATCACCATGCTCGGCATCGACCCGAGCCTCACGCACACCGGATATGCCGTGTGTGAAGTCGACACCGTCACCCGCAAGATCATCCGTGTCATCGAGATGGACACGATCATCACCGCGAAAAGCAAGGTCAAGCAGGTGCGTCGGTCGAGCGACGACATGACGCGCGCACGCTTGCACGCGGTCACGATACGCGAGGTTATCGCGCGTCACAGCATCAAGGTCGGTGCTGCTGAAATACCGTCAGGGGGTCAGAGCGCGAGCGCAGCGAAAGCGTTCGGCATCGCGATCGGCATCCTCGCATCCCTCACCATCCCGCTGATCGAGGTCAGCCCCGGAGAGGTGAAGATGGCGTCCGTTGGCTCGAAGACGGCCGACAAGGAGGACATCATGCGCTGGGCGCTCGCGCTGACCCAGGCGACCGACAGCCCGGTGGAATGGAAGACTGGCTCCCAGACGAACGAGTTCATGATCGAGCTCAATGGCGGCTACATGACCAAGGGCATGGAGCACCAGGCCGATGCCATCTCCGGCGTCGCCGCGGCGATCCAGAGCGAACAGTTCCGACAGCTCGCGGGGATGATGCACGCTCTCATTTCGTGACAGTGCATGGTGACTGACACACACAACCCTGATACAATCCCCAACCCGAATTGACCCGAGGAGAATAGACGGATGACCGCTGATGCGGCCGGCGCAACGACGCGCCTCTACCACCACACCCTACCCAGCGGCGAAACGCTGACCATTACCATCGACGACGCGCGCGACGCCCGCCTGACCGACTTCGGCAAGGCGACCCTGCGCGACCGCTATCTCCTGCCGGGCGAGAGCTTCCAGGACATGTTCGCCCGCGTGGCGATCGCCAACTCGGACGAGCAGATCCGCGGCGTGATGAACGGGCATGCCCAGCGCATGTATGACGCCATCTCGAAGCTGTGGTTCATGCCCGCGACGCCGGTGCTGACCAACTCGGGCACCGAGCGCGGCCTGCCCATCAGCTGCTTCCTCAACCGCGTCGGTGACTCGATGGATAGCATCGCGGACACCGTCTACGAGAACATCTGGCTTGCGGCCAAGGGCGGCGGCATCGGCACCGCATGGTCGGACGTCCGCGAGATCAACCACCCGATCGCCGGCTCGATCACGGGCAAGACGAGCGGCATCATCCCCTTCCTGCGCTGGCAGGACGCCCAGACCGAAGCGATCAGCCAGGGCTCGCTGCGTCGCGGCTCGGCGGCGACCTACCTGCACGTCCGTCACCCCGAGATCGTCGAGTTCGTCGACATCCGTCGTCACCAGGGCGGCGACCCGCGTCGCAAGGCGCACAACATCCACCACGGCATCCTCGTGCCCGACGCCTTCATGGAGATGGTGTTCAAGGATGATCCGGCCGAGCGTCGCTGGGATCTGATCTCGCCGAAGGACGGCTCGGTCACCGACACCGTGGATGCCCGCGAGCTCTACATCAAGATCATCACCGCGCGCCTGGAGCTGGGCGAGCCCTACATCATCTTCATCGACCGCGTGAAGGAGCACCAGCCGGAGATCCACAAGGCGCTCGGCCTGGAAGTCGTTCAGTCGAACCTCTGTTCCGAGATCACGCTGCCCACCGGCGCCGACCACCTGGGCAACTGGCGCACCGCGGTGTGCTGCCTGTCGAGCCTGGTCATGGACACCGGCAAGGAATGGTTCGGCGACGAGGAGCTCATCTTCGACGTGATGCGCTTCCTGGACAACACGATCCAGCAGTTCATCGACCGCACCGATGGCATGAAGGGCTTCGAGCGCGCCCGCTACTCGGCGATCCGCGAGCGCTCGGTCGGCCTGGGCATGATGGGCTTCCACTCGACGCTGCAAGCGATGGGCATGCCGTTCGAGAGCATCCAGGCCACCAACATGCTGGCGCGCATGTGGGGATGGCTCGCCACCACGGCGGACAAGGGCCAGGACGTGCTGGTTGCCGAGCGCGGCGAGTGCCCGGACAGCGCTGACGCGCGGGCGATCGACCCGAGCATCAAGGCCAAGCGCCTCACCCACGTCTTCTCGATCGCGCCGACCGCGTCGATCAGCATCGTGGCCGGCGGTGCCAGCCCGTGCCTGGAGCCGACCCCGGCGAACAGCTTCACCCAGAAGACGCTGTCGGGCAGCTTCAACGTCCGAAACCCGCACCTCGACGCGCTGCTGCGGCGCCGCTTCGACGAGCTGGAAGCGACCGTGAACAAAGCGACGCCCGACATGCAGCTGCTGCTGCGCGAGCAGCCCGCGTTCGCCCCGCTGGCGGCCGAGAGCAAGGATCAGTGGCTGGAGGATGTCTGGCACTCGATCACCATCAATGATGGGTCGGTGCAGCACCTGCCGTTCCTGTCGCGGCTCGAGAAGGCCACCTTCAAGACCGCCTTCGAGATCGACCAGCGCTGGGTCATCAAGCACCACGCGGCGATCGTGAAGTTCGTCTGCCAGGCGATGTCGGTGAACGTCTTCCTGCCGGCGAACGTCCACAAGAAGGATCTGTCGGACCTGCACAAGCTGGCGTGGGAGCTCGGCCTCAAGAGCCTCTACTACCTGCGCTCGCGCTCGATCTCGAAGGCGATGGCGGTCGACAATCTCGCTGGCGAGATGCCGACCCCGCAGCTGGAGACCGCAGCGCCCGGCCCGATGTATGTGGACGAACCCGAGTGCGCCGCCTGCCAGTAATTCGTTGACCCGAGTGCGTGTGTGTCGTAACACACACGCACCAACCCGAGAGAGAAGAATGAACAAGGATCATGCCGTGCTCGTCAGCACCGAGGTGCTGTCGGAAGCGAAGATGCTGTATGGCAACAGCACCCCGCCCACCCCGCAGGGAGCGCGAGCTCGCCACATCCGTGCCGCGGCGCGTGCCCTACTCGACGTCATGAAGATCGACGACATGACGGGCACCGGCGTCCCGGCGCCGGAAGCCGAGGAGCAGGTGGATGGCTGATCGTCCCGTCACCGTGCTGACCGTCGCTCCGATCGGCCGCGTCGAGCTGCCGGGCGTCGGCCCGTGGCGCGTCCACGAGGTCACGCGCAACAGCTTCGACATCAAGGACGCCAAGGGCGAGATCAGCAATCCTCACGTCACCGCGCCCGGTCGCGGCGGTCGCGGCTTCAAGCGCAACGAGAACGTGGTCTATGCCGACAAGGCGGTCCCCAACGCGATCGTTGCCGCGTTTAACGCCAGCCTGAATTGATGTTGAGCGAGGCACCACAGCGCGACGGCGCGATGCTGGGCCAGGTGGTCTACGAGCGGCGCGAGGGTGACTTCTACCCCACGCCGCCCGAGAACGTGGACTGCCTCGCTCACTTCGTCGACCTGTCCGGCCGCGTGATCTGGGAGCCTGCGTGTGGCGAGGGCCATATCAGCAAGCGCCTGCTCCAGCTCACCGGCACGGACAGCGTCACCGGCGCCCAAGTCTACAGCACCGACCTTCACCACCGTGGCTATGGCCGCGGCGGCATCGACTTCCTCCGCGCGACCGTCACCCCGCGGCGGGTCAATGCCATCATCACCAACCCGCCCTATGGCGACCTGGCAGAGGCTTTTATCCGCCGCGCGCTGGGGCTGATGGAGCCGGTGGATGGCATGGTCGCGATGTTCCTGCGGAACGAATACGACTGCGCCGCGACCGGCCGCAACGACCTGTTCGAGGGCAACCCGGCGTTCGCTTCCAAGATCGTGGTGACCAAGCGTCCCCGCTGGATCGAGGGCTCCAAGGGCTCGCCCCGGCACAACTACAGCTGGTTCGTCTGGGACTTCGCCAATCGCGGCGCACCGGCGACCATCCGATACATCCACCCTCGCGACGCGGCCCCGATCCGCCCCGCGACCATCAACTAGGAACGACATGAGCTACGAGACTTTCGCCGCCGCGCGCCCCGCGGCGAGCCCCACCCGCGCGTCCGACAACGACTTCGTCACCCGCGCCGCCGGTCTGAACGATGTCGAGGCAGGCTTCTACGCCGAGGTCGAGCAGATGCGCGAGGACTTCGCCGACCTGTTCCGCCGCCTCGAATACAAGCCTGCGCCGGGCGAGCGGGCGCCGTTCATCATCGACGGCCGGTGGGCAGCGATCGCCAAGACGCAGCTCCAGCAGGGCATGATGACCCTGGACCGCTCGATCCTCCGCACGAAGGCCTTCTGATGACCCAGCTGAACCTCCCCGCCTGCGGTCTGACTACGGCGTCGGGCGCATACAAGCCGATGCGCTACCCCCAAGCCTACAACTTCTGGAAGCGCCAGCAGCAGCTGCACTGGTTGCAGTCCGAGGTTCGTATGGACCCCGACGTGCGCGATTGGAAGTCGCTCGACCCCCGCATGCGCGGCGTCTGCGGTGGCATCTTCAAGAACTTCACCCAGGCCGACATCGACGTCCAGCACAACTACCATGCGGTCTATCAGAAGATCTTCGCGCCCACCGAGGTCAACATGATGCTGACCGCCTTCTCCAACATGGAGACGGTTCACATTGACGCCTATTCGAGCCTGCTCGAAACGCTCGGCCTGCCCGACGACGAATATATGTCCTTCCTCGAATACGAGGAGATGAAGGCCAAGCACGACTTCCTGCACAGCTTCAACCCGACGAACCCCGAGGAGGTCGCGATGAGCCTGGCCGGGGTGTCGAGCTGCGGCGAGGGCCTGATGCTGTTCGCGTCGTTCGCCATGCTGCTCAACCTGCCGCGCAACAACCTGATGAAGGGCATGGGTCAGATCGTCAGCTGGTCGGTGCGCGACGAGAGCCTGCATTGCGAGGGCATCGCCTGGCTCTATCACCAGTGGATGCGCGAGAACGCTGCGCACATCGACCGCGAGGAGCACAACCGCGGCGTCAACGTCATGGTGCAGGAGGCGGTCGGCATGGAAGACGCCTTCATCGACCTCGTCCACAAGGACGGTGACATGCCCGGCGCGACCCGCGAGGAGTTCAAGGCATACGTCCGCTACATCGCCGACATCCGCATGGGTCAGCTCGGCCTGCCGGGCATCTATGGCATCCGGCGCAACCCGATCCCGTGGGTCGACGGTCTCCAGGCGGGCGTGGAGCACGCCAACTTCTTCGAGCAGCAGGCAACCGAGTATAGTCGGGGCGCTACGAAGGGCGCTTGGTCCGACGCCTTCTGACTTAATCTGGGTCTATGTGTCGGTTGAGTAACACCCTGCGTGTGTCACCCGACACAAAACCGCTTGCGTGCATTTCAACGAGTCGGTAACAAACTGCATGCGCACCGACACACACACCGAGTCGCGCTAAACGCTCTGAAAAAGGTTCAGTTCCCACATGCCCATCCCGATGGAGAAGATCATCTTCGAGCCCACGGTCTCGAAGTTCGCAGGCACCGTTTTCGATATTTCCGGCCTGGAAGACGCGGTTATCCAGCTCGACCTCGAAGACGCAGCATCCAATCCGAACACGCCAATCGGCGGCATCCTCGCTCGCACGTTCGAGTCGGGTGACACACACTTCGGTGGCAACGGCGACGACATCGCCGAGTTCGCGGGCCGCCAGTGCTACAACAGCTTCGCGAAGGGCCGCGACTCGATCGCCTACCATCTGAACATCAAGGAGCAGCAGCACGGCTCGATTTACGAGCACGTAAACGTCGTCTTCCTCGTCTCCGGCGTGTCGCGTTCGCTTACCCACGAGCTGATCCGTCACCGCGTCGGCACCGCATACAGCCAGGAGAGCCAGCGCTACGTCGATGCGAAGGACATTCGCTTCGTGCTGCCGCCGCTGCTCGCCAACCACGTCTCCGGCATGTCGAACGAGGAGCTCGAAGCCGACCCCGAGCTGACCATATTCCGCCGCTCGTGTCACCAATCGTGGCGCGAATACCAGAACCTCCAGACGCAGTTCGTCGAGCGGCTGCGCGCCATGCAGGCGGCCGGTGCGTCCGAGGACGCGATCGTGTCGGTCAAGAAGCGCGCCAACGAAGCCGCGCGATCCCTGCTGCCCAATGCGGCCGAGACGCGCCTCGTGTTCACCACCAACCTGCGCTCGCTGCGCCACCTTCTGACCCTGCGCGGCGCCGAGCCCGCCGACCTGGAGATCCGCCGCCTGATGCCGCAGCTGCTCGCCAAATCGCGCAGCCACGCCCCGCAGTTCTTCGCGGACTTCGTCTCGTCGCTTGGCAACGACGGCCTGGCGGTGCTCGAAGCCGAGTTCGGACGCTTCTGATGTCCAAGCTCGCACACATTGTCGCGATCCGTCGCGCGTCGCTCGAAACCGAGGGCAAGCTGGGCTTCGGCATCTTGGACCATGAGTGGTCGATCGACCACACGCTCGACGAGGGCCAGGTCTGGATCGCCCCGCGCCCGGTGCTGGAGGAGTCGCCCGACTTCGTGCAACCCATCCCCTACATCGTCATCCGCCGCGGTGACGAGGTGCTCGCATACGAGCGTGGCGCTGGTGGCGGTGATGCTCGCCTGCACAGCAAGGTCGCGATCGGCTTCGGCGGTCACGTCGATGGCACCGACGCCCACTACACCGGCGACGGCATCATCGACCTGCGCAAGACGATGGAGAACGCCTGCATCCGCGAGCTGGAGGAGGAGCTGGGCATCAGCTTCACGGGCACCATGCCCGACCTCCGCAGCAAGCTCGTGAAGTGGACGCACATCATCAGCGCCGACGATACGCCCGTCGATCGCGTGCATATCGGGCTCGTCGCCCAGATCGACGTGTCGGCGCTCCCGAACATCGACCCGGCCAAGTTCGAGGACGTGATCGAGAACGCCCGCTTCGTCAGTGCGGACGGACTGTTCACCGACTCGGTCGCTGGCGTCGTCGAGCTGGAGACGTGGACCCGTCTTATCCTCTCGCTTCCTTCGTCGTGACTGCATAGTCACTGACACACACGCACAGGAGAACACCATGCGCATCGGTTTCTGCGGCGCACACCGCACCGGCAAGACCACCCTCGCCCGCACGATCGCGCGCATCTACCAGCTCCCGCTGCTTTCGAGCAGCGCGAGCGCGGTCGCTGCCCGCCACTCGTTCGACATGGCGCACCACAACCGCCTCGACACCGGCATCTCCATGCAGGTCGAGCAGCTGGAGACGATGATCGAAGGCTTTGAGGCGAACCCGGCGGGCTTCGTGTCCGACCGCACGCCCCTCGACGCCGCGGCCTATCTGCTGGCCGACGCCACCGCGAGCGCCGGCACTCCGCTGTCGCGCGAAACGGCTGTCACCTACGTCGAGAAGGCGATGGCGCTCACCGCCAAGCACTTCGACGCCGTGATCCTGGTCCCGCCAGCCATCACTTTCGAGCCGATGGATGGCAAGCCGCCGATGAACGAGGCCTACCAGGAGCATCACCACATGCTCGTGCGCGGCATGCTGTTCGACGACGAGATCGCGATCGCCACCGGCCAGATCAAGCGCACCAACATCGCCCGTCTCGACCGCGTCAGCGCGGTGCTGGAGTTCTGCGACCCCATCGCTCGCGCGAAGGGCATCGTGGTGCCTTGCGAGGCAGAACGGTCGGTGGCGGCATGATCGCGCAGGCTCTCGACAACTTCGGCGATCTGCCGGCGTATCAGCAGCGCCGCGCGGTGCTCGGCATCCTGGGCATCATCTGGATCGCCATCTTGCTTGGCGTCTTCGCATGAAGACGCACAAGCTCCAGATCAGCCGCGAGGCGCTGCTCAAGGCGGTCGCCCAGATCGTCAAGGATCAGTCGGTCGGCATGGCGAACATGGACTGCGTCGCGATGAACGCGGTCCTGGTCGATCAGCGCCGGGGCGGCGTGACCGAGACCTTCCCTCTCGACACGATCGAGGTGGAGCTGGTCAAGGCCGCGCCGCCGGCTCCCGCCCGCAAGGTCGGCAAGCTGTCGCTGGCTGCCGTGGACGGGGTGCGCGTGGCATGAACGGCGTGATCCTCCACTCTGCGCGCACCCGTCGCAAGATGGCCCGCGCCATCGCCGTCATCGCGTTCTTCGAGGCGGTCGCGCTGCGCTTCCGCCGAAAGGGTCGGTGACATCGTGACGCGCCAGCTCATCAACTTCACCGACACCGAGTCCACGGGTCTGAACGAGCCGGATCAGCGGCTGATCGAGGTCTGCTGCCGTCTCTACGACGCCGAGACCGAGCAGCTGGTGAAGGGCTACGTCTGGCGCAGCAATCCCCTGCGCAAGATCGAAGCGTCCGCGCAGAAGGTTCACGGCATCCGCCTGGACGACCTGGCGAACGAGCCGACGTTCGACGTCATCGCTCCCCAGATCCGTGGCACGATCGAGCACCCGGAGGTCATCGCCCTGATCGCCCACAACGGCGACCACTTCGACTTTCCGTTCCTCGACCGCGAGCTCCGGCGTGTCGGTCAGCCGACCCGCTTCCCCACCCTGTTCGACACGATGGTCAAGGCCCGCTGGGCAACGGCCAACGGCAAGAACCCCCGCCTCGGCGAGCTCGCCAAGTGTCTGGACATCCCATACGACCCCGCGAAGGCACACTCCGCTGACTATGACGTGGACGTCATGGCGAAGTGCTTCTTCGAGGGCCGGCGCCTCGGCTGGTTCAGTCTCTGAACCGGCTCCATTTCCATACAGAAGGAAGACCCATGAAGATCCGCATTGCCGCGGGCGCTGCCGTTCTGCACGCCGCCTCGACCATCTCCGTTCCCACGATCGTGTCGCGTGAAGGCGCGCTCCTCGCGTTCAACTTCGGCGACTGCGATGAGGCCGAGCACCTGGCCTCGCTCGAACGCCTGGACGCCACGCTCTCCGACGCCATCCTCAACGAGGACAACGAGGCGCTGATCGCCGGCCTGACGGACCTCAAGCGCACGCTGCCCGAGGTCGAGCGCGAGGTCCGCGGTCACTTCCAGGTGCGCGACGCGACCACGACGGAGCCCACGGTGACCGACACCGGAAGCCAGCCGACTTCGACCGGAGACGCAGCTATCTCGATTGCACCGCAGCAATCAAGCGAAGCGGTGATGACCGAGGAGATCGACATTGAGCCGTCGCAGCAAGCACCAGCAGAACCGCGCCGCCGCCGCCACCAGCGGTAACTCCACCGAAATGACCGTCGTCGACGGCAACGCAACCGGGGTCGCTCCGGGCGGTGCCGTCGCCGATACCACCAGCGATGACGCGGTCGATGCCGCTCTCGCTGCGATCGACGCCGAGATCAGCGAGAAGGCAGACGTGGTCGCCCTCGCCCAGGTCGAGGAGGTCGAGATCGAACAGCCCGATCCGCTCGCCGCTGTCGACACCGACACCGATGCCGACGAGATCGAGGCGATCCTCGCCGAAGCCGCCGACGCCGAGGTCGCGGGCTCCGACATGCCCGACGACGTCACCGCGGGGCTCGCGGAGGAAGCCCCGCTCACCGACACCGAGACCCCGCCGGCCGAGACCGTTGAGGACGTGGTCGAGAACCTGGGGGCGGTCTCCGAGGACGACGTCAAGGAGGTGATCGAAAAGGACGCCGACGCGCTGCTCGCCGCCCTCGACGCCGACGACAACACCGACCCGCAGGCGGTCGCCAGCGCGGCCAGCACCACCAAGGCCCCGCGCAAGAAGAAGGACGCGACGCAGGCCGCTCCGGCGGTCCCGAAGCGCGACTTCCACTCGGTCGCCTCGATCGACCCCGCCACCTTCAAGACCAACCTCGACGGCTGCAACGCCAAGAAGGTGCAGGAGAAGGCGCAGAACCTGATCCAGGCGATCTAGACGGGCAAGAAGCTGTCCCGCTACACGTCGGTCGCTGTCAAGCGCTTGGTCGCCGATGGCAAGGTCACCGGCAAGGGGCTGGTCGAAGCGCTCCAGGGCGAGGGTCTCTCGCTCGGCACCGCTCGCGCCCAGGCCCAGCAGATGACGGCGCTGTTCCGCATCGCCGGTATCGCCCAGCCGGACCAGACCGCGCCGAAGGAACTGGTCATCGCCGACGCGACGCTCGCCAACGAGCTGGTCAAGCTGGCGGCCTGATCCGCAGTTTGTGTGTGTCAGTTGCCACTTGCATCTTACGACGTGCATGGTAACTGACACACACGCAACGACAACAACACGAGGACGACATGGCCCGAGATCGGATCTATTACCGCGTCGAGAGCGGCCCAGCCTTCGACTTCATCAAGGATTGGCGCGAGCGCAAGAACGCAGCTGGCAAGCGGCTGCTCGAATGGGCCGAGAAGCACGGCGCGATCGGCTTCGTCCCCGGCTGGGGCAAGCGGGTTCACGGCGGCCAGGCGATCAACTCGCTGATCTTCGAGGGCACGCCCGACAGCAAACTCTGGGTGCGCCGCAAGAACCTCACCTCTGACGGCAAGGTCGCGTGGACGCCGCGCCTGCGCAGCGAGAACGGCAAGACCATCGCCGCCGAAATGAAGGAGATGGAGGGCCTGCCCGTCGACGACGAGTTCTGCGACCGCTTCGGCTTCCCGCACTCGCTGTCCTACGAGACCGAGAGCGGCGCCGGCAGCATGTTGACGGCAGCCTACTCGATCACGACCGCCCACATTGGCTGGTCGAGCGAGACCGTCTTCTGGGTCGCTCTCCCCGACATCGAAGCGATCCGCGCCGAATACGCCGCGCGCGGCGAGACCGTCACCACGCCCGCCTGGGAAGTCCCGGAGGGCATGATCCCGCTCACCCGCGCTCACTACGACCTGGCGTTCGCCCAGGCCGAGGTCGACCGCCTGGAGAAGAAGGCAGCCTGATGCGCACCTCCCGCCTCCCCACCTTCGTCAAGCCCAACCCGATCGCGGGCTTCTTCTCGGCCGCCAGCAAGCAGGACATGCAGCGCCTGGCGACCACCCTCCGCTCGCTCGACGATCACCAGAAGGCGATGATCGCCGCCGGCATGGTCGACGCGCGCGTCATGTTCCCGCCCCTGCTGCACCGCATCCCCGCGTGGATCTGGGTGAAGCGCGGCGGCGAGGAGCTGATGTTTTGGGTCCGCATCTTCGGCCACCCCAAGATTGGCGTTAAGCTCGCGCGCGGCATCATCGAGAACGCGGCCCGTTGGGCGGTGTCGGGCCAGGACCGCGAGCAGAGCAACAGCGTCGGCGGGTTCAGCCAGCGCGAGGTCAACTTCATCGTCAACGGCATCGCTGTGATCCGCGGCGAGCTGACCGCGAAGGCTGCCGCATGAGCAAGCACTTTGCGATCGGTCAGGGTCACCACGTCAGCGTGTGGGCCACCGAAACCAAGGTGGATGAAGACGGTCGGCACTTCGAGTGCAATAACGGTGGCTGGGCGGGCCGGATCAAGGACGGTCTGCTCTACCTGCACGGCGACACCAAGGGCTATCCGGCGACGATCATCTGGGAGGGTAACGTCCCGCCGCGGATCGGCGATTACAACATCGTGATGTCCTGGATCGAGGCGCAGGTGCTCGGCGGGATGAGCAAGCTCTATGGAGAGCCGCATCCCGAAGCCTCGACCTGGTTCTGGCGCGAGGTGAAGGGTCACCTGGCCGGCGCGATCCGCGGATCGACGGAGATGGAAGCGCTCGATCGTCTGCGCGAAGCCTTCCCCGACGCAGGCGCGATCGAATGGCAACGCCGCGTGTCCGCGACCTGGGCCGAGCCCGAGCCGCGCGACGAGGACGAGGTCGCGTTCTGATGACCCTGCCCGACCGCATCAAGGCGCTGGTCGAGCGCGGCGCGCTGTTCGTCATCAACGACAGCGGCGGCAAGGATAGCCAGGCGATGAAGGTGATGCTCAAGCGGCTGATCCCTCACGCCCAGCTGCTGATCGTCCATGCGGTGCTGCCCGAGGTCGAGTGGGATGGCTCGATCGAACACATCGAGCGCTACAGCGCGGGCATCCCGATCATCGAAGCCCACGCCTGCAAGACGTTCTGGCAGATGGTCGACCACCGCGGCATGTTCCCCTCGCCCGCCAATCGTCAATGCACGTCGGACCTCAAGACCGGCCCGATCACGCGCGAGATCCGTCGCTACCTCGTCGCCCACCCCGAGTTTGACGGCCTCGTCGTCAACTGCATGGGCATGCGCGCGGCCGAGAGCCCCAAGCGAAGCAAGCTGGTCGACTTCAAGCGCAACGAGCGCAATTCCGTGGCGGGTCGCGAGTGGTATGATTGGCTGCCGATCCACCACTTCTCGACGGAGCACGTCTTCCAGCTGATCGCCGCGGCTGGCGAGGAGCCTTTCTGGACCTACGCCGCCGGCATGAGCCGCAAGAGCTGCATCATCTGCATCATGTCGTCCAAGGATGACCTGACGCGCGCAGCCGAGCTCCAGCCCCAGGTCTATGCCCGCTACTGCCACAAGGAGATCGAGCTGGGCTTCACCGTCAGCATGACGGGCAAGCGCCTCCCCGAGATCACCGGGATCGAGCCGCTCCCGCTCGCGGCATGATCGAGGAGCTCACCGACGCCGACGAGCGCATCATCCTGCGCAACATCGGCGCGTGCGAGTGCTGCCAGTCCACCGACGACGTCGCGCTGCGCCCGTCGATGACCGCCTACTTCTACGAAGGCCCCTGCAACAGCGACGACGACCCAAATCGCGAGTGGATGGGCTGCGCGTCATGCTGGGCCGAGCACGAGTCCCATTGGAGTGCGATGTGGGAAGAATACAACGCCTCCCGCTACTAACCGACGCCGAGGTCAGCACGATCCTGCGCGACCTTGAGGAGGCCGCCCTCCCCGAGGGGCTTTACCTCTCGCTCAACGACAGGATCATGTTCTATTGCGAAGCCTGCGGCGAGCGCCGGGAGTGGTTCGCCGACATCGAAGACTTCGAGCTGGGTGACCCGCACAACCTGTGCGGTGGATCACCGCGATGCTGCCCGTAGGGCGGTCGATTTTAAGCGCTTCTAAGCGTCGTCACCGCTTTAGCTAGGTCGCACTACCTAAAACGCGAGAATCGCGCTCACAGCGCACCGCAGCGCGAAATTGAGACAAGCAAACATGACCGAGAACAAGCGAAATTACCGACACGGTTTCACTGGCACCCCGATCTACCGCAGGTGGGCGCGGATGGTCGAGCGCTGTCATAACCCCGAGCATCCTGCCTATGCGCGCTATGGAGCCCGCGGCATCCAGGTATGTCCTCGCTGGCGGGTCAGCTTCGGCGTATTTCTGCACGACATGGGCGAGATGCCGTTCCCCGACGCGCAGATCGACCGCATCGACAATGCCCGTGGCTACGAGCGCGGCAACTGTCGCTGGGTGACCCGGACCCAGAACATGAACAACCGCACGGACAACCGCTACATCGAGCACGGCGGCGAGAAGCTGACACTGGCGGATTGGGGTCGTCGCACCGGCATCGCTCCGGCAACCATCGCGCAGCGCATAAAGAAGGGCTGGAGCGTCGATCGCGCGCTCACAGAACCCGTCAAGAAAACACTTGCGCGAATCGTTGTGCATGGTAACTGACACACACAAGCGGTGAAGCGGTTCACCGACAGGAGGTTTACATGGGCATCGCTGAACAGGGCCTGGAGGCAATCAAGGACGTGGTCGCTGCGCGCGGTGCGCCTTACGCCACCTCGCTGTCTGACGACACACACATCTTCCACTTCGACCGCAACGGCTTCTACGAGGACAGCGCGATCCTGTTCGTCAATCGGAACGGGCATCACTTCCGCCTGATCCAGCAGCCCGCCGGCGATTGGCTGTTCGCGAGCACCTGGAACGGCATCTTCGACACGCAGGATTGGCAGACCAAGGCCCAGCTGCGCCGAGCAGACGCGGCCAAGCTGATCCAGCTGTGCGGCATCGGCCCGCAGGGGACGCGCGGCCCGCAGTTCGAGAGCCTGTGCCTCCTGCCCCGCGACACCACCAGCGGCCGGCGCAAGGCGTCCTGGCGTCACAAGCTGATCGACGTGGCGTTCGACCGCGGCACCGACACCTTCCACCTGATCGTGCCCAGCGCGAACGGTCAAACGGAGCTGCGGCAGACCTTCAACGGCAAGCTGTGGGAGAGCCGCGAGGCCGTGAAGTTCTGCGCCGAGCAGTTCGGTGACCAGGCGCCCACGATCGCGGTGAAGGCGACCAAGGGTCCGCTGACCGTCGAGCAGACGGCGGTCCTGGAAGACAACCCTCTGTGGGGGATGTTCTGATGCCCTGGAACTACGACATGGCCGCCGCGCCGCAGGATCGTCCGATCCTGGGCAAGTGCAGCGACAAGTGTGGCTCCAGCGACTGCGGCTACCATACCGGCACCGGCACCAGCCTTTGCCTATACCATGCGCACGCGGATGGTTTGAGCCGCGTCTCTGACGGCCCGCATGTCGTCGTCTGGGGTGGTGGCTGGGCCGACAGCGAGGAGGATGGCGGCGGTTGGCTGCCGGACTCGTGGTTCCGCAGCGACAGCGAGTTCGAGGTCGCCGCCAATCCGGTCGCATGGATGGAGATACCGGAGTGAGCGACCAGAACCGCGCCGAGGGCAAGGACCACTACGCGACCGGCGACGCCGAGACCCGCGCATGGTTCGAGGACCAGTGGAAGCGCTGGCCGACCCGCGTCCACCAGGAGCGCACGACCAACATCAGCTTTCACCACGGCGGCGTGCTGGCGTTCCGGGAGATCCACGGTCGCGACCCCGAATTGAGCCGCGACTTCCGTGGACACGTCGCCTGGCTCGACAAGCATGGAGCGGCGTGATGGCAAGCAACCAGTGTGCGCGGTGCGGCTGGAGCTGGTGGAAGCACCGGGACAAGAACCGCTGCCCATACAGCCCGCCGAACCCGGACGGCAGCAAGCCGAAGTTCAAGCGGCGGAAGAAGTAAGGCCCGCGCTGCACTTCGTCGGCTTCCGCGGCGACGAATACACCCGAGCCGTCCGCATCTGGGGCAAGCCGAGCTTCGTCCACCGGGTCAACGATCCTCGGATGCGCCGCGAGCTCCACCCGACTGACACCATCATCTTCGCCAACGGACACGAGGCGAAGCCGGCCGAACGCAACGGCCAGGATTTGAACGAGGAAGGTTACCTGTGAAGACGTCCAGCACCTACAAGCTCCAGCGCCTCACCGCTGCGCTCAAGGTCGGCGAGAAGCCGCTCGTCACGATCCGTGGCGACGTATCCCCGCACCGCGTTCAGCGGCTGCGCAACAAGCAGCACTCCGTCGAGCTGACGCTGGAGAAGAATGGCGGCTTCCTGATCGTCGATCCCGACGACATCCTTTCGGTGCTGGTGCGCTCGCAGCCCAACACCGACGACGCATAACCCACCCGACACCCACCAGGACGAGAGATACCAGCGATGCAACAGCAACAGCAGGACGCAACCATGCAGACCAACACCACCGGCTTCGCATGCCTCGACCAGACGCAACAGGGCTGGGGTCGCGGCGAACTGACGGTCATCACCACGGGGCCGCGTCGCATCCGCCGGCTGCCGCACCGCGAGCGGTTCTTCGAGAGCCTCGACGATGGCTGATCCGACCCTTGGCTTCGCGCCAGGCCCGAGTGTATGTGTCACCCTTCACAAAAGGGACACATACATGGATCGAGAGAACAGCCGTGGGCTCCTGCACCGTCTGGTGTTCGGTCGCGGTGGTCCGGCGCCGGAGCGCAAGGAAATGACCCGCGGTCAGCAGACCGCGTGGATCTTGGCAGCGATCGCCCTCGTGGCGTTCCTCGCCTTCAACTGCATGGAATCGCGCGAAGACCCTTGCGCATCCGTGTTCGCCGACAAGGGATGCCGCACAGCGCAGGCCATTCAGCGACTCAAAGCCCTACAGTAAAATTGGTCGGAGTGGTCACTTGCCACCCGACTTGCATTTGCTGCGTGTGTATAATGACACGCACAAGGAGACAGGTGGTATGCCCGCTAAATCACACGGACAGAGTAGAACGCCGGAGTATCAGGTCTGGCAGAACATGCTCCAGAGATGTTTCAACCCTAACAGTCCTATCTTCGCCGACTACGGTGGTCGCGGGATCACGGTCTGCGATCGGTGGCTCGACAGTTTCGAGAACTTTATCGGAGACATGGGGCCGCGACCCTTCCCCGGCGCCGAGATCGACCGCGAGAATAACGACGGCAACTACGAACCGGGAAACTGCCGGTGGGTGGGGCGAGTAGCAAACTGCGACAATAAGCGATCCGCGCGGCGCATCACGCATGGCGGCAGAACTATGTCTGTCACCGCTTGGGCGCGCGAGCTTTCCATACCTCGATCAAGTCTGGATCGCCGTGTGAGGGCTGGTTGGTCCGACACAGACGCGATTACGAAGCCGTTCAAAAGGAAAGTCGCATGATCCGCTGGCAGTATCAGGCGACCGGCGACGAGACGGAAGTTTTCGATAGCGCCGATGACAACGCCATTCCTCTAGTGCTCGTGCCCTTCTTGGAAAGCGAAACGGCCGAGACGCATCAGGCGCGCGTTCGCATGGTGGTTGCGGCTCCTCAAGCCAATGATCTGCTGCGTCAGGCGCTAGACCTCCTGAACGATCGGCCGAACTTCGGGCTTCGGAGGGACGCGAGCGTCACCAGTTATGATCTCGCCGGCAAAATCGACACGCATTTCAAGGAGGCGGCCAATGGCTGAAACGCCCACCCCCATCCACGTCGTCTGCCCCGTATGCGGCTCACCTGACGTGACCTGTGACGCCACGGCCAAGTGGGACTTCGAGAGCCAGCAATGGGTTCACGGCGGTGTCCAGGACGAGAAGACGTGCCAGAGCTGCGGCTACGAGAAGCACAGCTTCGACGAGGTCACCGACGCCGACCTGACGCCCGAGCAGCGCGGGTTCATTTACGACGGTGAGGATTATCCGGTCCCCGCCACGATCAAGGTGTGCGGCTGATGTGGATTCAGTTCGACGAGAAGCAGCTGGAGGCGCTGACCCGCTTGGTGAACCATGCCGAGGTCGCTGGGCCGGAAGGACACGCCGACGCCGAGATCATCCGCGAGCGCATCGCCTGGTATAACGCGCCGGACGCCAACGATCAGCGCTACCGCGACGCGGTCCAAACCAACAACGAGCTGGAGATGGACGATGATGCCGTCACCAGCGTCGGCGATGAAGGTGCCTTCGTCATGACCTGGACCTACGTCTCGAATGAGGAGGCGGGGATAGAGGACGAGGCGGCCTGTCGCACCGAGGGTTGCGACGGCGATCCTGACGACGGGGAAGGCTTCGACGGCTTCTGTGGCAACTGCGCAGACCGCCAGGAGGAAGAATAACCCAGCCGCACGCCTAGCGTGCATGGTGAATAACACACTCGTAACGAGTGAGGAGCAACACATGGACTTCAAAGCACCGACAGGCGAGGAGATCGTGGGCACCTTCGACAAGGTGACCGGCGCCTGCCGCGTCAACTGGAACGAGGACGGAACCACCCCGGCCGAGTTCGAGCACTCTGGCGACACCAAGATGTTCTGGGACTCCAGCGTCACCCAGAGCAACGCCGGCACGACCCTGTGGCTCGACGACGCTGGCTCCACCTGGCCCGATCACCACCTCATTCCCGAGGACGCCGAGCCCGTCACCGACGAGACGATTGACGCGATGGACAAGGAGCAGAAGGTCGGCGCGCTGCTGGACGCCCTGGTCGCCGCCGACGCAGCAACGACGGCCTTGGGCATCACCTCGCGCCTGTCGTGGTCGGAGCCGGCGGATACCCGCAAGTCCTATGAGGCGCTCAAGGCGAAGGCGATTGCGCTCAAGGAGCGTGACCTCGCGCGGGTGCCGGCATGACCTGGCAGTTTCAGGCCACGGGCGACGAGACCGAGGTCTTCCGTCAGGATGACGACGAGGCGACGCCGATTGTCCTCGTTCCCTTCCTCGACGGCGAAGCGGTCGAGGATCACCAAGCGCGGTGCCACCTCGTAGTCCGTGCGCCGGGGATCGCGAACGTGGATCGCTACAGCGCCGAACTCGACGCTTTGGAGCTCCCGCCCAACGGCGACGACTTCAATGCCGTCATCGCTCTGCTGGGCGGCGCACCTTATCATCCGCCACGCAAGGAAGGCCGATAATGCCCAAGTTCTCCGTGGACGTGAAAGCGTTCATCAGCGTCCAGGTCGAAGCGCCTGATCGCAAGGCGGCGCGCGCCGCCGCCGACCTGTTCGTCGAGAACCTGTCGCCCAGCACCCATTACATCCAGGGCTACAGCGGCCAGCTCAAGGAGTTCGGCGAGCCCGCTCTCATCCTGGAGGAGACGGGCGGCTTCGATGTCGACGGCGAGAGCGTTGTCGACGGCGAGACCGACGATGAGGTGGCATCGTGAAGCTCTACCGATCCAAGGGCTCGATCTGGACCGGCACCCAGGCCGACGCAAAGGCGGCGCAGGGCGGCACGGACTACGAGACGATCGAGGTGCCGACCGACAAGCCGTCGCTGCTGACCTGGCTCAACGAGTTCGACGTGCGGCCAGGCGAGCGGAGCGGGCCGATCATGATCCAGGACGCGGCTGGCAACGCTCGCCCGCTGGTCATTCCGGAAACCGAGCCGGAAGAAGCCCCTGCCCCGCCGGCCGAGATCGACGCCAGCAAGATGCGCCCCGCGCAAATGGAGCGCTTCGAGGCTCTGGCGAAGAAGCTGGGCTGGACGCCTCCCGGCGAGCAGTCGGCCGCGCCGAAGACGATCAGCGTGGACGATGTCGAGGAGATGATCTTCGAGGTCGAGGGCAACAACCTGATCCGCATCCTGTCGTCCGCAATCTCGAGGCTTGGCGAGATCGCCGGCACCCGCGGCTGGGCGGCGTTCGCCAAGAACACCTATGCGTGGAGCGCAGGAGCCAAGAACACCGAGCAGGGCCTGGGCATGCTGATGCTCGCCGCGTTCGATTGCTTCGGCATGAAAAGCGAGAAGTCGGACCAGCCCATCGCTTGACACGCTGACACACACAGACCTAGCCCATGCACCATGGGCACCGAAGTATCTCGATTGATCGAGCAGCGCGCAGTCATGCGCGCTGCCATCGCTTGTTTGGCCGAGCCGCTCCATGGCGACGCCAAGGCACGCTTCATCGCGCAGGCGGAAGCGAAGTTCAACCGCACCTTGCCGGCGCCGGGACGCCAGCACATGCGCATGTATCTGCGGGCAGTCACGAACGACTAGCCGCGACCGGCTTGCCCATTTGCTCCCCACGTCTGCATGGTCAATGACACACACATGAAAGGTCAACGACGTGACATTGCAGCTTGAAGGGATGCGATATGGCAGACTGACTGTAACGGCTCTGTCCGACCGTAAACCGGGCAGGTGGTGGCTCTGCAAATGCGATTGCGGTGCGAGACACGAGTCCAGAACTGAATGGCTTACCAGCGGCAATACCAAGTCTTGCGGATGTCTTCGGGCTGACACCGCGGGCGCTCGCTCGACCACGCACGGTCATACGAGAGGGCGCTCGCAGAGTCCGACCTACCGCTCATGGTATTCCATGATCCAACGCTGCACCAACCCGGATCACGAGAAGTTCCGGGATTACGGTGGTCGAGGGGTCAAGGTCTGCGATCGGTGGCTGGTCAGCTTTGACGCCTTTCTGGCCGATATGGGTGAGCGGCCAGCTGGGCGAACAATCGATCGAGAGAACAACGACGGCAACTATGAGCCGGGCAACTGTCGCTGGGCAACAGCAAGCGAGCAGATGCTGAACAGGAGAAAGCGATGACCCAAGTTTTGATTATCGTGATCGACCCGGAGGCGAAGACCATCCAGGCGGACACGATCGACGACAACCTCACGTCCATGCAGCAGATGGTCGGCGGCAACATCGAGCGGGTGATGGCACCCCTCGGTGATGAGGCCGAGATCCTCTGGATCGACGAGGAGGGGAAGTTGAAGGAGAACTTCCACTTCAACGTGAAGGGCTTCCCCGACATCATCGCCGGCAAGGCGTTCATCTGCCGTGAGGTCGATGGACCGGACGGCTTCGTCAACGGCGACACCGAGCTGGACGTCGCAGCGGTGCAGGGTCTCGTGACCTGGCTCCCGCACCTCGACAACCAGGCGCTGCTGTAAGGAGACCCAGGTGAAACGCCACTTCGTCCACATCTACCACACCTTCCGGTCCAAGTTCGCGGTCGACGCCGAGAACCAGCAGGAGGCGATCGACAAGGCCTTGGGCATGTTCCCTGACTGCGCGGCGGTTCGCCAAGGGGTCATGGGCATGGTCACACCCGCTATGGACCTGTCGTTTCACGAGCAGGTGGGAGAAGGCTACCTCGTGTCGGAGGATGCCGAGGAGATCTTGGGTTTCCTCGTGGATGAGGTCGGCGACACCGAGCACTCGCAGTCGCGGAACTACGACGCAGACGGTAAGCCGTTGCAATCAGGAGGCAAAGCTGTCTCGATTGTTGGACCTGAACGTGATACTGTTCTTGCCGCGCTCCGACTGTGGCAGCGTCTGGGTGGCGCGAGCAGCGAGGAATGGGACATTGCGACCAATGGTGGTTCGCACGAGGGGCTGGACGATGCCGCGGTTGACGCGCTCTGCGAGCGCCTCAACTGATGCTGTCTCACTGTAACGCAGGTTACCCCTTGTCGAGCAATCTGTTGATGCGCCATGACCCCGTTACCGGGCCGGTCGCTGACCCCCAGGTCATTACAATTTTGGGGGATGGCTTGCGCCGTTTGTTCGTCATCTGGAACCGAGGCTACAAGACGGTGTGCGTCTTGGCCGTGGATCAACACGAGGCCCTGCATATCGCGGTCGAGTGCAGGCACATCAAGAGGGCCGAGCAATATCGGAAGTTCCTCGACGTCACCGATCGCGCGCTCGCGGGCGAGGAGGTCGACGCCATCGGGTCAATTCAGGACGCCGAGAGGCTTCTCGGTCTGTGCAAGTCGGGCGTGGTCAACCGCGACCCGAGCGGCAAGTGGACGGTGGGCGGCTGCGAGATCACGGAGATCATTCAGCGAACCTAACCCGGTTTGCGTCCAACCGTGTCACTCACATATTACACTCACCGCGTGAGAGTAACGTCGCTGGGAGTTGTGCATTGAGGGATTTGGTAGCGTCCATCGCGACGTTCGTATTCATGTTGGCGACGTTCGGCCTGATGCTGCACGTTGCCGTCCTGATCTTGTCCGGCGGTTCGGTCACCTGGCTGGTGGCCTGGCTGCCGTTCATTGGCGCGTCCGCGATCGCAATGGCGGTCACGAACGCGCCGACGCCGCTTTGGGAGAAGCACAATGGGTAAGCCGATCGACGCCGCAGCCAACGCCGTGGGTGACCTGGTCGTGCCGTTCGTCGAGGCTGCCGATCGCCTCGTGAACCTGCTGACGCGCGAGCGCTACGACGAGGCCGAGAAAGACGCGGCCATGAACGCCTATGACATCGCCCGCCGCAACCTGACCGGAGAGGACGTGAGCAGCGCATAACCCACTTGCGCGAATCACGATGCGTGTTTACTGACACACACAGACGGTCAGCGGTGACCGACAGTTGAGAGGCAGTAGACATGGTATTGGACGACGTTCGGGAGGGCACGCGAGTGCGGTTGCTCTCGATGCCCAACGATCCCTTCCCCGTGCCCACCGGCACCGAAGGCGAGGTGCTGGGCACCACCCGCTTCCACGACGGCAAGACGCAGATCGCGATGCGCTGGGACAACGGTCGCAGCCTCGCCATGATCGTGCCCGAGGACACCTTCGAGATCATCGGCCAGCCCTCGTGAGCGCCGCAGCCCGCGAGATCTACGTCTTCTACGACACGGCGTTCGAGTGCCCGGTGTGCCAGCGCCGTCTGGAGTTCGCCGAGCCCGTCGACGAGGATGAGGATGGCCCGATCTACGAGGGCGAGTGCGCCACCCACGGCATCTACCTCGTGCAGGCGGCCAACGAGGACACCGACGACGAGGGTGAAGTCCCCTAACGGACGCCATTTGCACGCCTGCTGTGCATGGTCGATGACACACACGCGAAAGGAGGTAGCAGCATGATCGACTATACGAAGCCCGTTCAGACCGCAGGCTCCAAGCGTCGCCTGTTCGTGTCCGGCTACGATCGCGGCCACTACATGCTCGACACCCTTCCCGACCGGAAGAACACGGGCTTTCGCTACGACGGTTACGGCGAGCCGGTCGATGGCTGTCCCTGGGGCGCCATCGAGAACGTGTCGGAGGACGATGTCTTCCTCTCGACCGAGTGGGTCGACCCGAAGGACGCGATCAACACCCAGCTGCGCGAGAAGCGCGCGGCCGAGTTCGCCGTCGCCGCCGAGTGCGACAATTCCAGCAATCCACTATGGGGGATGTTCTGATGGCCGAGGTCATCTGTCTCACCGGCAAGGGCAACGAGAACGGCGCCCTGGTCACGCGGCCCGAGTGGGAGGCGCGCATCACCGCCGCCGGCCACCACGTCACCGACAAGGCGCAGAACTGCACGGTGCTGGTCGCCTCGCGCCACGACACCAGCAAGGCGGCGAACGCACGCGCACGCGGCGCCCGCGTCGAGACCTATGAGTGGCTGTCCCAGCTGCTCGCCGGTGGTCGCGGCACCGGAGTGCGCATCCCGCCGGCCGCAGTCACGCGGACCAAGCCCATCGACACCAGCGAAATGGAAGGGAGCGAGCTGTGGGGTCTGTTCTGAACTGGCGCTTCCCGATCGAGTGGGATGACGGCACCGCCTGTCACCTCGACCCGACCGAGTGGCGGCGCGTCCGCGATGGCGAGGAGCTGTCGGCATACATGGTGGTGGGCAACCACGAACCGCGCGGCTGGAACCGCAGCACGATGCCGAAGCTGGGCGGCACAAAGCCCGTCATGGTCAACCCAGACGGCACGCTCGACTGCGCCCGCGGTCCCGGCGCTCCGCGGATCGTCAACACCCAGATGCCGCTGCTGCGCTTCGCCGATGGCACTGTGCCGGTCGCCGGTCGCATTGACCAGGATGGCACGCGCCTGACCCTCCAGCACGAGGACGGCAAGGTGTTCGGATGGAGCTGGCCCCGCCTGGTCCCCGGCGACCCGCGCCAAATCAAGCTGGTCGAGATCACCCCCGCGATGATCGAAGCGGAGGCGAAAGCCGAAGCCGAGAAAGCGGAGATGGAAGAATCCCCCTTCTTCGGAATGTTCTGATGAGCGCCCCGCAACCCATCATGCCGGCACCGGCTCTATATCCATACCAGCGCGCCATGATGGTCAGCCTGGGCTCGCACCGCTGGGGCAAGACGCACGCCATGCAGCAGGCGTTGCGTGCTTTCGGCCAAGCGTCACACCGCGCTGCCGCCGCTCTCTCGGGCCTGCGCGGCACGATCATCATCCACGACGAGTTGTTCCGGGCCGAGCGCTTCAAGGTGCCGGCGTATGAGCTGGCCGAGAAGCGTGACCGCAGCCACTTCGAGCGCGGCGGTCGCTACCGCAAGCCGCCGACCGGCAAGCTGGCGGTCGCCAAGGAGCCGGGCATGGTGCAGATGCGCGACCGCCGCGGAGAGCTCGTCTGGCGCAAGCTGGGCGCTGGCATGGCGCACGCCACCGATCAGGCCCGCATGCGCGAGCATCCGTCATGGGGCGCGTTCTGATGGTCGATTGGACCCGCCCGCTCAAGATGGTGCCGCGGCCGGATGTCGACGGCGGCTCGTATGGGCCGGACGTCTACCTGCGCGCCATGCTCACCGACACGGGCACTTACATCCCGCTGTCGAGCCAGCGCATCGACCGAGACACCCAGCGGCACTTCGCGGACCAGTTCCGCCAGGGCGTCCGCTTCATGGTCACCGCCGAGCGCGAGAACTCCAAGCCGATCTACTACAAGGCGGATGGCACGCCATGGCTGGGTCACCACGCGGCGCTGGTGAACCGGGCCGGCCCATCCGTGTCCCTTACCGAGCAGCAGGATCGCGCGGTGCGGGAGCTGGAGAAGATCGAGCGCGCGCGGGCGCAGGCCAGAGACGCCGCCGACATGCGCCGGGTGAAGGCGATCAACGACGCCCAGCGGGCAGCGGCCGAGCAAGCGCGCGAGCAGGACGCGATCGAAAGCCACCCGCTGTGGGGCATGTTCTGATCGAAGCCAGCCGCATCCACCAATCACCGGACACATAACAACGATGCAGCGCAGCGGTGCGCTGATCGAAAGGACGAGACCATGCCCGAGTTCATCATCACCACGACAGCGACCGCGCCCATTCGCGAGCGCTGGTCGATCGAGGCCGACAACGCCGAACACGCCCAGGAGCTGTTCGAGGAGAGCTCCTCTGGCGTCGAGGTGCCGTCGCTCAAGTTCCTCGACGACGAGATCATCGGCGACGAGGAAGATCGTCAGGTCGAGGGCGTTGTCCAGGTCGATCCGGCACCCGAGCCCGACCCGCGGCGCAACCAGAAGATCGAGGCGCTGGTGCAGGATGCGCTCAACGGCGCGCGGGCCAACGGGGTGAACGACCTGGCGTGGTTCGTCCGCGAGTATTTCTCGAAGGAAGCCGACGTCGATCTGGATCAGGCCATGAGCGACGCCGGGCTCGAACTCGATGGGGAGGAAGGCTGATGGCCTTCATGGACCTCCCGCTCGACGCGCCCGAGAAGCCGAACAAAGGCAAGGAGGGTGGCGCCTGCAATCGACGGAGCTGCCAGGCCGAGCCGGCGCTCCACTACAACCACGGCTCTTATGCCTGGTATTGCGGCGACTGCGCGCGTGCCATCGGCGACGATCGCGTAAACCGCTCGGATTGGGCGGCGAACTTCTACCCCAAGCTGGGGCATCCGCAATTCGAGACCCGCGAGCAGATCGACGCGCGCGAGGCGAAGGCCAAGACGATCGACGGGCAGATCGAGAAGATCACCGCGCCCTACTTCGGCTGGCCGAAGCCGGGTCGAGAGAAGCCGCAGAGCGAGAGCCTCAAGCGCATGCTCAAGAGTGGGCGGCGGCGAGTATGAGCGAGCAGATGTGGGCAATCTACTGCGAGGCCGACAACACGCTTTGCTGGAACCGCGCGCGCGGCTGGGTAGGCGAAGGCGACACCTTCGACCTGTTCTACGATCACGAGCGGCGGGACTTTACGCTGCCGCCCGGCGGCGCTTGGAGGATATGGGCATGATCGTCCACGTCCACGGTCAGCCCGTCACCCTGACGCCAGAGACGATCGCGGCGACCCGTCAGTGGTTCATCGACAACTGCCGCGCCTGCATCGCCGAGGCTCGCGAATACGTCGCGACCGGCGGCAAGAGTGGCACGCGGGTCAACGACCTGGATCGCTACGTCGCCTGGCGCGAGGAGAGCATCGCCTATTTCGAGGCCGGCAAGGGAGATCGAGGTCTCGCCTTCGTCCAGCGCGCGGTCGCTCTCCAGACAGGCGAGTGCGTTCCCCTTCTCGCCCCTCCGACAACCCAAGCGCACGCCTAGAGTGCGTGTGCAATGACACTCACACGCGCAGCGGTGCGCGGTGAGAGAGGTTCGACCCATGAGCAAGACGATCACCCTGGTGGCAGTCGAGGACGAATACGACAGCGAGCCCGGCCTGGCGCCGAAGGGCATGGACACCAAGTTCGAGGGGTTCATGGCCGCGCGCTCGGGCTTCCTCGTCGCGCATGACGTGCTGGAGCATCTGAACGGGTGCGAGGCGATCGGCGGTGTGCCCGACGAGCTGGAGGCGCTGGGTGCGCTCTGGCAGGTGCGCGGCCGACATGGCGACATGCTCAACAAGGATCGCTTCGCCGGCAGCGCATACACCGCCGAGGAACACGTCGCGTTCGACATCTCCCGCATGGCGACCGAGCTGACGGGCGAGGCATACTGGCCCGGCGCCACGCACATCGAGCCCGAGCCCGAGCATCTGTTCGATGACGAGTTCCGCTCGATCCTCGCCTACGCTCGCCGAAACATCGAGCGCGAGGGTGACCCGACCGAGATCCCCGAGGACTTCAACGTCGACATCTACCTGGAGGACGCGCTGAACCTGATGCGTCGCGGCTTCCGCAAGGCCGAGGCCATCTACGGCGAAGGGTTCGGCGGGCACGACCTGTTCATCGCCGTGCGCGACGCCGTCGATCGCGAGCTGGCGCGCACCAGCCTCTACGAGGGCCAAGAGTTCACGCTGACCATCGGCGAGGACTTCGCCAGCTTCGACGAGGTGTTCCCCGAGCCCGAGGAGCGCGACGATGACGAAGAATGAGCGCCGCCGTGCGCTCGCCGCCGTCACCCGCTTCGAGCGCGCCGTCGACGAGCTGGCGTTCAAAGGCTGCGCGCATCCCGACGATCACCCGGCGATCGAGCGGCGTTACGCGCTGGCGAAGGCCAATCTGCTGCGCGTCATGGGCTTCGAGGTGGAAGTCTGATGCCCCGCCTATCCGAGTTCGAGTCCACGGAGGCTCTGCTGATCCGCTTCAACATGGCCGGAACGACAGCCCATAGCCGATACGACGAGTTCACCGACCGGCCTCCCGTGGATTGGTCGAAGCCCGTCCAGTTCAACGACGGCACGCCCTGCACCGCCGAGCGCGTGTCAGGCTTTATCCTCGTGACGTTCGATCCCGACGCGCGGCCCGCCGGCATGCCCGACCCCAGACCCGTGGCGTTTCGCGACAGCCTGGTCTGCTACGAGGACGATGGCTCGATCTATGGGTGCGAAGACGCGCCCTGCTGGGTCGAGAATGTTGGTCGCAAGGTGCATCCCATCGCGTCAATCTTCGCGACGTTCTGACATGCGCACGCATCACACCGAAAACCGCGCACAGACGCGCGCACAGCGCGAAAACGCAGCGCGACCACCACAGACACCGCTCGCGCGCCCGAAGCGCTCACAGACGCTTAAAATCGACCGCCCTTCGCGCGCTCGATCCCTCACGCAACCCACCCGCATCCACCGGCGCGGTGACGCACAACAGAATCACCGAGCAGCGGTGCTCGGCATGAGAGGTGACACGATGATTACGGAACAGATGCTCGCGGACTTTCACGCTCGCGGCGGGACGATCACCAAGCTGGCGACCGGCGCGTCGACCGGCATCACCAAGAACCAGTGGGACCGCCTGGTGCGCGGCGAGGACGAGCCCGTCGAGGTGCCCGCGCTGATCGACGCCTTCGTCGAGAAGCAGGCGAAGAAGCCGCTGCGCCTGCGCGCTGGCTATGGCGAGGTGCGCTGACATGGCGAAGATCGACTGGCATCGCGACGTCGACGGCTACTCGGACGAGGGGGAGCGCGCCAAGCGTGCGTTCCACCGCGAGGCCAAGGCCAGGCTCAAGAAGCTGGCGGCCGACCTGGGGCTGGCGCCCGGCACCTACGACCTCCGCACCAATCTGGCGGGACCGGCGAGCCGCGGTGAGACCACGCTCCACGGAGAGCGCATCTACGTTCAGGTGGGCGGGCTCATGAACCAGATCATGTTCCGCACCTGCAAGGGCCGCAAGGATTACACCGGCGGCCACAACAACTTCACCGCCGTGACGGCGCTGGATGAGCCCAGCCGCCTCGCAGCGATGGTCGCGAGGATCATGGGATGACAGACCTGAACGCTTTCCTCCGGCGCGTGGATGTCGAGGCGCTGCTCAAGGCCAAGATGACCCATTGCGAGGAGAAGATCGCCGAGCTGCATGCCAAGCTGACGAAGCAGCCCGCGTCCTGCGGCTCGACGATCGCCGGCATCGCCGCCGAGATCGCGTGCTATGGCAATCAGCGGTCGGCGCTCGGCGTGACGCTCAAGCACTTGGACATGCTCGACCCATTCACGATCACGCACCCGCCCGCCCTTTCGATGCCGGTGCTGGTCGACCGGCGCGGCGGATATGTGGACGTGAAGGCATGAGTCGCTGGCACATCCTCGGTCGACCGAAAGGATCGACCGGCGGACACATCGTCCTCAATCTGGACCCCGCCACGCGCGCCGATGCCATGTCGTCGATTGCTTGGCAGCATCAGCCGCGCGGCTTCTCCGACTTCGAGTGGCGCATCTGCAAGCTGGAGAACGGCGTCTTCATTGACGACGAGGGCAACCCGCACATGGTCCACAGCGCTCCCTACACCGCCGAGGCGTGGGATCGCTTCTGCCGCACCTACGGGGTCCACAAGTCGTGAGGCGCGTGGTCATGGCGCTGAACGTGCCCGAGGATCTCGCGATGGTCATCGCCGAGGCGATCGAGAACAGCGAGACGTCCATGAAGCGCGCACTCACCGACGAGGAAGCCGAGGCGATCTACGACCTGGCCGACACGATCCGCGGCGCGATCCACAACGCGCCGGAGGGAACCGACGCGGCGATCACCTTCACCGCATAGCCCACCCGCATCCTCGCGCGCACCGCTCTACCTAAGAATCACCGAGCAGCGGTGCTCGCGAGAAAGGAACCGGAATGTCCAAGCACACGCTCATCATGAGGCACATCGACACCTACGGTGGCGTCGCATCGAACCGCACCACGCTGGTGGAGCTGCGGGACGAGAACGCAGACGAGCAGGTGGCGAAGGTCGAGATCAGCGGCGCGATGGAGTTCGTGGTGGCGATGGTCATGCACGATCCGTTCTACCGCGCCGAGGAGCTGGTGAAGGCGGTGCAGGATCGGCTCGAAGGCTATGAGACGGTCGGCGATGCGTTCGACGACCTGGGCGAGCCCGAGGTCTATGTCGAGATGGAGGAGTGATGCCCATCCCTGACGGCGGCTTTCGGCTGCATTGGGATGCGCGCGATGGGGAGCACGTCTACCACCGCTACGAGGACTTCGAGTGCATGCACGATGCCTTGGAGCGCGCCGGTCGGATATACGCGCTGAACTGTGGCACGCTGACCAGGCTGGAGAACTGGTTCGGCGAGGACGCCTGCCCCGCCGACCAGCTGCTGCCCGTGGCGAAGATCAGGGCTGCGGGGCACGATCGGGACGCCAGCCATAACGCCATGGAGAGCAACCCGCTCTACGGAACATTCTAAGCAATTACAAACACTTAGCCCGTGGAAGGTTCCGACAAGTTGGTCCTAAGTTGACGAGAAATGCCATCTTTCTGTCAACCTTGCCCACCCGCATCCACCGGCAAACGGAGCGATAACACATCATCGAGCAGCGGTGCTCGAAGGAGAAAAGGCATGAACGTCAAGGCACCATACCTCCCGCTCGCCGAAGCATGCGAGATCGTCGGCACGCTCGGCGGCGCTTGGGAAGGCAGCGAACAGCAGAAGGTCGCCCATGATGAGGGGTGGAACATCTTCAATCTCGTGCCCGGCGGCGAACAGCTGGACGCTGGGATCGAGCGCTACGACGAGCCGCTGGAGCACGGCTGCCCCTACCCGCTCGACTTCGACGGCGACGAGGCGGTGATCGCGCATTGCCAAGCCAAGATCGAGGCAAACGCTGATCCCATCGGCACCTATGCCACGGCGCTCAAGATCGAGCATGCCCTCAACAGCATCCGCTTCCACGTATGGGGCGAATCCTATGTCGACAGCCGCACCGGCCCCTCGCGGGAGGTGTGGAATGGTCGATCGTCTACGCTGCGCAACGAGCAGGCGATCGGCATCCCCGAATACTCGATGCGTCCGCGGCGGGAGGCCAACTGATGAACATCACCCCCATCACGCCGGTCCCCGCGACCCTGCTGGCAGCGCTCACCCTGGCGCACGCCTCCGACCTCGATCGCCAGCTGCACGAGCGCGACCGAGGCATCCTGAACTCGCGCGACGAGTGGGCACTCGAAGTGCTGGAGTTGCTGCGCAAGGCACCGATGTGGCGCTTCCCGGTCAGCCAGATGAGCGATGGCGACATCGAACTCGAATTGGAAAGCCTCGCGCACTACTACGAGGCGTGCGAGGAGATCGGCCAAGGCATCAGCACCAAGGACGTGTTGCGTCGGCGTGATTTGGAGGCAGAACAGGTGCGTAGGAGGCAGAGGGCGTGAAGGTCAAGGTCAACGAGGCACAGCCATGTCGCGCATACGACGTTGTGGTGGACGATGAGGGCCGAGAACGCCACTTCGCGCTCGTCATGGATTTTATCAAGCGTGGCGTCGTCAGCCCCCGAGGCGGATCGAGCGGACCCAACGTCGTCAATCACCGCGCGATCGCAGGCGAATATCGCATCATCCACTTCCTCGCCGAGGAGGTCTGCGACGAATACGAGCAGGCTATGGGGATCATCGAATGACCAGCGCGATCGAAAGGATCAAGGCGAAGAAGCAGGAGATGCTGGAGGAGCGAACCGATCGCCCCGTCATCTTCCGGTCCGTCAAGTTCGAGGCAGCCCGCCCCGAACCCGTCACCATCACGGCCCTTGAGCATATCAGCCACGGCACGCTGCTGGTCGAGATCGACGGCATCAAGTCCGTGATCCAGGGCGTGCTGCTGGACAAGATCCGTGATGAAGCGGGTCGCCGCGGCTATACCAACCCCGACCAGCTGATCGGCATGAGGCTGATCCCAGAGAAAGACCACCTCAAGCGGTGGCGATACGAACCGGAGCGCAAGGCATGATCGACCCACGGACCCTCTCCCACTTCGCGGTCAGCGACCAGAAGCCGAAGCCCGAGCCTCGCCCCAGCTTCGCGCAATGGCTGGCGAACCCCAACCCCAAGGCGATCGCGCTCGAAGGGCAGAAAGACCTCCTCAACTGGATCGGGCAGACCTGGGACGACGATCTGGTCACCCCGCTGATCGCGGCGATCGACGAACGCAACCCCAAGGCCAACCACGCCTTCTTCTGCTCCAAGGCGCCGATCGACCACCCATGGAAGCTCGGCCGCACCGAGGCAGTCAGCCGGGAGCGGATCATCACGCAGATCATGTTCGCCACCACGCGCGATTACCTGGAGGACAGCTGATCCATGGCGCTCAAGATCGCCGAGCTGATGGAGGGAGCGAAACGGCTCCGGCTGCGCAAGGGCATGGTCAAGTTCCGCCCCAACCTCGTCTACCTCGTGGAGACGATCGGCGGCTACTCGCACCCGCGGCGCATGGGCTACACGTCGGGCCAGTGGGCATGGATGAACAGCGACCTATGGTTCCAATGCCACAAGGACGCCGCCGACCACGCAGCCACCATAGAGGCATGGCAGAAGCCCAAGGTCATCAAGCTGAACGTGTGCGCCTTCGAGGAGCCCATCATCCGCAGCAATAGCCCACCCGCATCCACCGAACAGGCAGACCATACCTGAATCACAGAGCAGCGGTGCTCGATGAGGAAGGTATCGACCATGGACAAGATCAAGGTCACTGTCTGGACGCAGCACGCGGCCACACCCGGAACCGACGCATACGAGGCAGAGGCGTTCACGGCCGAGTTCAGCCTCGACGGTCACGCGGATCACGCCCACTTGGCAGCCGCAGCAGTCATCGCCGGCCTCGTGCCCATGTATCGCGGTGATCGCATCCGCATGGAGGCAGCGATGCCAGGGCGCGGGTATGATCGGCTCTATGGCTTCCTGGGTGTCGCCGGCGGCTCCAACGAGGACCAGGACACCGGCGGTGACCTCGATTGGATCGCCCGCCAGGTGGAGCGCTGACCGATGGCAACGCTCTCGCTTTACATGTCGCACAAGGCGAAACTCGAACTGCGCCTCACCAGCCCGATTGAAGCCGTCCGCCAGGCAGCCCTGACCGAACTCATCGGCGAGACCGATCCCGGCCTGGACAAGCCAGGGCTATGGACGCTGGCCGAATACGTCGCATGGCTCAACCGCCCCGAGCCGGGCATCATCAAGGGCGAACTGATGAGCGCCGAGGAATGGGAGAAAGACCTGGGCTTCACCAAGGCATCCCACCTCGCCGACTATCTGGACGAGTGCGTCGCCCACGAGAAGCGCAAGGACGGCTACTGAACCGTGATCCACCACGAGACCATATCAGCCAACCACGCCTCGGAGATGGACGGCCAAGGTCACTTCAACGTGATCGAGAGCGATGGCGAGTTCAAGGTGATCGCAGGCGACGGCGGAATGACGATCAACGCCCACGACACCCTCGCCGACGCAATCAAAGAGGCACAGCTATGGGCCGACGATTACGACGCCGACCATGAGGCAGCCATGAGCAAGCGCTCCATGGAAGCGAACCCCCTATGGGCCAGCTTCGGATAGAGAGGCACACTCCATAGGACAGAGGCAGTCCAGGATAGAGAGGCAATCGGCGTGTAGGCACCTATGGCAGGCATCGTCCCCATGGGCACCCTAACCCCTATGGAAGCATCACCCATGGAGCACGTCGATCGTATGGAGATCATGGATATGCTGGGAGGGTAGATTCGCGCGCTCGTTTTGTGTGAGAGCCCTTTGTTCACTTGTGCCCTACACGGGCGGGCCTCGCTGTGGCCGGCGTGCCATGGAGAGCCGAGGACCGTTTCAGCGTCCCATTACACCAACACACCCAAGGTTGAGCCCGTCAACTAGCCGCTTCTGTCCATGAGTTCGCATGCTATCAGAGTGCATACGCAGCGACACACACTAAGGAGCGTGCAATGAGCGACCGTGTTCGGATTACCATCGACGTGCCCAAAGAGATCGCGAGCCACCTGGCTGGAGCGCTTGAGGTGGGCGCCGACAGCGGATCGCCCGATATGGACGAGCATGTCAGCGACCTCGCCGAGGGCATCACCGACGCGGTGAACAATCCCGCCGTGGAGACATTCGAGTTCGTCATCCATTGATCCCATGAGGGCAATGGGCTAGATCACCCAGACCGCAACGACGCCCGCTGGTCACCTTTCCCGCGGGCCGAGGGAGACAAGGCGAGTTCTTCGGAGCTCGCCTTTTCTTTGTGCCCATAAGCCCATGGCACCCCGAGCCCGATGAGCACCGGCGGGCTTCCCATATACGGGTCCAAATCCATACAGGCATGTGCCACGCGCGCCCGCGGGCTCCCCGAGCTCCATGGGATCATCGCGCCCAATCCACCATGACCGCGCGCCCATGGATGCCCATGGGATCACCGTGCCCAATGCGCCCAGCGTCACCATGGAATAGCGGACCCACCGGACCACGCTCGAACAAGCCACCCGCATCCATCGGACAGCGCGTCTATCTCATAATCACCGAGCAGCGGTGCTCGACCAACACGATGAGAAAGGTGCCACGATGTTCAAGCCCGGTTATGAAGACGAGTGCATGGCGTTTGCTCTGGCGACCGGCATGGTCGACCTCGACAATTCCCAGGCTGGCATCGAGAAGGCCGCCCGTCGTGCCCGTCACGCTCGCCGCCGTGGGTCACGCGCCCTCAAGGGGATGTGAGCCCATGCGCTACACCGATCCTAGCAAGCGCATCAGCATGGGCGACCATGTGATCGTTGCCCTCTCCGTCCTCGTCGCCATCGCGATGATCTGGATCTTCTGGAACCCGCCGCTGGACCTGATGGGCAAGCCCCAGAGCGTGCCGGCGATCGTGAGCATCCTGGGCTCGATCCTCGCGATCATGCTGCCCATCCTGGTCTGGATGTCTGCCCGACCCATTATCCGCTGAAAGGAGGTGATCTAAATCTCCCAGAGCCCGGTGAGCCATCATGCCTCGCCGGGTTTTGTGGTGACCGGCAATCCCATGGGCATCCATGGACCAGGGTGACCAGGCTCCAGGCGTCCAAGGCATCCAGGCGTCCATGGGCACCAGGCATGCGCTGGGCTCGTGGGGCTCAATGCGGCATTGTGGCGATCGACACGCATATTCCATGTGTCAGTGACCTCTTGCCACTTGGTTCCATGAGGTGCATGGTCAATAACACACACAGCAAGCGATGCAGCGGTGCATCAGATGCTCGAAAGGATGAATATCATGGACGTCAAGCTGCTGACCTTCGCCAAGCTCGTTGGTCCCACCGAGATCGACCACATGGAGTGCATCCGCATCCCCGACTGCCTCGCCGGTATCATCAAGCATCGCCTGGGCGCTCCCTACGAGTCCACGCCCACGGTGAGCCGCTGGAGCGCGATGTTCGTGATCCCATCGCCCCTGCCCTCGATCGCACCCTACCCGCTCGCCTTCGAGATGGTCTGCTGCACGCGGGGCTCGAGCCTTCGCTGCCACTGGCAAGATGCCCATGCCCTCATGGAGATCGCCGAGCGCATGGTGCCCGAGCTCATCGTGGAAGTGATCGCCGAGCCCATCAAGATCGCGGCTTGAACGAGATCGGCGAGCCCATAAGCCCCCACCCCACCGGGCTCGTCGCCCCAGGAGCGTCACCCCCTCGCTCCTGGGGATTTTCTTGGGCTCATGGGTCCATGGATGCCCATGGGGATCGGGTCGCTGGGCATATTGGGCTCATGGGGTTCGGCGCCCAATCCATATACGGGGCCGCGGGCATATAGGTGCCATGGACGCTTGGGCTCGGGGTGCTCATTGGGCTCGGGGCTGCCATGGGCGTGGTGGTGTGTTACCAGGGTAGATGGGTGGTGTGGTAGGACGGTGACACAGTGGGATTTTGCTTGATCCGTCCATGGATCTGGACCACGCGCGCCGCGCGATTCGTATGATCTAGCGGTCCACCGACGAATCGGTCACCGAATCGATTCGCGCTGACACAACCGAGTCGCACCGAGTCGCGTGCTTTTCGGTGCGAGTCGCTAGGTGATTCGCGCTCAAAAAAGGTCGGCAAACGCGCAGAAAACTGCGGAAAACTGAAAAATGCGGAATTGTGTTTGACGACACACACAAAACCTCCTCTAACGATGACACCGCAGCGATGCCGCGGTGCAGCGAAGCGGTTCGCTGCTACTCGAAAGAAAGGTTTTTTCCATGATCGACTTCAACCTCGTCGACGCGAACGGTTCGGTTTCGGTGCGCGCTTTCGCTAACAAGTCGGCAGCGACGCGCTATGCGAACAAGAACGGTCTGACCATTGCGACCTCGGTGGGCGCGCTTGCGCTGATCGCTGACACCGACGTTGCGACGCTCGACACCGACGACGTCGACTCGGTCCTCGCTTCGCTCGATGCGACCGATGCGACCGCGACCGAAACGGTCACGCTGCGCGACACCGCGCTTTCCTTCGACACCGCGACCGTTACCGCGGCGGTTGACGCGCTGCGCGATAGCTTCGCACGTCGCGACACCTTCGAGGCAAGCAACGGTTTGTCGCTTACCGCTGACTCGTCTTACGTTCGTGAACGTAACCGCATGCTGAAAAACGAGATTGCGGTTTCGCGGTTCTTCCTCGCCCTCGGTGTCACCGCAAGCGACGTTATCGAGCGCAAGGTTAGCAGCAACGCAATGTTCAACGCGAAGGCGCTAAAGAAAGTCACCGAACTGGCACAGTATGCGGTTGGTGTCGGTCACCGACTCGAAAAGGTGTCGCGTGCTTTCATCGCATGCGCTCTTATCGCAACCGATCGCGGTCACACCGACATCACCAACGACGTGAACCGCAAGTTCCTCAATGGTTCTGACTTTAGCGCTCTTATCAAAGACGCTGAATTGATCGACTATCTGCGCGACCAGCGTCACGTCGCAATGACTAGCGGTGCAGAAACGCAATCGTCGCAAGCGCGCAACGTGCTTGACGTTCTGGGCCTCGGTGCAATCAAGTCGGTGCAAAAGAACCGCGATGCAATCGCGCTCAACACTTCGCACGGTTTCTTCGCAATGTTTCGCGGTGACTTCTTGAAGTAACCGCAACACTACTTCGCAAACACTTCTAGCGCGCTAGGTCACACACCTAGCGCGCTTTTGTGTGCGTGCGCTGCTAGGTGCGGTGCGTGCGTGCGGTGCGCACCTAGTCAGAAACGCGCTAGAACGCACCATGTAGCGTCATTCTAGGTGCGTCTGGTGTCTGACACCGCATTGCGCACGCTTGCGTCTGGTGACGCTTAAAACGCGATTTAAGCGTATATCGTCAGTAACACACCGATGCGCACCGCAAGCGACTCGCTCGGTGCGACTCGTGATTCGCTCGGGACCGTGTCAAGCGGAAGTCCTAGAAAACGTGTCAAGTCGCCTACCCGGATGCCGCCTATCAGCCGGTGTTCCGGTGGTCCTGCCATCCACGAAGACCATAGGACCAGTGGACCCACGAGCTCGCCGCGGACATGTGGACCGTTGGACCATGGGAAAGAGCAGCCTGGCGTCGTGTGGACCAGGGATCAGGGCATCATGTGGGCAAGAGAGCCCAGGGCACAAGGATAAAGGTTGGCAGGGCGGAACGCGCCCCCGGCTAGGCGCCGGGTGCTCGCTCGCTTGTGCCATCCATAGGAGCAATGCGCTCGCCGACCCATTTGGGCTGCCAGGCCTCGTCTTCGACGCCGAGCATGTGCCAGATGACCCCATCCCAATAGGCGGGCTGATGCTTCTGGTGCCAGCTGTCCGCATCGCCATCGACGTCGAAGATCGGCAGCACCCAATAGAAACCGGGCTCGCGCGCATCGCTGGATGTGCCGGACCGATTCGCTGCGTGCTTGTCCTCGTCGACCAGCTGGATCTTGACCCCGCTTCCCACGACGCATGGCGCGAGCACCTTGCAGACCAGCTCCTCCGCTTCGCTCCTGGTGAGCCGATAACCCCGGAGTGCGTCGAACGCCTTGGTGAAGCGCGGGCGAGGATCGAGCAGACCCTCCGCGTGGCGGGCCATGAGTGCGGTCGCGGCCTGGCTGGCGGGATATTTGCCCCTGCCACCGCCACGCACCGGCGTGCCATGATCGCGCAGCGTCTCGAAGACCTCGTGGTGCTTGGCGCCGGCGAGCACCTTGGGGACCGCTGCCTCGTAGGCGGGCGTGGGCACCTTCACCGACCAGGGTGCGTGCGGATGCTGGATCGTGATCGTCATCAGAATGTCCCCCACAGTGGGTGTTGCTCGTTGAGGTAGGCGCCGGCCGCTTCCTTGATCGCGAGGGCCTCTGCCTCCGCTTCCTCCCGGTGCCGGCGTTGCTCGGCCTCGCGTGCGACAGCCTTGTCGATCACCGGGTCAGCGGGGAGCGCCGGGTCGATGCCGTTTGCCAGCGATTCAGCGCGGGCGACCTGGGGGCGTAGATAGTCGATGCCCTCAAGGAAGGCCTCGCGGTCGCCCTGCCCGACGTCATTGACCTTGTGCGCGAACTGCGACGCGCGCCCCTTGATCTGGGCCACCGCCGTGATGCGATACTGACGGCTCGCGAGCAGCTTGTGTAGCCGGTATTGGGTATTGCCCTCGTGATAGGCGCTCACAGGCCGATGACCTCGCGCAGCGTGTCACGGATCGTCACCTTTTGGTGGGCGACACCCTGGTCGAAGGCGCACTGGAAGGCCCGCAGCAGCGTCTCCAGCCGGTGATCCCAGCGGGGCGGCGAGCCGCGGCTGTATTCGATCTTGCCGAAGCGCCAATCCTGATATTGGAGCCCGTTGATCTCGACGATCGCCTCGTCGGCGTCGGGGTGGTCCTTCTCGCAATAGACCCGGCAAGGCTTGCCGTCGTCCATCTCGCTGGGGCGCGTATAGCTGACCCGGTAGCGGACCTTGCCGCGCTCGTTCTGCTCCTCGCGCATCAGCAGCCGACGTTCGTGATGATGGTGCTGTGCTTCGGATGCACCACCTGCATGCCGTATCCGTATGCCGAGATCTTGTGATCGAGCGGCACGACGGCCTCGTCGCGGTCCATCGGGATGAACGGCATGGTCGTGTCGCGGTTGAAGATCCCGCCGCTTGCAAAGTCGAGACCCTTGACGCGCGCCATGAAGTCTTCCTGCTGGAGGAAGTGGGCGAGCTGCTTCTTGATCGCCTCGGCGGCGATCGCGGTGCGGTCGTTCTTCGCCAGGTCGTCGAGGATCGCGTCCTCGTCGCCCGGCAGCAGATCGTCATTGATGTCGGTCACGGAACGCTCTCTCGAAACGGGCCATCGCGAGCGGAGCCCAGGGCTCCGGCGGGCCGAAGATGTCGTTGATGATCGCTGGGTCTTCCCAGAAGGCCCGGTAAGGCTGCGGTTGCGCGGGGCGGTGTGGTGCCGGGCGCGGATCAAGCACCGCGACGCCGACGAACCAGGTGACCCGGACCATGTCGGTCTGCGCGATATAGTCGAAACGGCGATCGTGCTTGGTCATGTGCGGATAGGCCGCGTCGATCTCATCCTCGTTGAGGAAGTCCTCGGCCGGCAGATCGACACAGACGCGCTCGGTCACCGATCGACCCTCCAGCGTGCCGCCGCATCGTGGCGCACCGCGTAGATCGGCAGCCCCGTCCAGGGATCGTGCTTTGCCGCGGCGCGAACGGCTTCGACCGCTGCGGCCCCCATCTCCATCGCACCCAGCGCGAGCTCGTTGCCCGAGCCGATCGCGAAGAAGGGCGCGCGCAGCGGGCCGGACAGATGCGGTGTATCGCTGGCATAATACACGTCGCCGTTCGGTTTGGCGGCCAGCAGCGAGAACGAGCTCGGCAGATCGAGCTCGCGATCGTCCCACCAGCGGCGCACCGTCTCGGCGCCGCCGGGAACCGTGCTCGACACGCCTAGCAGGGTGCCGTCGCGCAAGCGCTCGACCTTGACCTTGTTGCCGATGGGCGCGCGGTTGCCCGAATAGGCGCGGCTGTCGCCAGCCATCACGCCGTCGCGGTATGCGATCGTCGTCATCCAATGATGCCTTTGAACTCGAAGGGCATGACGCAGTTGTCGGGTGCGTCAGCAAACATCGGCGCGATCTCGGCCGGCGAGTAGCCAGCCAGGCCGCAGCCGATCGGGGTGACCTGAAACATCTCGTCGCTGCACGCCCGCGCGTATTTCACGAAGGTCTCGACGTGCAGCGCGATCTCCTCCAGCGGGAGGGATCGACGCATGATCTGGCCGACCGTGGGGATGCCGTAGCTCTGACCCATGCGGCCCGAGCCCTGCCCCGTGATGGCACCGCGCGCGTTGAGTGCGAACAGTGCGGCGCCCTTGCCGTGGCGACCCGCCAGGTTCGACCCGAACACGAACACCGGGGTTCCGCCAAAGGCGCACTCGATGCAGGTATAGGATCGCTTGTCGCACGCGAGCGACGTGAAGCCGCACGACGAGCAGACGTTCATGTAGTTGCCTGGCGCGTAGCCACGGTAAGGCATGAAGATCACGGCAGCACCGGCACCCAGCCAGCGGGCGTGCTGGTCATGTGGTCGACGACGCAGTCCGCATTGGTCTCGACGAGACGGCCCGTGGTCTGCGACTTGAAGACAGCGCCGCCGCCCTCCTGGTGGCTGACCTTGCCCGAGGACATGTCGTCGAGGATCACCTTGCCGCCGGAGAAGCAGGTGACGCGCGCGGGCGTGCCGAGCGCCGTGATCTGGGCGAACTTGGCGTCCGTGCAGCCGGCGAGCGCCGCCGGCATGCAGACCAGGATCAGCCCGGTGAAGATGTGCATGAGCCGGCGCATCAGCGGCGACCCGACCGGAAGGAGCTGCGCGAGCTGCTGCCCCACGAGGAGCGCGAGCTGCCGCTGCTCGACCACGTCGAGCGCGAGCTGCTGGAGCCCCACGACGACGACGGCTTGCGATAGCTGGAGCTGCCCCAGCTGGACGCGGGCTTGCGGTAGGTGACGGTCTTGGTCACCGTGCGGGTGCCGCCGCCGAACACCGAGTTGCGCGTCTTGGTGGTCGTGACGACGCGGCGCGTCGGGTAGTTGTTGATGACCGTCTTGTGGACGACGCTGTAGGGGCGGTAGCCCGGCCGGCGCACATAGCCGTAGCTGCGATCGTAGCTCGGGATGCGCTGGAAGGTGCCGTGATAGTTCGGGTTCGGCTGCATGTAATAGCGCGGCCCCGAGGGCGTCATCATCTTGGCGAGCATGTAGCCGCCGAGACCGCCGATCAGGTATTGGCTGACGTCGCCGCCCGCGTCGCGCACCTGGGCGCACTCCTGCGGGTTCTGCGCCTGCAAGCACTGGTCGATCTGGTCTGCCCGATCGCCACAGGCGGCAGTCATCAGGCCCGCGGTCAAGGCGACCGCGGTCAGGATCTTCTTCATGTGGTTGGTTACCTCTGTTGCTCTGGTATGTGTGTGTTATTACGCACAAACATGGGGCGCAAGCAAAAAGTGTGTGTCGGCTGACACAAAGTCGATGGCGACATTTGCCTCGGTGAACATCTGGAGCGCGATCGCCCAATCCACCGCACGCGGCTCGTAATGCCAATCCGGCTCGACCGTGACGATGCGCGTGATCCCGCACTGGATGATGCCACGCGCGCAGTCGGCGCAGGGGAAGTAGGTGCTATAGAGCGTGCAGCCGCGCGTCGCGTGACCCTCGGCCGCAGCGTTGTAGATCGCGTTGCGCTCGGCATGCTCACACCACTTCGCCTTGTGCTCGGGCGAGTAGCGGATCGGCTCGTCGTCGACCCCGCGCGGCAGCCCGTTCCAGCCGGAGCTGATGTCGACCTGGCGGTCGTTGACGATGACGGCGCCGACGCCGCGCCGCGGATCTTTCGACCAGCCGGCCTTGAACGCGGCCTGGTCCATCCAGCGCTTCACCCAGCTCATCGAACCGGGCACTCCGTCGAGCCGTCCTTGCCGGCGACGCACACCGGCTCGTAGCGGTCGCAGACGGAGGTGTATTGCATCTGCATCTGGATCGTGACGGTGCCGTTCGGCCCGGAGACGGGCATCGCGACCGGATAGGCGTCGACGTGGCTGGAGACGCACTGGCTCTGCCACTCGGCATGCTCGGGGCGCATGTCGCACGCGGTCAGCGCCAGCAGGCCGGCGGCGAGGAACAGTCGCTTCATGCCAGCACGTCCCAGGGCTCGTTGATGCCCTTGCCCGGCCGCTGCCGGTAGAGGAAGCGATAGCCCTCGCTCTTCATATTGGCCGGCGTCGAGACCAGCGCGTGATTGTTGCACAGGACCAGGTCGCCCTTGTCGGTCGCAACCGTGAGCACGGCATGCCCCTGCCCGTCCGGCATGCGGCAGATCGTCATCATGATCGCCTCGCCGGGGATGCCAGCCTCCAGGAGCAGGTGCGCCTTGTGCAGGCTGATGCCGTCGCAGTCCTCGAACAGCGCGCGGCCGACTTGCTTGGGGTATGCCCAGCGCTCGACGTCGCCCCAGGTCTCCTTGTCGTCCTGCCAGCGGACCTTGTTGCCCTGCGCCTGCACGCGGCTGATGATCCGGCTCGCGTCCATGGTCAGCACCAGGCGCTTGTCGATGGTCAGCGCGAACATTGCGCGTCTCCGGGGTTGTCGCGGCAGAACTGCTCGCCCTGGTTGATGCGCACCGTCTTGCCGGTGGGCTCGAGACGTGATCCGTCGCCCAGCTGCTGCGCGCAGCCGGCGATCGCGAGCGCGATGAGCGCCGCGGCAATCTTCTTCATGCCAGTTTCCATGTGACAGAGGTTTCGGAGGAGTCGGTGAAGCGGCCGACCAGCGTGGGCACGCCGGCCTCGATCAGCTTCGCCTTCATGTCTCGGGTGCCGCGCCCTCCGGGAAACGCGACGCCGATCGTCGGCCGAAAGGCCCGCAGCATCTGGGTGTTGCGCATCATGCCCGCGCGCCCGCCGAACAGCTTCCAGTTGGGCTCGTAGGTCGAGACCGGGATGCCGTTCGACAGCGCCCAGAGCATCGACAGCTCATCGGCGCCGGTGGCACCGCCCTGCCCCAGCTCCTCGATCCCATGCTTGAGCCGGATCGGGTTCAGGACGCGATGCACCTCGTCGACCAGATTGAAATACCGGCCGCCGGTGATGAGGACGCGCTTCATGGCTTCTGGTCGCCGAGCTCGACGATGCCGATGTCGCCATGCGGCCAGACAATGTAGACCTGGTTGTGCTTGGGCCGGAAGTCGGTGAGGATCGGGCACGGTCGCTTGCGCTCGGTGCGGATGATCTCGCGGTCGTCGTAGATGGACGTCGAGGTGACGGTCGAGATGCTCTCGTTCTCGACCTCCGTCAGCCAATAGACCTTGGCGTCCTCGGGTCGGATGCCTCGCTCCATCAGCGCATCCCGCTGCGGCGCGGTGAACTGGTGATGCGGCGCTTGGGGCTCGAAGCTCGCCTCGTATTCCTTGCGGAAGGCGTCGGCGTCGATCTTGCCGCCGTCGTGCGGCCGGATGCGGGTGTCGAGCGTCGGCGGATAATACCAGTGGGTCGCGTTCTGCGGCCCGTCCGGGCAGACATCGGCGAGCATCGGCTCGGCGAACATCAACCCCTCCCAGACGATCGTTCCGTCTTCGTTCCTGGCGCTCGACCAGACGGCGGCGACATGCTCGGGTGTCTCACCCGGACAATACACCATGACAGTCTTGCCATTGCGGGGCACGCGGTCGATCGGCTGGAGCATCGGGATCGCTGGCGCCTCCCAGGTGCGATCGCCCCAGGTCGGCTCCTCGCCGTCCATCAGCCGGCGCACACCATCCTTGATGCGCTTCTTCTCCGCGACCATCGCCAGCTTCTCGGCGTCTTGGTCGGCGTAGTGGCGACGCTCCTTCTCGGCCATCGCCTCCCGCTCGATCTGGACCGCGGTCTTCCCCAAGTTGGAGATCTGGCGCTGACGCTCGCCGGTTGCCCAATCGTCTTTGATCGGGAGCATCAGGACGCCTCTCGCTCCGCGAGCAGCTGCCCGACGCCGAGCTCGTCCAGGCACAGCGCCAGGCTCTCGTCGTTCAGGTCTGCGAACGCTGCACCGATCACCTCGTCGGTCGAACCGTCGACACCGATCGAGACGCGCAGCTGGTGGTCTTCTGACGCGCACCACAGCTGCACGATGATGGTCAGGTCACCGTTGATGCGCATGACGTAAGCGAGCGCTTGACGGTCTGCGTAGCGCAGCAGCTTCGCATGCTCTTGCACGCGGGAAAGCGTGTGTGTGTCAGTCACCATGCACCCCTATCAAACGTCGAAGGCGCGGCCGACCAATGCGTTTTCCGCGGTGCGCATGATCTTCTTGGTGGTGCCGTTGGGGACGGGCGTCTCCATGCACAGGATCAGCTCCAGGCCGTCGCGCAGGTGCTTGCGGTCCACCTGGGACGCCGCGAGCTCGGTGCGGAGCGCATTGATCTCCGCTTGCAGCACGGCGCTCATGCGAGGGACGCCATGGCATCGTCGAACGCCTGGCGCGCGACGCGGTCGACCTTCTTGGTCGTGCCGTTCGGCACCTTCACGCCGCCGGTGGTGATGACGATGTCGCGCAGCGCGCGAGCATAGGTCCGCATGATGGTGTGCTCGCGGTCATAGCGCCGCTGGAGTTCACGGTGCGCCGGCGCCTTGGACGCCAGCCAGTTGAGGAAACGGTCGAACATGTCACCTTCTCGAAGGGTGCCCCGGCGGGTGCAGCCGCCGGGACTAGGGGTCAGATGGTCCGGGCTGCACCGTGGAACTTGGTCGCCACGCCGAAGCGGGGCTTGGGGATCGCGCTGGGCGTCCAGCCGAAGAAGCGGATCGTCACGACCTTGTGCTGGTCGCGCTCGGCCAGGAGCTTCGCGTTGGCGGCATAGTCGCCGCGCAGACCGGCCTCGAACGTGTTTGCGGCGCGCGCCTTCGGGTCGGACAGGTCAGCGTCGCGGTCGGCATTGGGGAGCCAGCAGACGACGCGCTTCGCGGCGCCGGCCCAATTCCCCTCGCCTTCCTCGATACCATCGGGGATGATGTCGAACTCGGCGTCCTCGAAGTCCTTACGCTTCTGGAGGTTCTTCGAGCGCTTGCCCTGCTCGTAAAGCCCGTCGCGATCGCGCCACATCGAGCCCTCGAAGCCGGCACCGACCCATTCGCCATGCAGCTGGTCGTAGAGCTCCTGCGTGCCGCAGTTCACCGTCTCGACGAAGACAATCGACGGGTGGTTGATCGCCGCGATCAGCGCCTGGAGCTTCTCGCGCCGCACCGACCAGGGAGCGCCGGTCATCGAAGGGATGTCGTAGACGTGATACTGGATCGTCGCCTCGATCTCCGCGAGGCGCTCGGCCGGCGGGGTGCCCTTCTTGATGAGGCTCATCAGCTCGTTGAAGTTCTCGCGCAGCTCGTGATTGTAGAGCTCGCCGTCGAGCATCAGCGTGGGAGCCTTGGCGAAGATCGAGGCCAGCGCGGCGTGGATGTGACCAGCGCCCGGCAGAGCTTCGCCTTCACGCGAGAAGCCGCCCTCGGCCTTCATAATGCACCGCGCGCCGTCGAGCTTGGGCTGCACGTCGCCGTGACGAAAGCCGGCATACTTGTCGGCCAGCATCGGCTCGGTGTAGCGGCAGCCCAGATGGATGTCGGCGACGTCCACGTAATAGGCGCCCTTGAGCTGCTTCGTATAGGCCGCGTCGATCTCGAAGCTGGCCTGGGCGACAGGGTCGCGTTCATTGCTGCGGCCGACGTTGGTGGCCTTCGCGGTGCGCCAGCCAGAGGCTTTCACGGTGCCGCCGAAGATGCCGTCGTGTGTGCGATACTTCGCACCATCCTGCTCCATGAACCAGACGCGGGTCTTACCCTTGCTGTCCAGCTTGTAGAGTTCGTGGAAAGTCTTCTGCATGTCTGCCCTGCTGTTTGTGTGTGTTGGTTAGCACACACTAATTACACGTCAATGACTTTGTTGTCGGGTGGGTTAGATTTTCTCTGATCTGTCGGACGGGACGTGGATGCCATCCGACAGGATATACTGCTCCGCGCAGTCGTAGTGACCGCCGTGTGGGACGACGGTCACAACGTCATGCTCGGTGCCGCGCTCGTGAGGGCCTTGCTGGCTCAAGAGGCGGATGCGCATGTCAGCCCTTCACGTTCACGATCTGGCGAAGCCGGAACATGATCTCGACCAAGTCGGCCTGGGCGTCCATGACGGCCCCGATCGGCTTGTAGGCGCGCGGGCTCTCGTCGATGATGTCGGCGTCGAGACGAGCCTCGATCCCCTTCATCGCCGCAGCATGCTCGTCGAGCGTGATGAGCTTCTTCGCCTGGGTGCGGCTCATGACGCGCCCCGCGCCGTGCGAGCACGAGCAGAAGCTGTCCTTGTTGCCCAGCCCGCGCACGATGAAGCTGCCGGTGCCCATCGAGCCAGGGATGATCCCCAGCGTGCCCTCGCGGGCCTGGACGGCGCCCTTGCGGGTCACCAGCACGTTCGCGCCGAAGTGCGCTTCCTTGGTGACGTAGTTGTGGTGGCAATTCACCGCCTCGTCGGTGACGACGAAGTTCGGCAGCCGGCCCTGGTCGGCGAGCTGGCGCAGCGCCTGCACCGCGGCCCACATCATCGACTTGCGGTTCTCCATCGCATAGTCCTGCGCGAGCCCGACCGCCTCCATGTAATCGTCATAGAGCGTCGTGTGCTCGACCAGATAGGCGAGGTCACCATCCGGGAGGCTGTCGTAGATGTGGTAGCGCCGCATCTCCTCCTTCGCCTGCTCGATGAAATACGAGCCGATCTTGTTGCCCAGCCCGCGCGAACCCGAGTGCAGCATCAGCCACACGTTGTCCTGCTCGTCGAGGCACAGCTCGATGAAGTGGTTGCCGGTGCCCAGCGTGCCCATCTGGCGCTCGCCGGCTGCACCCTGCTGCGCTGCCTTCGGGTGCTTGGCGATGATCCGCTCGTAGCGACCGCGCAGGCCCGCCCATGCCAGCCGGTGATGATGCGGCGCCGTGCCCCACGATCCGGGATCGCGACCCGTCTGGATCTGCTGCGGCGTGCCGCGACCATGCGGGACCGCGCGCTCGATCGCCTCGCGGACATGCCCGAGCTTGTCGGGCAGCTGCGCGCCCTTGATCGACAGGCGGACGGCCATCATGCCGCACCCGATGTCTACGCCGACCGCGGCGGGGATCACCGCGCCCTTGGTCGCGATGACGGTGCCGACCGTTGCCCCAATACCCGCGTGGGCATCCGGCATGACGGCGACGTGCTTGTGGATGAACGGCATCCGCGCGACGTTGTCGATCTGATCGACGGCCTGCTGCTCGAACGGGAAACCTTCCGGCTCCCACATCTTCACAAGGCCCTTACGTCCATGCGGTGCATCGACCTGATGAACCTTCACATTAACTCCTGCTATTGCCCTTGTGCGCCGGTCGCCCTCCTACAGGCTCGCGGTGCGGTAGAGCGGTGACCGACTCCTACCTCGGTCGCTGCTCTTGTGTGTGTCATTGCGCACAAGCTTGCGGGACGCAAGCGGTTTGTTGGTCCGACGACGACGGGCTATGCGCGGTCTGGTGCTTCGGTCGTGCGTGTCAGTCTACACAGAAGCGAATCGGTGATTCGCGACGTCGTCTGACTTTCACAGCGCTCGTAACCCCTTGCAATCTGGTGCATCAAAATTGGGAGTAATGTGAAAGTCTGGAGAGCTGAAACCCGCAGAAAAGCGTGCTTTTTTGATCCCGTCGCCCTCTCACGGCGAAAACACGAGTTCGATTCTCGTAGGGGTCACCAGCGCACGCCAGGATGGCGGTTATGCGCGGCTGATGTGGATTGCACGAATATCTGACGCTATCCGGATCGGCATGGACGATGCCGCGATCCTTGCGTTCGGCTTGCCGGAAAGCGCCGTTCAGTCGGGCGCGCGCTCGATGATCCGGGCAGGATTGCCGACCGCGATCGCTCCGGCGGGCACGTCGCTCAGCACCACCGCATTGGCGCCGATGATCGCACCATCGCCGATCCGCACCGCGCCCAGCACCACCGCGCCTGCGCCGATCTGAACCCGATTGCCGAGGATCGGCGCTTCGAGCGGGCGCGCTTCGCTGCGATTGCCCAGCGTCACATTCTGCCGCAATACACAATCGTCGCCGATTACGGTAGACCCATGGACGATGATTCCGCCGAAATGCTCGATGCGCAGGCGGCGACCGATCGTCGCGGTTTCGGGTAGCGAGATGCCGCAGGCGAACTCGGCCCATTTTCCCGCCAGCTTGGCCGCCACGCCCCACAGGCTGCGCACCACGCCGCGACGCCGGGCAAAACGCCCCGCCGACAGTCGGTAGATGGCAAGCGCCCAAAGCCCCTGCGCCAGCCAGCCCTCGCGGTACAGCGCGCGGTCTTCGCAGATCTTAGCCCACACCCCCATCCGGCTCATGCCACCCCCGCGACCTGATGTGGTGCCCCTCGAACGGGCCGCGACCAGCGATCCGCGATCCTTCGTCCCAACCGGGTCAATGGCTGCTCGAAGTAGAATGTCGACACATGCGCCCCCGCAAAGGCGAGCAACAGGCTGAACATCCGCTTGGTATAGCGAACCGCCACGTCCCCGCTCCCCATCCATCCCGCATAGGTCAGCGGATGTAGGACATAGAGCGCATAGGAAATCCGCGCGACATAGCCCAGTATCCGCCCGCCCAGTATTCGTGCCAGCGCGCTGTCACCCATGGTCAGGCTCAGCCCCACCAGCAACGTGGCAAGATAGGGCCGCGCATAGGCGATCACGGGCACCGCCGCGACGACGGGCTTCAGCATGCCGAAGAACAGGAGGACGAAAAGACCTACGACAAGGACCGGGCTTCTGGCCCAACGAGGCGGCTGCCACCGCTTGGCGACCAGCAGCGCGAGCGTTCCCCCCGCCATGATCTCGTCCACCCGGTCGAAGGTGTGACTGCCGAAGGTCGCATGATGCCCGACCCGCCAGGCGGTGACCGCTATCGCCAGCGGCGGCAGCAGCCAGAGCGCGCGTCGCCCCCCGATCGCCACCAGCAAGGCGACGAACGCATAGAACTGCACCTCGACCGACAGGCTCCAGAAATGCGGCGCATAGACCAGCCACGCCTTCTGGGTATTGGCGAAGAAGAACAGATTGGCCCCGATCACATCCCAGGATGCCCCCTGCCCGGCGATCACGACCAGCGTGAAGAGCCAGGCGAGCGGCACGATGCGGAACAGGCGCTTGATGATGAACGGAACGACCGCATCGTCCCGCAGCAACAGGCTGACGATCAGGAAGCCGGAAAGCGCGAAGAACACCGCCATGCCGATCGAGGAAATGGCGACATTGCCGCCCCATTCCGCCCGGCCGACGGGAAACATGTGCCCCAGCATCACCGTCAGGATGGCGATAGCCCGGCAACCGTCCAGCCGCGCCAGATGATGGCCCGCCGACGGCCTGTCCGGGTTCGATCCCGACAAAGGAACGACTAGCCCGTCCATCAATGATGGGATCGCTGACGATGCGTCGAAAAGTCCTTGCGATGCATGTGATTACCAGCTCCCCGACCGATCACACGCCGCATAGGTTCATGGCGCGTGACGGGGAAGCGCCGTCATCGGCGGCCGTCATCGTTATTGCCCCGTATTGATACGTTACCCGGATATGCCACGTTGCATCCGCCGGGTCCGCTTTCCAAAGGCCGCTGACGCCTCTCACGCATCGGATACGCCCATGGCCATCGGCTATTTCATCAACCAATATCCGAAGGTCAGCCACAGCTTCGTCCGGCGTGAGATACTGGCGCTGGAGGCGCAGGGCATAACGGTTCATCGCTGGGCCTTGCGCGGGTGGGACGCCGAACTGGTCGATCCGGTCGACCTGTCCGAGCGCGACCGGACCCGGTTCCTGCTGCGCGGCGGGGTCGCTCCGCTGTTGATCGCGGGGATTGCGATGCTCGTCCGCTATCCCGGCCGCTGGCTCGCCGCGTTGCGCCTGACGCTGGCGATGTGTCGCAAGACGGATCGGTCCATCCCCCTCCACATCGTCAGCTTCCTGGAGGGCGCGCGCCTCGCCCGGGACATGATGGCGGCGGGCGTACGGCATCTCCATGCCCATTTCGGCACCAACGCCGCCGAGATCGCGATGCTGGGCGCGACCATGGCGGGGATCCCCTACAGCTTCACGGTCCATGGCCCGGACGAATTCGACCGGCCGCTTTCGACAAAGCTGGGGCTGAAGATCGCGAACGCCGCGCATGTCGTGGCGATCACCGATTTCTGCGCCAGCCAGCTCTATCGCTGGGCCCGGCTGGAGGACTGGCACAAGGTGAAGGTGGTGCGCTGCGGCCTGCTTCCCGACTTTCTGGACGTGCCGCTGACGCCGCCTGCCGATGCGCCGCACTTCGTCTGTATCGGCCGTTTGAGCGGACAGAAGGGGCAGCTGCTGCTGATCGAGGGGCTGGCGCTGGCCCGGCGGCGGGGTGTGCCGGCGACGCTGACCCTGGTCGGCGATGGCGAGATGCGGCCCGAGATCGAGGCGGCGATCGCCCGGCACGATCTGGGCGCGCATGTCACCATCACCGGCTGGGCCGACGAAAGCCGGGTCCGGGCCGAGCTGGACCGCGCGCGCGCCATGGTGATGGCGAGCTTTGCCGAAGGGTTGCCCATCGTCGTCATGGAAGCGCTGGCACTGGGCCGTCCGGTTCTGGCCACCAATGTCGCCGCGATGGCCGATCTGGTCCGCGACGGCGAGACCGGCTGGCTCTATACCCCCGGTTCGGCCGAGGCGATCGCACAGGCGATCCGCGAATGCGCGGGCACCGACGGCGCGACGCTGGCGGCCATGGGGCGCACCGGTCGGGCACGCGTCGCCGAACGTCATGACCAGATGCGTGAAGCCGCCAAGTTGAGTCGCCTGCTGCCCATAGACATGCCGCCCCGGAATGGCTGAGCGGCATCGGTCCTTGTCCGGAATCGGGACGTAACAACGGAAAGCCGCGCCCCGGCCGCTATTCACGGATCGTTGTTCGCGTATGCAGCACAACATATAAAAAGCGCGCCGGTTATTTGGGGGCATTCGTATGCGTGATCTTTGCTTGTGTCTTTCCTTGCTAATGATGGCCGCGCCCGTCGCGGCCCAGCAGGGCGCGGCACCCGCGGCCGAGCCACCCGCCGCCACCGCCCCGGCGATGGCCGGGGCGACGACCGGGGCCACGACGCCCGTCGCGCCGCTCGTCGACTATAAGCTGGGCGTCGCCGACAAGGTCCGCATCATCGTGTTCAACGAGGATACGCTGTCGGGGGAGTTCACGGTCAGTGATTCCGGCGTGCTGTCGTTGCCGCTGATCGGCGACGTCAAGGCGATCGGCCGTACCCCGCGCGAGGTCATCAAGGACATCGAGACCAAGCTCGCCGACGGATATCTGCGCCAGCCGCGCGTCAGCATGGACGTGCTCACCTACCGCCCCTTCTACATCCTGGGCGAGGTCAGCAAGCCGGGCGAATATCCCTATTCCAACGGCCTGTCGGCGCTGAACGCGGTCGCGCGTGCCGAGGGGTTCACCTACCGCGCCAACAAGAAGAAGATCTTCATCAAGCGGTTCGGCGAGACGGCGGAGCGGGAATACAAGCTCGACTCGGGCGTCACCATCTATCCGGGCGACACGGTACGCGTCGGCGAACGTTATTTTTGATCGCTCCAGGGGACGGGGCAACAGGGGAAACCACATGTCGAACATCGCACACAAGACGTCGGGCGTCGTGACCGTCATGGCGCTGGGCATCGTAGCCCCGGCGCTGGCGATGGCGCAGAACCAGGCGCCCTCCACGCCCGCATCGCCCCCCGCCTCCACGAGCGAGCCCGATCCGGCCGCGGTTCAAAAGGTCGCGGATGCGATCACCGCCGCCGTCGCCGCGCTGCCCGCCACGGCCAGCGAACAGGATGTCGAGGCCGCGATCACCTTCGCGGTTTCGCAGCAGGGGCAAAGCGCAGCCGTCAACGTCGCCGCCCTGACCTTTGTCGGCAAACAGCCGGGCAACCAGAGCCGCAAGGTCAAGGCCGCGCTGGCCAATGCGTTGTCGGCGGCCCGCCGGGGCCAGTCGGGTACCGGCGGTACCGGCGGCGCGGGCACGACGGCCGCGGCGTTGGGGGCAGGTCCGGCCATCGGCGGCGGCGGTGTCGGCGTCAATTACACGACTCAGAACTAAAAAATCTCCGGGCCGGTCATGACGCCGGCCCCAACTCTTGGGGGGTTCCATGTTACGCTTCTGGACGATGGGCGTCGCCGTCGGCGCCCTGACGGTGTCGGCTGCGGCCGAAGCACAGGTTTCCAACGCCATCGATACGGTCGTGCCGATCGCATTCGACCGGGGGCGCAACGAAAGCGTCCTCGAACGCGCCCGTCCGGAAACCAATCCGGTCGGTTACAAGGTCGGCGGCTTCACCCTGTTGCCGACGCTGGACACCCAGGTCGGCTATACCGACAACGTCTATCAGACCACGTCGAACCAGACCGCAGACGAGTTCCTGCGCGTCGCGCCGCGCCTGCTCGCCCGTTCCGACTGGTCGCGCCACAGCCTGCAGCTGACCGGCGGAGGCGATTTCTATCGCTACGCAGAAGCGACGCCGCGCAACCAGAACGGTTGGTCGCTGGGTTCGCTCGGCCGCTTCGATGCGACCAGCGACATCGCGCTGACCCTGGGCCTTGACACCGCGCGGCGGTTCGAATCGCAATTCTCCGGCGCCGCGCTGGTCAATGTGCGCAGCGTCACGCCCTATCAGCAAAGCCAGGCGCGCTTCATGGCCGATGCCCGCTTCGCGCGCGTCCGCGTCGTCGGCAGCCTGGATTACGCCAAGTATAACTTCCTGCCCGTCCGCACGCTGACCGGCTTCCTGATCTCGCAGGACAATCGCGACCGCGAAGTCGCGCGCGGCGCATTGCAGCTGGAATATGGCCTGACGCCCGATACCGGCCTGTTCGGCCAGGTGACCTATACCGGCACCAGCTATGACCAGCCGCTGGCCCCCACCATCGCCAATCGCGACTCGCGCGAAATCCGCCTGCTGACCGGCGTGTCGCTGGATCTGACCGCCTTGCTGCGCGGCTCGGTCGGCATCGGCTATATCGACCGGCGCTTTACCGCACCGATCTATCGGAATGTCAGCGGCCTGTCGTTCGACTCGAAGCTGGAATATTTCCCGACGGCGTTGACCACGGTCACCTTCAACGCCTTTCGCGACATCCAGGATTCGACCTTCGCCGGCAGCGGCTTCTTCAATACGGGCGCAGCCTTGCGCTTCGACCACGAGCTGCTGCGCAACCTGTTGCTCAACTATAATATCAGCTTTGCCGAGAATGAATTCGTCGGCGTTCCCGGCAAGGCGCGGGTGAAGCAGGTCGGGGGCGGCGCGTCCTATCTCGCCAGCCGCCTGCTGACCGGGCGTCTCGACCTGGGCTACTCGCGGCGCAGCAGCGACAATGTCGGGCTGAACGGCCCGTCCCTTTCCGAATTCCGGGCGCTCGCGGGCGTCTCCATCCATCCATAAGGCGCCAGGACCATGCTTACCGAACGACTTGGCGAACCCGCCGCCGACCTGGCGCCGCCCACCGGCCCCGGCGTGATCCGCGCCCTGTGGAGCGCGACCATCGGCATGTTCCGGCGGCGCTGGCGCATCTTCGCGGTGATCGCGATCGTCACCTTCACCGTGGCGACCGCGCTGATCCTGATGATGCCGTGGAAGTACGAGGCGGTGGCGCGGGTGAAGATCGACCCGTCGCCCAATGCCGCGCTGGGGCAGATGAGCGGCGAGCGGCCCGACCAGAACATCTTCGATACCGAAGTCAACGTGATGCGTTCGCGCAATATCGCGGCGGCCGTGGTCGACAAGCTGAACCTGGCCGGCAACACCGCCTTTACCAAGGGGTTGAAGCCCCTGCCCGCCAACGCCACCCCGGCCGAACGCGACAAGCGCGAGGAGGAGCTGGCCGACCGCCTGCTCGGTCATCTCGACACCGCGCGCGACAAGATGACCTATATCGTCAATGTCGGCTATACGGCGAGCGATCCCCGTCTGGCGGCCGATGTCGCGAACGCCTTCGCCAACGAATATATCGCCTACAGCATCGGCAAGCGCAGCGGCACCGCCTCGCGCGAGACCAGCTATCTCGACCAGCGCCTGTCCGAACTGAACCAGCAGGCCGCGCAGGCCGATGCGCAGTTGGCACAATATCGGGCGCAGTCGGGCATCGTGAACGACGGCGACGCGACGGTCACCGGCCAGCAGATCAGCCCCCTCGCCAACCAGCTCGCCACCGCCGAGTCGGAAGCGGCGGCGGCGCAGGCCCGCCTGCGCGTCGCGCGCGCGCAGATCGCCTCGGGCGGGATCGATGCGGTGTCGGCGGTGCTCAATTCGAACGTGATCGCCGAATTGCGCAGCCAGCGCGCCCAGCTGATCCAGCGTCAGGGCGAGGTTCTGTCCCGCTATGGCCCGCGCCACCCCGAAAGCATCAAGGTCAACGAACAGCTGACGGCGCTCGACGCGCAGATCAAGGACGAGGCCAATCGCATCGTCGGCGGCCTGCAGAGCGAAGCCAATGCCGCCGAGGCACGCGCCGCCAGCTTGCGCAGCGAGATGGGCCGGCTGCGCGCGCAGCAGTCGCGTGACACCCGCGCGACCGGCGCCGCCGAAAGCTACAAGCGCAAGGCCGACGCCGCCCATGCCGCGCTGGACAGCCTGAACCAACAGGCGCAGCAGGTGACCCAGGTGTCGCGCAGCTCGCTCAGCCAGGCGCAGGTGATCGAGAGCGCGGTGGCGCCCGATGCGCCGACCTCGCCCAATCGCCGCATGTTGCTGGCGCTCGCCGGGATCGGCGCGCTGGTGCTGGGCAGCCTGGGCGTGGTGACGCGCGAAGTGCTGGCGACCGGACTGTACGCGATCCGCGATATCGAGGCGCTGGGCCTGCCGGTCCTGGCCAGCGTGCCGCGTATCGCCACCAGCAAGCTGCGCAACGCGGCGGGTGAGCGCTGTTCGGCGCCCGCGCTGCTGCTCGAAAAGCCGATGAGCTCCTATGCCGAGACGCTGCGCGTGCTGCGTCACGGCCTGCCCAAGAACAGCAAGGTCGTCGCGCTGGTGTCCAGCCTGCCCGACGAAGGCAAGACGAGCAGTGCGCTGGCGCTGGCCCGTATCTGCGCGCTGGCGGGCGAGAAGGTGCTGCTGATCGACACCGACCTGCGCCGCGCGGGCCTGCGCGAGTCGGCCGGGATCGAGCCGCAGGTCGGGCTGGTCGAGGTTTTGACCCAGCAACTGCCGGTCGACCAGGCGATCATGGCCGACAAGCAGCCGGGTCTCGACCTGCTGCCGGTCGCCGATACCGCCTTCCGCGCCGACGACCTGTTCAGCGGCGAGGGAATGCGCGACCTGCTGACTGCCATGGCGGCGCGCTATGACCGCATCGTCGTTGACACCGCGCCGCTGCTCGGCGTCGCGGACAGCCGGACGATCGCCGCACTGGCCGACGCGGTCGTGATGGTCATCAAGTGGGGCGATACCCCGGTCAATGCGGTGAAGACCGCGCTGGCGGGCTTGCAGCAGGACGACGCACGCCTGGCCGGTGCGCTGTTCTCGATGGTCGAGTCGGGCGAGGAGGCTTACGGCGCGCTTTATTACTCGTCCAAATACAATGCCTACTACCGCGCCGAATAAGCGGCGTTCGGCCGCCACCCGTGCCGTCAATGCGATCGCGTTGACGGCACTGGGCGGCGCGCTGGTCTTCACCCTATCGGTCCTGCGCGACGAGCGCCGTGTCGTGCGGATGCGCGACGCCTCGATCCGTCAGGCCGCGGATCTGGCGACCTCGGATGATCTTCGCACGCTCGATCCCTTGGCGGCCGACACCGATACGCTGCCCGCCCGCGCGGCGCTCTTGCGCGGCGTCATGCGTGCCCGCGCGGCGTCGGGCGATCCGGCCCATGCCCCCGCCCTGCTGGCCGCCGCACGCCGCGACATCGCCCAGGCGCAGGCCACACGCCCCATCTGGGGCGAGGCGGCGGTGGCCAGGGCCTATATCGAGCTGCTCGACCACGGTGCCGAGTCACCCCAGGCGATTGCCGCGCTGGCCGCGAGCTACCGCGCCGCGCCGTTCCTGCGCGACAGCGCGCCTTGGCGGATCCGCTTCGGCGTGGCGGTCTGGCCCCGGCTGGATGCGCAGACCCGTGACCGGCTGGTGTCCGAGACGGCCTGGCTCGCCGAGGCGTCGGGTCGGACCTATGCCTATGCGCTGGGCCTGGTAGCCGGTTCACCCGCCGAGCCGTTGGTCAGGAGCCGCCTCTCCCCGTCTTCCTCCTGAATCGCCAGCGCCCCCGCCACGAAGCGGGAGGCACGGCCCCAGACCAGCCCCGCCAGCATCGCCGCCATCGCCGCGATCGCAGGCATGTCGAGTGCGATGTCGGTGCTGGCGCAGACGAGGATCAGCCCCAGCGCCACGACGGCGCCGACCACGGCGGGCTCGCGCAGGCGATGCGCACGGCGGAAAAAGGGAAACAGCAGCGCCCCGGTCAGCGCGATCATCAGCACCAGATAGGGATAGCCGCCGGTCATCAGCAGCGACAGCACGACATTGTGCGGCGCATGGACATACCAGGCGATACGCGCCTCATGGATCGAGGCGAAACCGTGCAGCGCGGCATCGTCGAAACCGCCGGGTCCATAGCCGAGCGGGGCCTGGGCCGCGAGCCGCCCATACAGGCTCCACATATCCGTCCGCCCGGTCCAGTCCTCACCCAACAGCGTGATGCGATCGAAGGTCGCATCGCCGAGCAGGACGAACACCAGCAGCAGCAGGCCGATGACCCCGGCCCCGATCGCCAGCGCGCGGACATTACCACGCTGCTGGCGCATCCATTGCGGCCCGAACTGCGCGCCGATCAGGATCATCGCGATGACAAACGCGAGCAGCGCGGTACGTGACCCGGTGATCGCACACGCTCCGATCCCGCCCAGAAAGGCGATCGGGGTGGTCACCTGCGTCACGAAGGAGCTGGAGGTCGTCCGGTCGAATGCCAGCGCAAGCCCCCGTCCCAGCGCAAGCACCGCCAGGACCGCGAAATAGCAACCCGCCGCATTGGCGTTCAGAAACGTACCCGTGAAACGCTCGCGAAGATCGCCCTTGTCGAGCCCCCAAACCGCGTCCGGATCGTAATGCCGCAGCGCCAAGGCCAGCGCGATATCGATCAGCCCCCAGAGCAGCCAGCGATCGATCGTCAGACGAACACCGCCCCGACGCCAGCCGATCGCCGCCGCCGAGGTCAGGACGGCGATGCCGCCCAGAAAACGCGCGCTGGCCTGGGGCAGCATGTCGGGCGCGCTCCATTGCCGCCCAAAGGGCTCGACCGCGAACCAGGTCGGGCTGGCGATCCAGGCCCAGGCCAGGATCGCCAGCGCTAGCGGCAGGGCGAAGATGCGCCAGAAGGTCAGGCTGGGGCGGACGAGCAGCAGGACGGCCGCGCCGACCAGCAGTTCGGCCACCGCCGCGATCGTCGCCAACAGCGGGCCGTCGACCCCGATCGCCGCCACTTCGCCGAACAGCACGGCCGTCAGCAGCGACGCGGCAAGGCCGACCTTCCTGTCCGCTGCCGTCATCCCCCCTACCCCTCTTCTCATTTGCGCCCGACCGGCGGATCGCCGGTTACGGGTTTTCCAGATCCTCGACCGTGACGACGTCGATACTCGCTCGATTGGCATCGAGATAGGCCATCAACTGGTCGAAGCCGGACTGCCAGTTCGACATCGATCCCGACAGGCCGTCGTGAAAGACCAGGAATCCCACGCCCTTTTGCGCGATCGCCCGGTCGACATGATTCTTCCAATAGGTCGAATAGATGGAGGGACTGTTACCCCATTGGAACTCGCCTGCCCCCATCGCGCGGATACGCATCGGGTCACCCCAGGGATAGGTCTCCACCTGCGCAAACTCGCCGAAATAATAGGCACGCATCGACTTAAAGTGCTGGCGGAACATCGGATAGGCGATCATGTCGCTGACCCCGACATTGCTGAAATAGCTGCCATGGCCGCCGCCGGTCAGGCCCATTCCGTTCTGCCAGTTGCGCAGCTTGGCCATTTCGGCGGTACGCTGGTCGGCGCTCATCGTGTCGATGCCCCCCGCCCCCGTCGCGGCCTCGGTCGACCAGGCCTGGCTGGCGATCTGCCACCCCAGATTGTCGTGCAGCGATTTGAGCATGACAGGCGCCAACTTGCCCGCCCGGCCGGTGTCGATCGCCGGTGACAGATACAGCACGCCGCGAAAGCCATAGCGCGCCATCGCACGCGAGGCATAAGCGATGGTGGCGGGATATTGATCGTCGAAACCGATAATCATCTTCGCCTTGGCCAGGCCGTTGGCAACGACTTCGACATTGCCCACCGCGATGGTCATCGGCGAAGAGCCATTGGCCTGTACCTCGACCATCGCCCAGCTGATCGCCGTGGCATTGGCCCCCGAACCGACCGCGGTGAAGGCGCTGACCGGCACGGTAAAGCTGCCCCAGCGCTGCTCGCCGCCTTTCTGTCCCTCGCGGATCAGCGAGGCGGCGTTGAACTCCAGATAATTGCCGCCGGGCGAACCGGGTGCGCCTTCCGAATAGAGCCGGATCCGGTAGGCGGCCAACCTGGGATCGACACCGGCGATCGGCTTCGTCCAGAAGCGGATCAGCTGCCCCGTCGCGTTGACCGGCGTCGACAGCGCCGTCAGCGGACGCAGCTGCCGCGCATTGGTGGACGCCATGCTCAACGTCAGTCGCGTGTCACCGTAAAGCGGATCGCTTGCCACGTCGCTGACCTCGGGCGGGGCGGCGATCAACCGGGTCGTCTGGTACAGCGAGGCCAGCACCGCGACGGGCGCGGCGATCCGGTAGCGCTGGTGGATTCGCCCGCCGACCAGCGGCGCCTTGTCACCATCAGCGGGTTGCTGCGCCCATTCCGGGCTGGACAGGACGCTCGCGGGCGACGCACCCGGCCCGCCGGTCAGCGCTTGCCCGACCGCGGGCGCGGCGGCCAGCGGCATGGCCGCAACGACGCAGGCGAAGAACAGCCGCCGCATCATGCGGGCACCCGTGCCAGCTGGACGCCACAGCCGGTCGTCCCCGACAGCTGAACGTCGACCACCGTTCCTGCGCCGAGATACAGGGTGGTCCCACCGCCGGAATCCCCCGCCGAACGGCTGACCAGCGGAAGCATCGTGCTACCGTCCGCCCCCAGATAGCGCAGGACGACGGTGCCGTAACCGCTGCACATTTGGTTGAGCACATAAAGGCCGCCCAGCGTAGTCGCAGGTGCGGCGGCGACGTTGTTGCTGGCCAGAACCAGCCGTTCGGCCCTGGATGCCACCGGCATCGGCGTATCTGCCGTAATCGCCGCACAACGCCCATCCCCCTGGACGATGCATGGTGCGGTCAGCGGCGCATAGCCCGCCGGGGCCTGCACCTGCTGCGCGCCCGCCGATGGCGCTGCCATGACGGTTGCGATGCTCGCCAAGGCGTTTCCGCCTCGTACAATCCCCTTCATTCTCGACCCTCCCTATGACCGGAAGTTCACCCTATGTTCCGCTTCTTTGCCTGTAGGACAGCGAAATCTTCGTCGGTATCGGTCAGCGCTCGGGGGAAGCTGCGGTCGGTGCGGCCGAACGACCCGCCGTACCGGGCAGGCATTGCTCAGGCTTGTCGCGTGGGGTTCGCGCGCAATCCCACATCGCTTTCTGCTCGTCGCCATGGCGGGACCACATGAAGACAACCCCGGCGGGACGTGCCTCGGTCACCGCCACCGGCACGCGCCGGGCCGAATCCCAGCCATAGACCAGGCAGTTGGTCCGCTTTCCGCAGGCCTGCAGCGCCTTGATCGCATAGCTGCCCGGATAGTCGTCGGGGCTGAGCAGCAGATAATAGATGCCGCGCCATTCGTCCGACCGCACAACCCCGCCGGGCGCCGTCGCGGCGGCTCCGGCCGGATCGCTGCTGCCGGGCGCTACGGCATGCGCGGCGGCGGGATCGGTCGCAACACCGCCTGCCACGTCCCCAGCCGGGCCGGTCGGCGACAGGAAAGCGGCCAGCGCGCCGGGATGCTCGCCCGGTTGCGCGCCGCCGCGCAACAGCCCCGCCGCCCCCGCCGGGCCGCGCCAGCGGAAGAAGAGATGGGTGTGAAAAGCCAGCACCTTGTCCATCGCGCCGCTCCAGCGCGGCACGACATAATCCGCATGATAATGGGTCGCGCTGCCCACCGCACGGAACACGCCTCCACCGAGCGCCCAGCGCGCGGTCGACTGCGCCAGGGTCAGCGCGGCGGGCGACGGCGTCCGGCGGTGGAGCGATCCGTCGCACATGAAGCTGAACTGGCATCCCGTGCTACGCTCCGCCCCTTGCGTCACCACGCCGCAAACGGTCTTGGGAAACGCAGGGTGACGGACGCGGTTGAGCACGACCTGCGCCACCGCCGCCTGCCCCATCGGATCGCTCCCCGCCTCATAATAGACGGCGGCGGCCAGGCATGCCTCGGCGGCCTGACGATCGGCCACGCCCTCGCTCAGGGAAAAGGGGCGCGCGGGCGGGTTCGCGCCGCGCGCGAAGGGGGTCAGTGCGTTGATGCGCCGCGCGATATCGGGCGGCAGCTGAAGATTGGTGACCGGCGCCACCGTCGGGATGCCGGTGACGATGGGCAGCGCGTTGACCTCGCGTGCGACGCGGGCGGCATAGCCAGCCGGATCGGCCGCCATGCGCGCACGATGATAGTCGTCCGCCTGCCAGGGTGACCAGCCCAGCCAGGCCAGCCCCGCGACCATGGCACATAGAAGCGCGCCACAGGCCAGCAGCATGTCGCCGCGCCGATCCTCCCACAACAGGCGCAGCGGGTGGATGCGGATCGAACCGTCAATACGCATTGCGATGGACGATGACCCTGACCGTGGACAGCAGGATCATGATATCGCGCCACAGGCTCCAGTTGTTGAGATATTCCAGATCGGCCTGAAGACGGCTGACCAGATCCTCACGGCTATGGGTCGCGCCCCGGAAACCGCGCACCTGCGCCAGGCCGGTCAGGCCGGGCTTGCAGGCGTGACGGTGGTGATAGCGCGCGTCGACATGCCAGAAGAGCTGATCCCCCGCGAGCGAACCCAGCGCATGGGGGCGCGGCCCGACGACGCTCATTTCGCCGCGAAGGACATTGAGCAGCTGCGGCAGTTCGTCGACGCTGGTGGCCCGGATGATGCGACCAACGCGGGTGATGCGGTCATCGTCCCGGCTGGCCGAGCGGCCGCCCCTGGCGTCGCTTGTTTCCACCTTCATGCTGCGGAACTTGTACATCATGAACAGGCGGTTGCCGTATCCGACCCGCTGCTGGCGGAAGAAGATCGGCCCCCGGCTGTCCAGCTTGACCGCGATCGCGATCATGACCAGCAGCGGCAGCAGGAAGGCCAGTGCCGAGATCGCCAGCGCCAGGTCGACGGCACGCTTTACGATCCGGTCATAGGGGCCGAGCGGATCGGTCGAGATCAGGATGGTCGACGACCCCGCGACGATGGCATGACCGACGCTGCCCAGATCATCGAGTTCGGGGATGATGATGTCGGCGCGCGTGCCGATCCCCTTCAGCGCCATCGCCCAGTCGCGCCGCCGATCGGCATGGCAGGCGACGGTGAGATGATCGACATCGGCAAAGCGCCGCGCGAACTGGTCGAGCAGATAGGGGTTGTTGAAGTCGCCGCCGTCGATCCGCTCGATCTGGAGCGCACTCTGGCCCGCCGGGATATCCATCGTGACGCCATCGATCAGCAGGACGTGATTGACCGCGCCCCCCTGGAACGCGCGCGTGGACAAGGTGACGAGCAGCGCGCGCAGGACGAGTGCGACCACCAGCGCCAGCATCACGCCATATCCGACGAGCAGGCGCGAGGCGTCACCGATCGCATGGAGCAGGAAGCCGAAGAACAGCAGGACCAGCACCGCCTTGCCCAGCGCGATCGTCATCGACACGATCGAGCGGCGCCAGTCGTTCAGATAATCGGGCCGCATATTGGCGAGATCGAAAAAGCAGAAGAACGGCACGAGTCCGAGAATCAACGTCGCCGCTTCGGGCGAGAAAGGCGTATCGAATCGCAACAGGCTGCCCAGCGTCATCGCCAGCATCACGGCAATCGCATCGGCCACCAGCATCGCCACATAATATTGCAGGCGAAGGGCACGCATCGTGCTTCGGGCATCACCCTCCTGCGTGTCTTCTCCGACTCGTGAAAAGCTGACGATCTGCACCGAATACCCCCTGCCCGTCCTATACGGGGCCGGGCTCCGGAGCGTCCACGACCAGCCATGGTGCGAAAATCCCATTGCGGGGCAGTTGTGCGATCATCGCGCAGACCGATCGGACCGTCAGCAAGCTCCGCCGGAAAGCCGGAATTTCGCGCCCCGCACTGGTATTCGCGCCGTTAACCCCGATGTTAAGCGTTCATAAAGCTCGGCCCGCTAAGATGTCCGGGAAGGAACGATCCATGATCCACAGTCACGAGTTCGATACCGCCACTGCTACGGACCATTCCGATCTCGCGGCCGAGGACCTGGCGGCGACCGGATTGCCGATGCGTGGGCGGCCGGTCGCGGCCAAGTCGATCTCGCTGGCCAATCTGGTGACGATCGGGGCCGCAGCCTCCTTCTGCTGGGGCGTCGTGGCGATCTGCATCATCGCGCTGCGCTAAGCGTCGAGGTGCCCCGGCGGGGGACCATGTCCGAACAAATGGGTTAACAACGTCTAAACCTTTCCGCTGAACCCCGGCGTAAAGGTCAGTGCCGCATCCCGGCCTCCGAACACGGAGGTAGAGATGCGATATCAAGCAGGCTTGACCATTGCTGCGATCTCGGTGGCGGTCGCCGCCGCGAGCCCGGCCCATGCCCATTCCGGCGGATCGCACTTCCTTCTTCGCGGCGATGTCATGGCTCCGCCTGCAGGCTTCGTGGACATGTGCCGGACGGACGCGACCTTCTGTCAGATCCAGGTCGACGCGCCGCCCAGTCCGCCGCCCGCCTTCCGCGACGGACGCGGCGCCACCGGCTTACCCGCCTTCGCCATGACGGTTACCAACATGATCGCGGCGGTTATGCCCGACATCATCCACCGCCTGGAAAAGCCCGGTGCGGTTTCCTTCCGGGTGCGGGCCGTCGCGCGGGGCGCCGACCTGTCCGTCGTGCCGAGACTGTCGCCCATCGTCCTTGACGATCTCGCGACGCCTCGCGCCGAATCGATCGGAGCGCCCACAATGCCAGGCGCCGTCGTCCCCTTTCAGGGCGCGTCCGATCCGGTCGCAACGCTGCGGCCGTGGCGGGTCCAGCCGGTCCTGACCGGGGAAATGCCGTTGCTGGTCGGTGAGACCGTGGTGGCCCCCGACGTGACCGTCACCGCGCCCGGTCGCGGCCCGGCTCCCGCCGAAGCCGATCGGGCGGGTGACAAGCTGCTCGATTCGGTCAACAAACTGGTCAACAGCCGTGTCCGCCAGCGCCCGGACATACAGATCTATGCCACCGCCGAACATTGGACGCGCAGCGGCATTGGCCATGGCGCACAGGGCGACTGCGAAGACCTGGCGATCGAGAAGCGCTTTCAACTGATCGCCCAGGGGTTCGACAGCAAGCGACTGAGCTTCGCGGTGGTCTATAGCCGCCAGACCAAGCTGCACACCGTCCTGATCGCCCGCACGGCCGATGGCGACATGGTGCTGGACAGCGACACGCCCTGGGTCCGCAGGGTCGACCAGACCGACTATAGCTGGATCAGCGTTCAGTCGCCGGAAAACGGCATGCGCTGGCAGAGCGCGAGGCTGTAACGCTTATTCCCCCGATCCTTTGGGGGTAAGCGGCGGCGGAGCCGGGGCGATGCGTTCGCCCGGCCCGCCGACATGGCGCGGCGTGTTGTTGAGCACCCGGACCAGACGATCACGAATCGTCCGCCGATCCGCGAAGAGATGGTCGATGGCGGTCTTGTCGCATCCCTGCTCCAGGGTCGCGAGCGTCATCGTCTTGATCGTCCGATCGACGACATAGCCCCCGAAGCGCTGATAGGCGCGCGCCAGCACCTTGCCTTCGCGGGTCAGCGGCAGCTTTTCGATGTCGACATCGGCCGGAATGGCGAGCAACGCCCCCATTGGCACCTCCCCCGCATAGCCGTTACGGCCGCCATCGTCGGTGAAACTGGCGGGCCAGACCTTCTGTTTGAACATGGTCGAGCCCTTGCGCAGCTGATCGTTGGACAACAACACGGCTAGGGCATGGGGGATATCGCCATTCGCCAGCTCGCGGCACCGGATCAGCCCACCGGCGAGCGATCCGCCAAAGGCGCGGATGCCCTGCGACTGGCCATCGACCAGCGATATGCCCGATCCTCGCAGGTCGGTGCGGACCAGATAGGTGGCGTGATAGCCATCGCCCCTGGCCTCCCCCAGCCAGACCTCATAGCCATAGCGGTGATCGGGATCGATCAGGATGGCATGCTTGTCGGTCCCGCCCAGGAAACGAATATCGGTGGGCGTTGGCAAGTCGATCCAGCCGTTCAGGATCGGCGGCCCGCCCCGCCACGTCGGTCCACCCCCCGCCCGCGCGTCATAGGACCAGCGCCGAACCGGGTCCGAGGACTTCGCCATGTATAGCCCGATGGCGTCCTTCCCGATCCAGGGGAAGGAGCCCACCGGGCCGCCCGCATCGTCGGTATGAAGGAGCAGACTTTCGGGAGAATCCGGCGCGTCATAGATCGCCCCGCGTCCGATCGGCGTGTTCCAGACGCTCTGCGCCGAAAAGGGCTGTTCGCCGGGATCGCGTTGCCGTTGTGCTGGCAGCGCTGCCCCATAGAGGATGGCCGCCACCCCCAGCGTCAGGTGCGCGGCGCGGCGAAACCATACGGCACCGCGCCCATCGGGCCGACGAGTTGTACGAGTATGGAGCATCGACCTTCCCAATCCGCGCTCGTATCGAAATGCCTTTATACCCTATATCCTCGCCGGTTACGGGGGAGATACGGGCATCATGACAACGACGATATCGGTCGTCATTCCGGCGCGCAATCGCGCCGCCGTGATCGGGCGCGCCATCGCTTGCGCCAACACACAGACCTTTCGGCCGATCGAGATCATCGTGGTCGATGACGGGTCGGACGACGATGGGGCGACCATCGCGGCGGCACAGGCCGCCCGAAGCGAAGCCGTACCGATCCGCATCGTCCCGCTCGACAAACGTGCCGGGGCACCCAACGCCCGCAATATTGGCGCGGCGGCGGCGACCGGCGAATGGATCGCGCTGCTCGATTCCGACGATGGCTGGGACGAGACCAAGCTTGCCTCGCTCGTGCCCCTGATGGACGACGATGTCGTCGCGGTGTTCAGCGACACGGTATTCCTCGACGGCAAGGGTGGTGGCACCCGCAAGTTCGGTCCCGAAACCGACGACCCCGATGGGTTGCTTTACGAAAATACCCTCGGCGGTTGCTCGGCAGCGATGATCCGACGGCAGACTTTCCTGGATATCGGAGGTTTCGACGTTGCGCTGCCCAGCTGCCAGGACTGGGATATGTGGCTGAAGCTTCGACAGGCCGGACGCATCGCACTGTCTCACGAGCCGCTGACCCAATATTATTTCGATGCGGGGGACCGGATTTCGCGCAACCCCCAATCGGTCGTGAAGGGGCATGAACTGCTCTATCGCCGCATCCTGTCC
>DXIH01000069.1 GCA_019112965.1 Candidatus Sphingomonas excrementigallinarum | reverse complement strand
GGGGAGCCGGTTGGCCCGGCTCCCCCTTATATAGGCTGTTTGCGTGACCAGCGGAAGACCGCCGGCACCGCACCCTGAAAAGGTTGCGGCAGGCCGGAAACAAATCCGATCCGCCGCAAGGCCCTTACCAGCGGTAGTGCGAGAAGGCGCGATTCGCTTCCGCCATGCGGTGCGTATCTTCGCGCTTCTTGACCGCGTTTCCGCGGTTGTTCGCAGCGTCCATCAGCTCACCCGACAGACGCGCGGCCATCGTGTTCTCCGAACGGGCGCGCGAGGCGCCGATCAGCCAACGGATGGCCAGAGCCTGGGCACGCTCCGGACGGACTTCGACCGGAACCTGGTAGGTCGCACCGCCGACGCGGCGCGAACGGACTTCGATGCCCGGCTTGATGTTGTTCAGCGCATCGTGGAACACGCCGATCGGATCGCGCTTGGCGCGCGTCTCGACGGTTTCCAGAGCACCGTAAACAATGGCTTCGGCCACGGATTTCTTACCGTCCAGCATGACCGAATTCATGAACTTCGACAGGACCACATCTCCGAACTTGGGGTCCGGCAGAATTTCCCGCTTTTCGGGACGACGACGACGAGCCATTCTCGTATTTCCTTACAAAACTTCAGCCTTTGATGGTCGAGGAGCCTGCACGCAGGCCCGACCGGCTTACTTCGGACGCTTGGCGCCGTACTTCGAGCGGGACTGCTTGCGATCCTTCACGCCCTGCGTGTCGAGAACGCCGCGCAGAACGTGGTAGCGCACGCCGGGAAGGTCGCGCACACGGCCGCCGCGGATGAGCACCACCGAGTGCTCCTGCAGGTTGTGGCCTTCGCCCGGGATGTACGAAATGACTTCGCGGCTGTTGGTCAGACGGACCTTGGCCACCTTGCGAAGTGCCGAGTTCGGCTTCTTCGGGGTCGTCGTGTAGACACGGGTGCAAACGCCGCGCTTCTGCGGGTTCTGCTCCATTGCAGGGACCTTGGACTTGGCCTTCTGCAGTTCGCGGCCCTTGCGGACCAGCTGGTTGATCGTCGGCATTGAAGCCTTCACCTTTCCATGAGGTTACTTTGCTGGAGCCATCACAGCACTTCGGAATACAAAAAGGGGCCATCGTGGCTTACGCCCGGCCCTATTCGCATCCAGCAATGTTCAAGCTTGCCCGACGGACATGTCCCGAATCCCGAGAAATCCCCTTCGTGCAGCGGCGGCCTATACGCGGGAGTCGCCGGGCGGTCAATGTCGGCGCGGGACGGCGGGCAGACGGGCTTTTTCCGAGGATCTGCTAAAATCGCAATTTTGGCCTTGTCCCGCCCCGCCAGCCGGGCTAATGGCGGCCGCCTTGCAGGAGTGTAGCTCAGTTGGTAGAGCATCGGTCTCCAAAACCGAGGGCCCACGGTTCGAGTCCGTGCACTCCTGCCACTTTCTCCTGACATCGCCGGATAGTTGACATCGCCCTGTCGGTGCGATGCCGTTTATCCTCCCCGGTACGGGGAGGTGGCAGACCGTAGATCTGACGGAGGGAGGCTTCCGCAAAGGTTACACCTGGCCGCACGCCCCCTCCACCATGCTGTGCATGGTCCCCCTCCCCGTGCCGGGGAGGATGGATCAGTCCACCGGGCGCGGCCCTATGCCCGGCGGGGTCGCGGGGTCCACCTCGCCGATCTCGTCGCCGCGATGGCCACCGCCAGCCCCTGCCCCGCTGCCATGAACCTCCCCCGTCTTCGGATCGACCGACGCGCGCTTGCCATTATCGGTGGGCAGGCTGGTATCCGCATTGCCGTCGCCAGGCGCGGGCGACTTGGGTGCGACCTGGCCGGACGGCAGGTCTCGTCCCATCGCGCGCTCGTCCCCACGGTCATAGACTTCGCCGCTGTCGCCACGGTTGGAGGCGCGGGGATGGTCGGGGCGTGTTTCCTGATCGGACATGGGCTTCTCCTTCGATCAGGCTCAACGGCAATCGCCGGACGCCGTTCCCCCCATGCAAAAGGGGCGCCCACCACCAAGGTGGACGCCCCCTTCGTCAGGCCGAGGCCCGTGGATCAGCTGCGGAACAGCGAGTGCGGGTCGATCACGTCGTCGCCATGCCCATGGCCGATCGAATCGACATCGCGGCTGGCCTGTTCGCGCTCGGCGCGCAGCGAGGCGAGCAGCGCTTCGCGGTCGCCCTCCAGACGGGTGTCGGTCGGCTGCGCCTCGGCATTGCCGCCGGTCGTCTTCGCCGCCTTCGCCACCGCCGAATCCAGCTCGCGCTGGGTGGTCAGGCCCAGCGTCACCGGGTCCTTCGGGGTGATGTTGGCGATGTTCCAGTGGCTGCGGTCGCGGATCGCGGCGATCGTCGTGCGGGTCGTGCCGATCAGGTTGCTGATCGCGCCGTCCGAGATTTCCGGGTGGTTGCGGATGATCCAGGCGATGCCGTCCGGCTTGTCCTGCCGCTTGCTGACCGGCGTGTAGCGCGGGCCCTTGGTGCGGCGGACCTGCTCGGGGCCCTTGGTCATCTTCATACGGTAATCGGGGTTGGCCTGCGCCTTTTCGATCTCGCTCTGGGTCAGCTCGTGCGCGCGGACGGGATCGCGGCCGGTCAGCTTGGTGGCGGCCGTGTCGTCGGCGATCGCCTGGACTTCGAGGATGTGGAGGCCGCAGAAATCCGCGATCTGCTCGAACGAGAGCGACGTGTTGTCGACCAGCCAGGAAGCGGTCGCATGGGGCATGAGCGGCTGGGCCACGGGGATCACTCCAGTCGGAAAATAAAAGGGCCGCCCCTCACCGGAGCGGCCGTAGCTGCGACAAATCTAATGAAAGCCGTTCCCGAGAGCAAGGTGCGCTGCCACAAACTGTCGGGACAGGGCGCGATAGACCCTGATCGCCCCTGCGTCCAGCCGCTCAGTTGTCGTCGTCGAAGCGTCCGAAGGGCAGCGATTGCGAAGCGAGTGCCCGGGTCTTGGCCAGGTCGCCGGTGCGCAACGCGGCCAGAACGGCGGTGCAGGCGCGTTGCAGGATGCGATCGATCGGCGTCACCGTCCCGGCGTGCACCGCCGCCTCCGCCAGCGCCCGTCCGCGCGGATCGCGCGGGTCCAGCTCCAGTCGGAGCAGCGCCGCCAGCCCCGGAAACAGCGCCCGGTCGCCGCCCAGCGCGATGGCCCGGTCGAGCGAGGCGAAGCCGACGCCGCGCTGCGCCCCCAAGGCCGCGCGCCCGACGATCGCCCCCAGCTTCTTGACCGCCCCGATGTGCCAGGCCCCCAGCGCCAGCTGCGCCTCGGCATCGCGGGGCTTCTGCGCAACCAGCGCCTCGAACTGGCGGCGGGCCGCGATCGCATCGCTGCGATTGCCGGTCAGCTTGGCGCGGTAGCCGAGCGCAGTAGCGCGCATCAGCAGCGCTTCATGGTCGTCGGGGGCACGCTTCAGGAGGTTGATCGCCGACACATAGGCGGCCGAGACACGACGCAGCGCGGTCTCTTCGTCGGAGTCGCCGAAAGACGCCTGGGTCAGCAGCTCGCGCGGCGACTCCGCCTGCACCGGCGCCGCCATCGCCCATCCGCTTGCCAGACCCACGCAGACCAGTCCGATCCGGCCACCACCCTGCACCATCGCCACCCCCCATGGATTCGGCGTGGGAAAACGGCCGATCCGGTCGTTCGATCCGTTGCAATCTTTTGCAGCTGGATCAAGATCGGCGCTACAGCCGGTGCCGCAAAACATGCCTCAGCCCGTTCCCGCACGGACCCTCAGTCGTCCGACCCGGCGCCCATGGTCAACACGATCTTGCCCATGTGGTCGCCGCCCTCCATCCGGCGATGCGCCTCGGCGGCCTCGGCCAGCGGGAAACTGCGGTCGATGACGGGGCGAAGCCGCCCCTCCTCGACATGTGGCCAGACCAGCCGCGACAGCTCGTCGGCGACCATCGCCTTGAACGCCCGGTCGCGGCCGCGCAGCGTCGAGCCGGTCAGGATCAGGCGGCGGCGCATGATCTCCCAGATCGGGATTTCCGCCTTCGCCCCGCGCTGCACGGCGATCGAGACATGGCGGCCGTCCTCGGCCAAGCACTGGATATTGCGCGGCAGGTAATCGCCGCCGACCATGTCGAGTACGATGTCGACGCCCTTGCCGTCGGTGAAGTCCTTCACCGCCTCGACGAAATCGACCGTCTTGTAGTTGATCGCCTTGGCCGCACCGAGCGTCTCGGCGGCCGCACATTTCTCGTCCGAGCCCGCCGTGACGATCACGCTCAGCCCGAAGATACGCCCCAGCAGGATCGCCATGGTACCGATGCCGCTGGTCCCGCCATGCACCAGCAGCGTGTCGCCCTCATCGGCATAGGCGCGCTCGAACACGTTGGTCCACACGGTGAACAGCGTCTCGGGAATGGCCGCGGCCTGGACCATTGACAGGCCGTGCGGCACCGACAGGCAATGCTCGGCGACCGCCAGGGCATATTCGGCATAGCCGCCGCCGCCGATCAGCGCGCAGACCGGCTGGCCCAGCATTTCCGGCCCCACCCCCTCGCCGACCGCGACGACATGGCCTGCGATCTCCAGCCCCGGAATGGAGGGCGCGCCCGGCGGCGGCGGATAGAGCCCCTGACGCTGCATGACGTCGGGCCGGTTCACGCCCGCAGCGGCGACGCGGATCAGCACCTCGCCCGCGCCCGGTGTCGGCGTCGGGCGCTGGACGGGCACCAGCACCTCGGGACCGCCCGCATCCTCCGGATCGATGGCGGTCATCATTGTCGGGATATCGCCGATCCCCATCCCATCGCCAAACGCGTGCACCGGCTGCCATCCCCCATCGTCGGCTCTTGTGTCACCGTTATTGACATCGACGGCGTTGGGGTCAACGCTGCATCCCGTTATGGAACAGGACGATTCCCCTTTCCGCCTGCCCGACGCGCTCGCCGCGGTGACGAAGCAGGACCTTGATCCGCTCTCCGTGACCGAGCTGGAGGCGCGGATCGCGACGCTGGAGGGCGAGATCGCGCGCACCCGACGCCACATGGAGCGCGCCGCCACCCACCGCGCCAGCGCCGACGCCCTGTTCAAGCGGTGACGACCGGCGCACCGGACGGGTTCAGCGCCCTCCGCCGGTTCGCCCGCGCCGCCGCTTTCGTCGAACACGCACCGCCCGCCAGACACGCTGGGGCCCCCGAACACGGTTTGTTCAGACCCGCCGTGCCATACCCGCTTGATGCCGGGGCTCCCCATCCCGACATTGGTCGCAACGGAGCGCCCGTCCCCTGCGCTTCGCCAGGAGTATCGTAGATGCCATCTTTCGCCCCCGCGCTTGAGACCACGCTTCACAAGGCGCTCGAAGCCGCGACCGTGCGGCGCCATGAATATGCCACGCTGGAGCACCTCCTCCTCGCGCTGATCGACGACGAACATGCCTCCAAGGTGATGGAAGCGTGCCATGTCGACACGGGCGAGTTGAAGGCGACGGTCGCCCAGTATCTCGACACCGAACTCGACGCGCTGAAGGTCGAGGCGGCAACCGACCCCTCCCCGACCAGCGGGTTCCAGCGCGTGGTCCAGCGCGCGATCCTGCACGTCCAGTCCTCGGGCCGCGACGAAGTGACCGGCGCGAACGTGCTGGTCGCGCTGTTCTCCGAACGCGAATCCTACGCCGTCTATTTCCTGCAGCAGCAGGATATGAGCCGCCTGGATGCCGTCAGCTTCATCAGCCACGGCGTCGGCAAGGGTGGTGCGACGACCGAATCCACCCCGCCCAAGGGCGTGGAGGAAGAAAAGCCCGCCAAGGCGCCTGAGAAGGGCAAGGCCGAGAGCGCGCTCAAGCAGTTCACCGTCGACCTCAACGAAAAGGCCAAGATCGGCAAGGTCGATCCGCTGATCGGGCGCGGCCCCGAAGTGGACCGTACCGTTCAGATCCTGTGCCGCCGGTCGAAGAACAACCCGCTCTACGTGGGCGATCCCGGCGTCGGCAAGACCGCCATCGCCGAAGGCCTGGCGCGTAAGATCGTCGAGGGCGACGTGCCCGAGGTGCTGCTCAACGCCGTCATCTACTCGCTCGACATGGGCGCGCTGCTGGCGGGCACCCGCTATCGCGGCGACTTCGAGGAGCGGCTGAAGGCGGTCGTCAACGAGCTGGAGAAGCTGCCGCACGCGGTGCTCTTCATCGACGAGATCCACACCGTCATCGGCGCGGGCGCGACCAGCGGCGGGGCGATGGATGCATCGAACCTGCTCAAGCCCGCTTTGTCGGGCGGCACGATCCGCTGCATCGGATCGACCACCTACAAGGAGTTCCGCAATCACTTCGAAAAGGACCGCGCCCTGCTGCGCCGGTTCCAGAAGATCGACGTGAACGAGCCGACGATCGAGGACACGATCAAGATCCTGGCGGGTCTGCGCTCGGCGTTCGAGGATCACCACCAGGTAAAGTACACACCCGATGCGATCAAGTCGGCGGTCGAGCTGTCGGCACGCTATATCAACGACCGCAAGCTGCCCGACAAGGCGATCGATGTGATCGACGAGGTCGGCGCGATGCAGATGCTGGTGCCGGTCAGCAAGCGCAAGAAGACGATCACGCCCAAGGAGATCGAGGCCGTGATCGCCACCATGGCGCGCATCCCGCCGAAAAGTGTGTCGACCGACGACCGCCAGCAGCTGGAAATGCTTGAGACCGACCTCAAGCGCGTGGTGTTCGGCCAGAATGCCGCGATTGAGAACCTGTCCTCGGCGATCAAGCTCAGCCGGGCGGGCCTGCGCGATCCCGACAAGCCGATCGGCAACTATCTGTTCACCGGCCCCACCGGCGTCGGCAAGACCGAGGTCGCACGCCAGCTGGCGACCATCCTGGGCATCCCGCTCCAGCGGTTCGACATGTCCGAATATATGGAGCGTCACTCGGTCAGCCGTCTGATCGGCGCCCCTCCCGGCTATGTCGGCTATGACCAGGGCGGTCTGCTCACGGACGCGGTCGATCAGAATCCGCATTCGGTGCTGCTGCT
>DXIH01000068.1 GCA_019112965.1 Candidatus Sphingomonas excrementigallinarum | reverse complement strand
ACCGTGATGACCGCCTGGGTCACCGTCTCGCCGAGGTACGATTCGGCGGTTTCCTTCATCTTCTGCAGCGTGAAGGCCGAGATCTGCGACGGGCTGTAATCCTTGCCGCCCGCATTCACCCAGGCGTCGCCGTTGGGTCCGCGCGCGATGGCGTACGGAACCAGCTCGGTGTCCTTCTTGGTGACGGGATCGTCGAAGCGACGACCGATCAGGCGCTTCACCGCGAAGATGGTGTTGTCGGGGTTCGTCACCGCCTGGCGCTTGGCAGGCTGGCCGATCAGACGCTCGCCATCCTTGGCGAAGGCGACGATCGACGGCGTGGTGCGTGCACCTTCCGCGTTTTCGATAACCTTGGGCTTGCCGCCCTCCATGACAGCGACGCAGCTGTTGGTGGTGCCGAGGTCGATGCCGATCACTTTTGCCATAAGTCTCTAAATGCCCCTCAAGAACATAGTCTGGAAGTCCAATGCCGGGGTTCGCCGGTCCCGAAAGCGGCAACCCGAAAACCCCGTTCACGAAGGCGGATATAGGTGGGCGTTTTGTTGCCGCAAGATTGGATGGAACCTAGTGTCGCGTCAGGATTTGCCGAAACGGGAGGGTTTGTCATGCGTCGCGCCACTTTTCTGGGCCTTTGGGCACTCGCCGGGGTGGCGACGCTGGGCGGTTGCTCCTCCAAGCCCGAGCTTTCGACCGAAGAGGGCTGGGTCCGCCTGGCCGCCGTGCCGGGGCGCCCAGCCGCCGCTTATTTCATCATCCATGGCGGCCCCAAGCCGCTGAACCTGATTGGGGTCAGCAGCGACGTCGCGATCACCAGCGAGATGCATGAAGGCGGCATGGCGATGAAGAAGGTCGATTCCGTGCCCATCCCGGCGGGCGGCACCGTCGCCTTTCAGCCGGGCGGTCGGCATGTGATGCTGTACGACATGAATCCGGGGGTGAAGCCGGGGCGTATCCTGTCGCTGCTCTTGACCTTCTCGGACGGCACGCGCCTCCGCCAGGGCGCGCGGGTGATCGCGGCGGGCGACCCTGCGCCAAAAAGCTGATGACGGCAAAACGTCCCCTGACCCCGGCCGAGGAAGCGCTGGCGCGTACCGTGTTCGGCGATGCGATCGATTACGCCCAAGTGCGGCTGTCGCAAACCAAATGGGCGTTCTTCCAGCCGCGCGACACGGTGATGGCCCCGACCGGCTGCATCCATTTCCATCCCAAGGGCGATTTGTGGCGGGAGGATTTCGGCGCCTGCCCGCTTCATGAGCAGGGGCTGTTCATCCATGAGATGGTGCATATCTGGCAGCATCAGCGGGGTATCTTCCTGCCGCTGAAACGCCATCCCTTTTGCCGCTACAGCTATTGCCTGAAGCCCGGACAGCGTTTCGATCGCTATGGCATCGAGCAGCAGGCGGAGATCGTTCGCCATGCCTTTCTGCTGAAGCGTGGCGCGGTGGTCGCGGGGGCGCCGCCATTGGCGCAGTATCAGACGTTGGTGCCGTTTCGGGGGACTCGCTGAGGTTTTGCTTGGGGCGAGTGCCCTCCCCCATCCCCTCCCGCCTGCGGGAGGGGTGCGATGCGCGGCAGCCTCAGGGGCCAACGATGCGACGGCGCATGCGGCGACCAGAAGCACGCCCCTCCCGCAAGCGGGAGGGGATGGGGGAGGGAAAGCCCGGAGACCAAAAATCCTCTCTGAAACCAGCTAATATCCGGGAAAAGCCCGGATTGTTTGGTCATGGTTAATTTCGTCAACCATCTTTTTCGCGCGCGGGCCCTCCCGCGCTCGTCACGGGATGGAAGTTACCATGACGGTCATCAACACCAACGGCGCCGCGCTGCGAGCGATGGCGGCCACGCAGCGCGCCAATACCGATCTGGCGCAATCCATGGCGAAGCTGTCCTCGGGCCAGCGGATCAATTCCGCCAAGGACGATGCGGCGGGGCTGGCGATCAGCAGCTCGATGACGGCGCAGATCCGCGGCATGACGCAGGGCATCCGCAACGCGATGGACGGCGTCTCGCTGGTCCAAACGGCGGACGGCGCGCTGACCGAAGTGTCCAACATGCTGCAACGCGTCCGCGAACTGGCGGTGCAGGCGGGATCGGGGACCTACAGCATGAGCGACCGCGCGGCGCTGCAGCTGGAGGTTACCGCGCTATCGACACAGATCGATCAGACTATTCGTAACGCGTCGTTCAATGGCGTGGCGCTATTCAATGCCAATCCGCCAGTCTACGACAGCAACAACCAGCTGGTTGACGCCAGTGTAAAGCTGAACGTGCAGGCGGGACCGAACATCACCGACACGGTTCCAATTTCCATCCCTCCCGTTCCTACGGAATTCCTCAGAGATCGCGTCAATACAACATGGGATTATGATGGCCCGCTCGACAATCCAGTTAGGATAACACAACCCTATACCGGACCCACCTCACACCTTGTAACATTTGACGATTATATGGCACGTGGGCGTATTGCGGGAGATTACATTACGAGGAATGATATAGGTCGGATTGTCTATACACAAAATGGCGATCAATGGTTCAAAAACAGCGGCGTCTATTACAACAATCAAAATGATTCAATCGATTATGACGCTCACAGGAGTTTCTCGCTGACCGACGAGCTCAACGTCACCAACCGCTATCGCACTGATAATACACTCAAACGCGTCGACGACCTGTTGACGACGGTGGCAAGCGTCCAAGGACAACTCGGCGCAACCGCAAACCGGCTACAATCGGCGGTCAACACCCTGACGAGCGGCACGACGAATTTGTCTGAAGCCCGCTCGCGCATCGCCGATACCGATTATTCCGAAGAGTCGGTGAAACTCGCCCGCGCCCAGATCCTGGCCCAAGCCTCGACCGCGATGCTGGCGCAGGCCAATCAGAGCCAGAAGGATGTGTTGAAACTGCTCGGCCAATAACGAAAAAGGGCGGCCCCGCAGAACCGCCCTTTCCTTATCCGTCAGGAAAGCCCGATCAGTCGGGCTTCTTCGCCACCGCGACCAGCGCGGGGCGCAGCAGGCGGTCCTTAATCATATAGCCCGACTGCATTTCCTGCACGATCGTGCCCGGCTCCTGATCGGAGGGCATTTCGATCATCGCCTGATGCTTGTTGGGATCGAGCGTCTGGCCCATCGCCTCGATCTTGGTGATGCCGTGACGGCCCAGCACGCTATCGAGTTCGCGGCCGGTGGCATCGAGGCCGGTCACCAGCCCCTTCCACTTGTCGTCGGCGCGCAGATCGGCTGGGATCGCCTGCAACGCGCGCTGGAGATTGTCGGCGACCGACAGGACGTCGCGCGCGAAAGCGGTCGCGGCATAGTTGCGCGCGTCGACCGCTTCCTTTTCCGCACGACGGCGGACATTCTGATTCTCGGCCTGGGCGTAGAGATATTGCTGCTTGGCCTCGGCCAGCTGGTTCTCCAGCTCCGCGACGCGGTCCTGCACCGCCACTTCGGGCGCGGCCTCGGCCGTCTCTTCGCGCAGGTCGTTCTGGGTCTCGTTGGTCGTATTCTCGCTCATCATAATCCCTGTTCAGCCCATCATGCGGGCAAGCGTTGCCGCCGTGAAATCCACCATGGGCACGACGCGGGCATAGTTCAACCGCGTCGGCCCGATTACGCCGACCACACCGACCACTTGGCCGTCGAGGCCGCGAAAAGGCCGGGCGATCACCGAAGAGCCGGACAGCGCGAACAATTTGTTCTCCGCGCCAATGAAGATACGCGTCGAATCTCCCGCGCGTGCCGAATCGAGCAGGCTCGCGATCTCCTGCTTTCCTTCCAGATCGTCGAGCAGATCGCGGACCCGCTCCAGATCGGCGGCGGCGGCGGCGTCGATCAACCGCCCCTGCCCGCGCACGATCAGGATCGGCCGGCGCTCGCCGTCCTCGCTCCAGACCGCCAGCCCCTGCTCGACCAGCGCCCGCGCCGCGCCGTCCAGTGCCGCGCGCCCCGCCGCCAGCTCGCGCTCCAGCCGCTCGCGCGCCTGGCCCAGCGTAAGCCCCGCCAGCGTGGCGGAGAGATAGTTGCCCGCCTCGACCAGGGCGGAGCCGGTCATGCCCGGCGGCAGTTCGAGCACGCGATTCTCGACCGCGCCGTCCTCGGCGACCAGCACGGCCAGCGCCTGGGTCGGCGACAGCGGCACGAACCCGATCGAGCGCAACTTCATCTCACGCTTTGGCACCATCACTAGCCCGGCACAGGCCGACAGGCCCGACAGAACCGCCGTCGTCGCCGCCAGCGCCTCCTCGACCGGGCCCGAGCGCGCCGCCCGCGCCTCGATCGCGGCACGCTCCTCGATGCTCGGCTCCATCGCGTGCATCATGCCGTCGACGAACAGCCGAAGCCCCATATCGGTCGGCATCCGCCCCGCACTGGTATGGGGCGCGGCGAGAAGCCCACGTTCCTCCAGTTCCTGAAGCACGTTGCGGATCGAGGCGGGGGACAGGTTGATCCCCGACAGCGCAATGGTCTTCGATCCCACCGGCTGGCCGCTGGTCAGATAGCTGTCGACCACGACACGAAAGATATCGCGCGCCCGGTCGGTCAGCTCGGTGATCGGAAGTGTGACCATGACGGAAATGTAGGCACGGGCGGCGCGCCACTCAACCGCGATCGGAAGACGTGTCTTCTTCTCCGCGCCCTCTGCGCCTCTGCGCGCAAAAAAAGACATTGTTCACGCGAAGCCGCGAAGGCGCGAAGATTTCCAGTCCGTTCTTCGCGGCGTCGCGGCTTCGCGTGAACCATTTTGTCGCGCAGAGGCGCAGAGAGAAGAGTGTCTTCCGATCGCCACTGTCTACTCTGGCGCTCTAGGCAGGGGCCGGTTAGGGCTGTCCCCAAGGAACAAGGAGAAGACTATGCGCCCGTCCGGCCGGATGCCCGACCAGATGCGTCCCATCACGATCGAGCCGAACTTCACCCGCCACGCCGAAGGATCGGTGCTGATCGGGTTCGGCGATACCAAGGTGCTCGTCACCGCCAGCGTCGAGGAACGCGTGCCCCCCTTCCTGCGCGGCAAGGGCGAGGGCTGGGTCACGGCCGAGTACGGCATGCTCCCCCGCGCGACCCATACGCGCGGCAGCCGTGAGGCGGCCAAGGGCAAGCAGTCGGGCCGCACCCAGGAAATCCAGCGGCTGATCGGCCGTAGCTTGCGCGCCGTCTGCGACCTGAAGGCGCTGGGCGAGCGGCAGATCACGATCGACTGCGACGTGATCCAGGCCGATGGCGGCACCCGCACCGCCGCCATTTCGGGCGCATGGGTCGCGCTGCGCATGGCGGTCGACAAGCTGCTGGCCGAGGGCAAGCTGACCAGCGATCCGATCCGCAACAAGGTGGCCGCCGTCTCCTGTGGCATCCATCAGGGCACGCCGGTCCTCGACCTCGATTATATCGAGGATTCGAACGCAGATGCCGACGCCAATTTCGTCCTGATCGAGAATGGTCACATCGCCGAGGTCCAGGCGACCGCCGAGCACGCCACCTATGACGAAGAGGCGTTGCTGCGTCTGCTCCGCCTGGCGCGCATGGGCTGCACCGAGATCTTTGCGGCGCAGGACCGGGCGATCCGCGCATGAGCGGCGAAGGCAATGGCCGCCAGGCGATCCGCAAGCTCGAACCCGGCAAGCTGGTGCTGGCCAGCCATAACCAGGGCAAGATCGTCGAATTCCGCGAACTCCTCGCACCCTATGGCATGGAAGTGATCGCGGCGGGCGATCTTGACCTGCCCGAGCCCGAGGAGACCGGCACGACCTTCGTCGCCAATGCCGAGCTGAAGGCGCTGGCGGCGGCCGATCTGTCGGGCCTGCCTGCGCTGTCCGACGATAGCGGCCTGTGCGTCGAGGCGCTGGGCGGCGATCCGGGGCTGTTCTCGGCCCGCTGGGCGGGGCCCGAGAAGGACTTCGCCATGGCGATGCGCGCGGTCGAGGATCGGCTGAACGAAGAGCCCGACATGGCGCGCGCGGCGCATTTCGTCTGCGCGCTGGCGATCGGCTGGCCCGACGGTCATGTCGAATGGTTCGAGGGCCGCGTCGACGGCACCATCGTCTGGCCGCCGCGCGGCGACAAGGGGCATGGTTACGACCCGATCTTCCAGCCGATCGGCGGAACCGAAACCTTTGCCGAGATGGATCAGGACGAAAAGAACCGCATCAGCCACCGCGCCGACGCGTTCGGCCAGCTGGTGAAGGCGGTGTTCTGAAAAGATCCTCCCCGGCACGGGGAGGTGGCAGACCGAAGGCCTGACGGAGGGGGATTTCCACACGGGACGTCCCTGGCGGCAATCCCCCTCCACCACCGCTTCGCGGCGGTCCCCCTCCCCGTGCCGGGGAGGATCGGGTTACCCCTTCGCCAGCCGCTTCTGGTTCGCCGTCACCGTGCGGTGCACCGGCGCCATCGCCTGGATCGGCATCGACGCCCCGATCAGCATCGCGCGCGCCATCGTTTCCCACGCATCGATCGCCCCGCCGCGCGGGTCGTGCCGCGACAGCCGCGACAGCGCCGCCTGATCGCGGTTCCAGACCTTGGCCGACTGGTCGAACGCCTTCACCTTCTCGCTGACCATCAAGGCCATTTCCGCCGCCGAGGACGTACCCGTCGCCATTGCACCCATCCGGGTGGCGATCACGCTCTGCGCACTCACCATCGCCTCACCCGCCATCACCGCGAACCGCGCGGGCGCAGTCCAGAAAGTGATCCACGCCATCGGATCATAGGGATTGGCCATAATAGCTTTCCTTTGCGACGCCCGCCGGGTCAGAAGGCCCGCTCGCCAAAAACGTTGCCGGTGGGGCTATAGCGGCAAACGAGGAAGTCGTCGCGCGCATTACTTGCCATGGCGCAACCGACCGCCGTAGAGCGCGCCCAGACGATCTGTGTATAATGGCCGACATCGCCGAACTGCCCGGTTCGGCTGGACTCCGGCACCGGCAGGTTCACGAAATTGCGTCGCTCGCCCAGCCAGTGCCCCATCATCTCGTCATAGCGATAGGCGCCCCGCGTGCCGGTCCACAGATTTTCGCCCTGATGCATCGGCCCCTGCGGCTGTTCGGCATGTTGGAAACGGCCGGTTCGCGCCATCTCCTGCGCATAGGCCAGGGCGCTCGCAGCCAGCCCGTCGTCCCAGACGAGCGGCCGCAAGCCGACCTCCACCCGGGCCGCCCGGTGGCCTTCAAGCATCGCCTGCCGCAATAGCCCGGCTCCACGCGGCGCGGGCGCGTCCGAGGTCGGCTGATCGACGACACGCGGCGGCGTACGCTCCACGCTGCCGGTCTGCGAGGGGATCATCGGCCCGCACCCCGCCAGCAGGATCGCGGCGACCGATAGCGATAAGAGATGGCGAAGCGTGCGCATCGCCGCCATATCGGAGAACATCATGTCCTCCGCAATATCGCCCGCCGCCTCCATTTCACCCGCCCCGCTCGCGCTTTATGTCCACTGGCCCTTCTGCGTCTCCAAATGCCCCTATTGCGACTTCAACAGCCATGTCCGCGAGTCGGTGGACCAGGCGGCGTGGGCCAAGGCGCTGCTCGCCGATCTGGCTCATGAAGCGGCCATGCTGCCGGGGCGGCAACTGACCTCGATCTTCTTCGGCGGCGGTACGCCCTCGCTGATGCCGCCCGCCACCGTTGCCGCGATCCTGAATGCGGCCGAGCGGCATTGGGGCTTTGCCGAGGGGATCGAGATCACGCTGGAGGCCAACCCCTCCTCGGTCGAGGCGGCGCGCTTCGCCGACCTTGCCGCCGCCGGGGTCAACCGCGCGTCGCTGGGCGTGCAGGCGCTGGACGACGAGGCGCTGCGCTTCCTGGGCCGCGCGCACGGCGTCGATGAAGCGCTGCGCGCGCTCCAGACCGCGCAGGAGCAGTTCGGCCGCGTCAGCTTCGACCTGATCTATGCCCGCCCCGGCCAGCCGCTCGGCGACTGGGAAGCCGAGCTGACCCGAGCCATCGGCTATGGCACCGAGCATCTGTCACTGTACCAGCTGACCATCGAGCCCGGCACGCGTTTCGCGACCGAAGCGGCCGCCGGACGGCTGACTATTCCCGATGGCGACGCCGCCGCAGACCTGTTCGAGACGACACGGGGCATCACCGCCGCCGCTGGGCTGCCTGCCTACGAGACCTCGAACCACGCGGCGGCAAATGCGGAGAGCCGCCACAACCTGACCTATTGGCGGTACGGCGACTATGCCGGGATCGGCCCCGGCGCGCATGGCCGCCGCGAAGGCGTCGCCACCGCCCGGCGCAAGAAGCCCGAAAACTGGATTGCGGCGGTCGACCGCAACGGCCATGGCATCGAACTGGAGGAAGCCCTCCCCCCCACCATCCGCGCCACCGAAGCGCTGGTCATGGGCCTGCGCCTATCCGAAGGCGTCGACCTGGCCCGCGTGGCCGTGCTGGCCGAGGGACGCGAAATGGTAAACCATGCCGCCGTCCACACCCTGGCGCAGCAGGGCCTCGTACGATTGGATGGCAGGCGGTTGATCGTGACCGACGCGGGCGCGCTGCTGCTGGACGCGATTTTGCGTGAAGTGGTGCTGACGGAGGAGTGACGGGTCTCAGCTGACCGATTCGCGTATCCAATCGAGGTAGCGTGGCGACGCATCGGTGATCGGCACCGCCACGATCTCCGGCACGTCATAGCTATGTAACGCCTTGATCGCCTCGCACAGCGCGGGGAAGCGGCTCCGCTGCGTCTTGATGTGCAGCATGACCTCCGGTTCATGCTGGACCGCGCCATCCCAATAATACCAGCTTTCGATCGGCATCACCTGAACGCATGCCGCCAGCCGCTGCTCGACCAGCGCCTGCGCGATACCGGCCGCTTCATCCCGGCTACCGGCCGCACACATCACGACGATGGCGTCGATGCTCATCCCCCAAACCCGGTCGGTGCGGGGCTGACCGTCACGGCGGTGCCGTCGCGCAGTTCCTGGACCTCGAGCGCACGTTCGGCGACGCCGTCGCGACCGAAGCGGAAGGCGCCGTCGATTCCCGCAAAACCGTCCGACGTGCGCAGCCGGGATTCGGGGAAAGGCGCGTTCATCTTCCAGTCGCGCGCGATGCGCACGGTCAGCAGGACCGCGTCATAGCCCAGGCTCGACAGCCGGTACGGAGCCGCCTTGAACCGCGCCCGGTATTTGGTCGCATATTGGCGGTAGAGGCTATTGGAAACGCTGGCGAACCACGCGCCGTTGAGCGCCGCGCGCGAGGCGATGCCCGATTCGGAGTTCCACAATTCGGTGCCCAGCAGCCGCGTATTGGCGCCCGAACCGCGCTTGAGGATAGGCGCCGCCATAGCCGCCGCCGCCCCGCCATCGGCGATCAGCACGGCATCATACGGGGCCTTGGCGTTCAGCCTTTGCGCCGCAGCGCCGATTCCGCCCGCGATGCGGCCATAGGGCTGGAGCGAGACGACCTGCCCCCCCGCCCCTTCGACCGAACGGAGGAACGCGGTCGAGGCGCGCTCGCCATACAGGCCGTTGGGGACCAATCCGGCAAAGGTCGTGACGCCGCGCCCCCGCGCATAGGTGACAACCCGGTCGATCGACTGGGCGGGCGTATAGCCCATCAGGTACGTGCCGTTGCCTGCCACGCCCACGTCATTGGAAAAGCTGATGACCGGCACCCGCGCAGCATGCGCGATCGGCGCGACGGCGCGGACATCCTCGGACAAAAGCGGCCCCAGGATCAGTTGCGCACCCTCGGCGATCGCCTTCTGCGCCGCCGCCGCCGCGCCGCTCGCGGTGTCGTAATTGGTGATGCGGATCGTGTCGGCCTGCGCATCGAGCAGCGCCATCATCGTCGCATTGGCGATCGACTGGCCCACCCCGGCATTGCTGCCCGACAAGGGCACCAGCAGCGCGATTCGATGGCGCGCGGTGTCGCGCGGCAACCCGGCTTCCGGCTCGGTCGACGGGCGCGGCGTGGTCGGGACCGGCCGCGCCTGAGGCTGGTCGACGGGACCACGCGGTACGATCGTCTGACAGGCGGCCAGCGCCATCGTCGTCGCCAGCGCGACCGCGCGGCCCCACCGACCCGATAGCGACGGGAAGCGGCCCCGAATGACGGCCCCCGGTTGTACGAACAGCCCTGCCTCTGTCATGACGATCCCCGTGACCCAAACCGAAAACACTCTCGAACCCGGCCTGTACATCGTCGCGACCCCCATCGGCAATCTCGGCGATCTGTCCCCGCGCGCGGCCAACATATTGACAAACGCCGATGTCATCGCGGTCGAGGACAGCCGCGTGACCGCCGGGCTGCTCCGCCATATCGGCGTCAAGCGGCCGATGCAGCCCTATCACGACCATAATGCCGAGCATGTCCGCCCCGGCCTGATCGCGCGCATGGCGACGCAGGCGGTGGCACTGGTGTCGGACGCGGGCACGCCCTTGATCTCGGACCCCGGCTACAAGCTGGTTCGCGATGCGCGGGCGGCGGGCCATGCGGTGGTGACGATCCCGGGTCCTTGCGCCGCGATCGCCGCGCTGACGCTCGCCGGGCTGCCGACCGACCGCTTCCTGTTCGCGGGCTTCCTGCCGCCGAAGGAAAAGGCACGCGCCGATGCCATTGCCGAGATTGCGGGGATCCGCGCCACCCTGGTCCTCTACGAATCGGGGCCACGCCTGGCCGCCACGCTGATCGCGCTGGCGAACGGACTTGGCGACCGCGAGGCCGCGGTGACGCGTGAGATCACCAAGAAGTTCGAGGAGGCGGTGACCGGCACGCTTTCCACCCTCGCCGCCCGCTATGCCGAGGGTGGCCCCAAGGGCGAGATCGCGATCGTCGTCGCGCCGCCGGGCGAAGCTCCCCCCGCCACCGAGCAGGACGCCGACGCCGCGCTCGCCGAAGCGCTGACGCGCCTGCCCGTCGGCCGCGCGGCGAGCGAGGTCGCCAAGGCGCTGGGGCTCGACCGCAAGGCGCTCTATGCGCGCGCACTGGCGATGAAGGGCGGGGATGCAAGCGATTAGAGTTCGTCGTTAGCAATTCGGCAAGCATCCGAGGTGCATCGTGGCGCCAGGAGCCGCTCCCCATGTACGCCTTTCAGTTTCGCCATGATATGAATCTACTGGACATCCAGTGGACCGGGCATTTCACGCCCGAGGTCGCGACGCGCTATGCCCGCGAACTGGTCGAAGCGTTCCGGCGAAGCGGTTTCCGCCCCGGCTATCGCCTGCGCATCGACATGTCCGCGATACAGGTCCAGCCGAAGGACGCGGTCATGACCATTCACGAAGCGCTCGGCGACTTTCCCCGCGCCAGCCGGATCGCAATGGTCAACGGCAGCGCGGTCGGGCGCCAGCAGATCCGGCGGCTGATGACCCAGCCCTATCTGCGCGTCTTCGATACGGCGGAGGACAGTCTGGAATGGCTGACCGCACCAGAGGAAAGCCTCGCCTGACGGCCTTGTCATGGGCTAGCAAAGACGCATGCCACGCGTTTCGCCTCGCCCCGGTCGCAATCGCCGCGCTGCCGAAGAATCCGGCCGCCGCGGCGAGCGCCTGGCCGCGTGGTGGCTGCGGTTGAAGGGGTGGAGCATTATCGACCGCCGCGTTCGCACGCCTGCGGGCGAGGTCGACCTGGTCGCGCGGCGTGGATCGCTGGTCGCCTTTGTCGAGGTGAAGACGCGCAAGACCGCCGCCGAACTGGACTTCGCGATCGACGCGCGGCGACTGGCGCGGGTCGCGGCGGCGGCGGAGGTGCTGATGGCCACCTATGCCGGGCCGGGCGACGACATACGCATCGACGTCATCCTTCTGGCACCGGGCACGCGGCCGCGTCACATCGAAAACGCATGGTGTGGGTGACAGCGGCAAGGCGAAGGATTACCTCCCCCGCCAAAGACCCGTCCGAAGGAAGGAACACCCCATGTCCAAGCCGCTGACCGTCGCCGTCCAGATGGACCCGATGGACCAGATCAACATTGCGGGCGATTCGAGCTTCGCGCTGATGCTGTCGGCCCAGGCGCGCGGGCACCGGCTGTTCCATTACGATGCGGGCGACCTCAACTGGTCGGACGGCCATCTCTGGACCCGCGCGCATCCCGTCACGGTGCAGCGCGTCGCGGGCGACCATTACCGCTTCGGCGATCCGGTGAAGCTCGACCTGGGCGACGAGGCCGATGTCGTGCTGATGCGGCAGGACCCGCCCTTCGACTTGGGCTATATCACCGCCACCCATTTGCTGGAGCGGGTCGCCGAGAAGACTTTGGTCGTCAACAATCCGCGCAGCGTGCGCAACGCGCCGGAAAAGGTCTTCGTCCTCGACTATCCGCAGTTCATGCCGCCGACGCTCGTCACCCGCTCACTGGATGAGGCGCGCAGCTTTCTGGCGCGGCATGGTGAGATCGTCATCAAGCCGCTGCACGGCAATGGCGGCAAGGCGATCTTCAAGGTTGGCCGCGACGGCGCGAACCTGTCCGCGCTGATCGAGGTGTTCAACACCGCTTACCGCGAACCGCACATGGTGCAGGCCTTCCTGCCCGCGGTGGCGAAGGGCGACAAGCGCATCGTCCTGATCGATGGCGAGGTCGCCGGTGCGATCAACCGCCTGCCCGGCGAGGGCGAGATTCGTTCCAACCTGGCCGTCGGCGGATCGGCGGAGAAGACCGAGCTGACCGACCGCGAGCATGAGATCTGCGCGGTGCTGGGGCCGGAGTTGAAGCGGCGCGGCCTGCTGTTCGTCGGCATCGACGTGATCGGCGGCGAATGGCTGACCGAGATCAACGTCACCTCGCCGACGGGCATCGTCGCGATCGAGAAGTTCGACGGCACCGACGTCGCTGGAATGATCTGGGACGCGATCGAGGCAAAGGTCGCAGCGAAGGCGTAACCCTTTTTCCTCCCCTTGAAGGGGAGGTGGCGCGCGTAGCGCGACGGAGGGGTGTCCCGCTCTCGATAGGGGTGACACCCCTCCACCAGCTTCGCTGGTCCCCCTCCCCTTGCAGGGGAGGAATGGTGAGGGGCGGAACCCTTGCCCCCTCCCATGCTTTGTTCGCCTTGAGCAACGAAGGGCATGAGCATGGGTGCAACGACCATCGGCGCCATGGTGGGCGCCGCCATCGACGGCATGTCGGGTGATGACGGCGTCGCGGATGGCGCGATCATTGGCGCGGTGACCGCCAATGTCCTGAAGATCGTGCTGCCGCTCGCCATCACCTATGCGGTGGGCTGGGCGGTGTTGCGCGGCGCGGGTGAGATCAAGGACCGGATTTTAGGAGAGGCAGCATGATCGGACGTATCATCGGGGCGCTCGTCGGGCGTGAAATCGGCCGCCGCGAAGGCAATGACGGCTTCAAGGGCGCGGCACTCGGCGCGCTGGCGGTCGGCGGCATGCGTCGCCTGGGTCCGCTCGGCCTGCTGCTGGGCGGCGGCTATGCGGCCAAAAAGGCCTATGACCGGCACAAGGCGGGCAAGGTCGCGGGCAACCGCTACTGATCGGCCACTTACCGACAAAGCGATACCGCAGCGCGTCAGGCATGACTTGACGCGCTGCAACCGCGTGCGTCAAAGGCAGGCATGCCCAATTCGCCCGCCCATCCCAACGATCCCCACAAGCTGAAGCGCCGCGGCATGTTGTTCGTGCTGTCCTCGCCCTCGGGCGCGGGCAAGTCGACGATCGCGCGCAAGCTGCTCGCCGATGACGATGGCCTGCAAATGTCGGTGTCGGCGACGACTCGCGGCATCCGGCCGGGTGAAGTGGACGGCAAGGATTATCACTTCGTCGGCCTCGAGGAATTTCGCCGCATGGTGGCGAATGACGAGTTCCTCGAATGGGCGCACGTCTTCGACAATCGCTACGGCACGCCGCGCGCTCAGGTCGAGGCGATGCTGGCCGCGGGCAAGGACGTGCTGTTCGACATCGACTGGCAGGGTGCGCAGCAGCTGTTCCAAATCGCGGGCGGCGACGTGGTCCGCGTGTTCATCTTCCCCCCGTCGATGGAGGAACTGCGCCAGCGACTCGAGCGCCGCGCGACCGACTCGGTCGAGGTGATCGACGCCCGCATGGCCCGCGCGGCCAACGAGGTCAGCCACTGGGACGGTTACGACTATGTCCTGGTCAATGACGATGTGGAGCAATGCTTCCAGGGCGTGAAGACGATCCTCCAGGCGGAGCGATTGAAGCGCTCGCGCCAGACCGGGTTGATCGGGTTCATCCGGAAGCTGACGACGAAGTAAGCGCGGGGGCCGTTCGGGGCGTGCACTTCGACTTCGCTCAGTGCGAACGGGGGGCGGGATTGGCGGCAGCAGGCGCGGAGCCGAGGTTCCACACTCCCTACGCCCCGTTCAGGCTGAACGCAGGCGAAGCCCACGCCCTACCCTCGCAACAAACTTACCCCAACGCCTTCAAGAACCGCACCGCCGCGTCGAACTCGCGCCGTTTCGCCTCGCGTGCCTCGATGGCGAGATAATCCTCGCCCCACTGCTCCGCCTGGAAATCCTCGTCGACATGCGCGGCGGTCCAGATCGTGTCGACCTCCGCCGTCCCCTCCAGCAACGCCAGCGCGAGGACCAGCGAGCCGGTGATCGTCACCACCGGCGACAGCGCGGCGAGACGGAACGGATCGACCGCCGCCACCGCCTGCGCCAGCCGCTCGACGGTCGCGGAGGGCTGGGGTTGATGCATGATCCCCGTCACCAGCGTGAAATGTACGTCGTAGCGATCGCGCGCCCAGTCGAGCAGCGGGTTCCACACCGCACCCTGCCGCTCGATCAGCTCCGGCGGCGAGTCGGCGCGATAACAGAGCAGGTCGCTTTCCGCATAGCGCGCCAGCCCGTCCGCAAAGGGCGCCGGGTCCGCCGCGATCCGGTCGATCGCCGCATTGGCAAGGCCGGTCAGCGGCATGGCACGCGGGTCGACCGTCTCCCCGACGCTGCGCCACTCCTCCGCCACCGCCTCGGCCAGCGCGGGCGTCGGCAGCGCCAGTGGCACCCGACCCGGCGTGCGCACCGGCCGGTCGTCCAGCCGCACCACCCGCTCGGCATCGACCGAGACATTTGTCCAGAACCGCTTCATTCGCCCCCACTCCGCCAACGATGCGCCAGCCCCGCGGGCACGATCGCGATCATCGCCAGGGCCGACAGGATAATGGCGACACCCAGCGCCTTGTGCGGCCATGCCACCCCGCGCGATGCGAGCACTACGCCGAACAGCGCCCCCGCCACGCCGATCAGGCGCACCCCCATGATGATGAACCAGTGTCGCCGCGCGCGCGTGTCGCCGCTCATGCCTGCACCAGCAAGGCGGGCAGGTCCGTAACCTCTTGCGCCACGACCTCGGCGCCCGCGTTCACCAGTTCCGTCACGTCATGATATCCCCAGGCGACGCCCACCGCGAAGGCGCCCGCCGCTTTGCCCATCGCCATGTCGAAGCTCGTATCGCCGATCATCGCGACATCCTGTGCCGAGACGCCGGTCTCGGCCATGGCGGCCAGCACCATCGAGGGATCGGGCTTGGATGGATGCCGGTCGGCGGTTTGCAGCGTGACGAAGTGATGGCTGAGGCCATGTTCCGCCAACACCCGATTGAGGCCACGATCCGACTTGCCCGTCGCCACTCCCATCAGCCAGCCCTCCCCCGCCAGATGATCGAGCAGCGCGGGAATGCCGTCGAACAGCGGCTCGGGCTCCATCGCGCCCGCCGTGCGCAGGCGAAAGAAGGCGGCCTTATAGTCGCTCGCCAGCTGGTGATGCATCGCATCCGGCTGGTCGGGGGCAAGCACCCGCATCGCCTCGACCAGGCTCAGACCCACGATCCGGCGAATCGCAGGCGCGGGCGGCGGCGTGAGGTCCGCCATGGTAAACGCTTCGACGGCGGCGAGACAGATATTGGCCTGGCTATCGACCAGAGTGCCGTCACAATCGAACAGGGCAAGGCGCGGGCGCGTCATCGCTCCCTCCTATCGGCAAGGCCCGCGCGGGGGAAGCATGACGTTTCGGATGAACAACAGCTAACAGACGCATTCAGCATCCGAACATGGCGAATCACTCATAAGGGCTTCAACGACGACGGGAATCACCCCGCCGCCGCCGGTTTGAAGATCAAGGGAGATCGTGATGTTCAAGAAGCTTTCGCTCGCTGCCGCCGCCCTTGCCGTCGGCGCCACGGCCATGGTTCCGACCGCTGCTTCGGCGCAGCGTTATTATGATCGCGGCTACGGCTACGACCGTGCCTATGGCGACGCCTATTCGGACGGCTATAATCGCGGCCCGCGCTATGACCGCGGCTATTACGACCGTGGCGGGTATAACCGCGGCTATTACAACCGTGGTCCGCAGCGCTGCAACAACGGCACGACGGGCACCATCGTCGGCGCGATCGCGGGTGGCCTGCTGGGTCGCACGATCGACACGCGGGGCGACCGCACCCTCGGCACGATCCTGGGCGGCGGCGCCGGTGCGCTCGCCGGCCACGCGATCGAGAAGTCGAACAATCCCGGCTATTGCCGGTAACATTCCGGGCTGAGGGGGTATGCCCCCTCGCTTTTAGGATAACGGAAACCCCGTCGGCGAAGTGTCGGCGGGGTTTCTTGCGCTTTCATGCCTTGCATAGCATGGTACATTGCGCTACATGCTCGTGATGGATATCGGAAGCTGGCAGTCTCAGTTGCGCAAGGGAGCCGCCGAGCTGGTGCTGCTGTCGGTCCTGTCCCACGGCGAGGCCTATGGCCTGGAAATTCTCGCACGCATCCGGGCGGGCGGTGATCTGGTCAGCGAGGGCAGCCTCTATCCCCTGCTCGCCCGGCTGGAAAAAGCGGGCCGCATCACCGGCCGCTGGGAGCTGCCCGCCGAGGGCGGCAACCCGCGCAAATATTACCGTCTGACCCCCGAAGGCGCGGCACTAGCCGAGGCGATGCGCGCGGCCTGGATCGAGTTCCGAACGACCATCACCACCCTTGTCGAGGATCAGCCATGAACGAGCCTGCCCGCCGCATCGCCGATTATGCCCGCCGTCTGCGCTGGTCGTTGCAGGCGATCCCGGCCGAGGATCGCGATGGCCTCGTCCGCGAGATCGAAAGCCATCTGAACGACAGCTTGGCGGCGGGACCCCGTTCGCTGGACGCCGCGATCGCGGCGATGGGACCGCCTCATGCGATGGCCGCGCGCTATATTCAGGAATTTCGGCTGGCCGGTGCGCTGGGCGACGATCGCCCTGCCCCGTTGATCCACGCCCTGTTGACCCGATCGGGACGCAGCGTGGCGGCGTTCGGCGGGGTGCTGATGGCGATGCTGCTCTATCTGTTCGCGCTGTGCTTCGCGGCAGTCGCGATCGTGAAACCGCTCTTTCCCAGCCATGTCGGGCTTTGGTCGCTGCCGCAGGGGTCGGCCTTCGGCATCCTCACCGATCCCCCCGCCGCGCCGGAAATGATGGGACTGTGGGTCCTTCCGATCGCCTTGGCCGGGGCACTCGCCTGCTATGCGCTGGCGACGCTGGTCCTGCGCGGCACGGGGCGGCATGTGCTGCGGTCTTCCCGCTGATCCTCCCCGTACCGGGGAGGTGGCAGGGCGGCTGCCTTAATAGAGGGGGGCTCGCCACACGGGATTAGCCCAGCGGTACACCCCCTCCACCACCGCTCCGCGGCGGCCCCCCTCCCCGTGCCGGGGAGGATTGTATTTACCGCGCGCCTCTACCCCGCCGTTCGCCGCGGCGTTCCTTGCGATATTGTTTGGCGTGCGCCTTGGCGCGCTGCTTCAGGACTTCTTTCGGCGGCGGGCCGCGATCTTCGTCCTGGGGCAGGACGTCGCCGCGAATCTCGTCGAAGCCGAGCTGGTTCATCGATTCGGCGAAGTGGGTCGGCAGCTCGGCCGTCTGGTCGATGCGGCCGCCATCGGGATGATCGACGCGGATGCGGCGCGCGTGCAGGTGCATCTTGCGGCTGATCCCGCCGGTCAGGAACGCCGCCGCCCCGCCGTACTTGCCGTCGCCGACGATCGGGTGGCCGATCGCGGCCATGTGCACGCGCAGCTGATGGGTGCGCCCCGTAAAGGGCTGCAACTCGACCCAGCAGCAGCTGTTGCCCGCCCGCTCGATCACGCGGTAGCGCGAGCGCGCCGACTGGCCGTTTTCCTCGTCGACATGCATCTTCTCGCCGCCGGTGCCAGGCTGCTTGGCGATGGGCAGTTCGATCGTGCCGTCGTCGATCGAGGGCACGCCGACGACCAGCGCCCAGTAGATCTTCTTGGCGGTGCGGCCCGAAAACGCCTTGGCGAAGAACGCCGCCGCGCGGGCGTTGCGGGCGACGAGCAGCGCGCCCGAGGTGTCCTTGTCCAGCCGGTGGACCAGCTTGGGCCGCCCCTCCGCCTCGAACTGCAACGCGTCGAGCAGGCCGTCGACGTGCTGCGTCGTCTTGGTGCCCCCTTGCGTCGCCAGACCAGGCGGCTTGTTGAGGACCAGCGCGTCGCGATCCTTATGGATCACCATCTCGCGGGCGAACGACTCCTCATCCTCGGACAGGATGTGGCGCGGACGCATCGTCGGCTTGCTGCTCTCGGCCAGCGCGGGCTCGGCAGGAGGCACGCGCAGCACCTGGCCCGCCGCGATCCGGTCGCCCGGTGCGGCGCGCAAGCCATCGACGCGCAACTGGCCGGTGCGCGCCCATTTGGCGACGGTGGTGAAGCTGGTGTCGGGCATGTGCCGCTTGAACCAGCGGTCCAGCCGGATGCCGTCATCGTCATAGCCGACGGTAAATTGGCGGACGGAGTCCGTCATGCGAAGATCCTTGTTAGCGAAAGTCCGGCCCACAACGCGGCCAGCGAACCCAGCAACGACAAGGCGATGTAACCGAGCGCGACCGTGATCTGGCCGCGTTCGATCAGTGTGATGGTATCGAGCGAGAAGGAGGAAAAGGTGGTGAAGCCCCCCAATATCCCGACGCCGATGAACAGCCGCCACCCCTCCGCAGCGCCGGTTCGGGCGAGGACGCCCGCCAGCAATCCCATCAACAGACCGCCGACCCAGTTGACGGTCAGCGTGCCATAGGGAAAACTCGGGCCGAACGCATGGAGCATGTAGCGGCCGGTCAAATGCCGGGCCCCCGAGCCCAATGCGCCGCCCAGCATCACGAGAAGAAGCGGTGGCATGATCCGCTCCCCTTAGCGCAACCCCGTCACCCGCGCAAAGGACAAGCGTGTGCGGGTCTGGATCAGCCGCCCTTGACCACCAGATCGATGTCGGTGCCGCCTCCGGGACCGGCGGTCGCATAGACCATATAGGCCGCCTGCCCCCGCGTACCGCCCAGGACATGCTGCGCGCCGTCCAGCTTGTGCTCGGCGCTATAGCCCGCACCGCTCGCGCGGGTGTAGTAATAGTCGATGACCTTGGCCGCGGACGCGGCGGTGCGCAGGCTGACGATGCGGAAGCCGCAGCCATTCGCGTCATTGCCCGCCGCTTCTGCGACGCGTGACCCCGGATAGGGGGCAAAGGCCTGCGGCATCCGGTTCGCCCAGCTCGCCGAATAGCGCAGGCCCGACAGGCAGGTCGCATTGCCCGGCTGCTGCCCGGCCTTGGCAGCCAGCGTGAAGGCCCCGGCCGAGGCGCGGCATTCGGGGCAGTCGCGCGCGGCGACGGGCGCGGACTTCAGCGTGCGGGCATCGACCGGATCGGCGGGCGGCGGCATCGGGGGCAGCTGATCGCTGGCGGGCCGGTTCGGCGGGCGCACCGCATTGGCGTTGGACGTCTGGGTCAGGCCCGGATCGACCATGATCTGCCCGGCCAGCGCCTCGCGGAGTTGCGGATCGCGGGTCGGGCTGCCGTCGTTCATCGACGCCAGTTCGTTGTCGAGCGCATTGAGCTGCGCATCGTCATCGGACTTGCCGCCGCACGCCGCCAGAAACAGGCAGCCCAACGGGATGAGGATATGGTGCGATTTCGCCGTCATGGGCTACGGTCTAGCACGGCTGTGCGACGCGATCCTTAACGCTTCTTGTCCTTGGAATGCCCCAGTGCGGGATGAGGGAGCCCACCACATTCCTCCCCTACAAGGGGAGGTGGCAGGCCGAAGGCCTGACGGAGGGGTGTAGCCCCTATCGAAAGCGGGACACCCCTCCACCAGCTTCGCTGGTCCCCCTCCCCTTGCAGGGGAGGAATGGGGATTGTCGATCAGGCGGAGGCAAGTCCGCTTGTAGACCGGACGCCGCCACGCCATCTTGGCCTCCATGCTGAACCTGTTCTCGATCGTCATCGGCCTGGTCGCGCTTCTGCTCGGGATCGTGCCGTTTCTGCCCTTTTTTGCCTGGGGCTACTGGTTCGTGATTCCCATCGCGATCGTCGGTGCGGCGGTGGGTGCGCTGTCGTCGCGTGATACGGGGCGCAATCTCAACCTGATCCTCATCCTGATCTTCGGCCTTCGCCTGATGCTGGGCGGCGGGTTCATTTAAAACGACAAACGGCCCGGCGGGTCTCCCCGCCGGGCCGTCCTTCACGCTACACGCTGCTTAGCGGCAGCGGACCTGGCCGCGGTCGATCTGCTGGCCCAGCAGCGCACCGCCGCCCGCGCCGATCACCGTGCCGAGCAGACGCGAACCGCCGCCTGCGATCACATTGCCCAGCGCGCCGCCTGCCAGACCGCCAATCACCAGACCCGTGGTGCCGTCATTGCGGCGGCAATAGAAACGTCCGTTCATGCCGCGATAGATGCGGTCGTTGCGGCCGAGCGCGCGCGGCTGGTAATAGCGGCCGTCGCGATAATAGCGCTCGGGATAGTAACCGCGCTGGCCCGGCTCGAAACGGTTATAGTCGTAGTTGCGCCAACGGACATTGCGCATGTCCTTGCGATAATCCTTGCGGGCATCGCGAATGTCCTCGCGATATTCGCGGCGCGCCTCCCGGATGTCGCGCGGCGAGTTGGCGCGGCGCACTTCGCGGTTATAGTCGCGGCGTGCATCGCGGACGTCCTCGCGATATTCCTGGCGGGCTTCATAGCCATTGCGCTGCGCCTCGGCAGGAATGGCGGAAAAGGCGGTGGCGGCGATCGTGGCCGTCAACAGAGCGATACGCATACTCGAACTCCCGTTGATGATGGGAAGATGAACCCGCCTTCACGCTGATTGTTGCGTGAACCGAAAACTACTTGCCGTTCACTATCGAGACATCATGATCTGCTTGTTTTTCCAAACAAAAGGGGCGCCACCCGGAGGTGACGCCCCTGCTTCCCGCATGTCGGGGAGAGCCGGTCTCAGCGGCAGCGGCGATTGCTCGTGCCGCGCTCGATCTCGCGACCGGCGAGCGCGCCGACGGCGGCACCGCCCAGCGTGCCCAGCGTGCGATCGCCGCGCGTATCGATGGTGCGGCCCAGCAGCGCGCCCGCGACGCCACCGACGACCAGACCCGTCGTGCCGTCCGGCTTGCGGCAGCGGACGCGACCACGGTCATCGCGCCATTCGCGATACTTGTAGCGGCGCTGCGCATCGGCGGCGGTCGCAGGCAGGACCAGCGAGGGGACGACCATGGCGGTGCAACCCAGGGCAAGCATCAATTTCCGCATCACAAACTTCCTTTCGAATTGATCTGACGCCGTAACGTCTCACTTCTAACGTCCGTTGCATGAACGGCAGATAACGTCACGTTCATCAACGCGCCGCCCTTCCCCCCTGCGGATGGCCGCTCTAGGGTCGCTGGCGATGCTGCCCCAACCGACCGCCATGCTGCCCGCCGTGATGCCCTGGCTCGACCTGGCCGGACTGGCCGTATTCGCGGTGTCGGGTGCACTTGTCGCGGCCAAGCATCGCCAGACGATGGTGACTTTGGTCTTCTTCGCGCTCATCACCGGGGTCGGCGGAGGGACGTTGCGCGACCTGCTGATCGATGCGCCGGTCTTCTGGGTGCATGACGCCAGGGTGCCGATCGTCTGCCTGATCGCGGCGATCGCGGTCTGGGCGACGCCCGAGCGCTGGTGGCGGGGCAGCGCGCTCGACTGGTTCGACGCGGTGGGGCTGGCGGCCTATGCCGTGTACGGCGCGGCCAAGGCCACCGGCTATGGCATTCCGCCGGTGGCGGCGGCGATGCTGGGCGTGGTGTCGGCCTGTGTCGGGGGCATCATCCGCGACGTGATCGCGGGCGAGCCGTCGATCCTGATGCGGCCGGAGCTGTACGTGACAGCGGCGGCGCTGTCCTCGACCAGCTATGTGATCCTGATGCAGCTGGGGGTGCCCGGCGCGGGGCCGATCGCGGCGCTGGCCGGGTTCGTGCTGCGCGGAGCTGCGATCCGGTATCGGATCGCGTTGCCCGCCTATCCGGCGAAGGGGTGGGATCGGGGGTAGGCGTTGGGGCGTGGCCTTCGACTTCGCTCAGGCTGAGCGAAGTCGAAGCCCAAGGGAAGCCCTCACCGCCCCAACATCAATTCCGGCCGCACCACCCGGTCGAAGGTCGCCTCGTCGACCAGCCCCAGTTCCAGCCCCGCCTCCTTCAGCGTCTGCCCCTTCTGGTGCGCATGCTTGGCGATCTTGGCCGCATTGTCATAGCCGATTTCGGGCGCCAGCGCGGTCACCAGCATCAGCGAGCGGTCGAGCAGCTCGGTGATCCGGTCGCGATTGACCGTCATCCCCTCGACGGTGCGGGTCGCGAAGCTCTCCATGCCCACCGCCAGCAGATGGATCGAGCGCAGCACATTCGCCCCGATCAGCGGCTTGAAGACGTTCAGCTCCAGATGCCCCTGCAAGCCGCCGACCGTCACAGCGGCATTGTTGCCGATCACCTGCGCGGCGACCATGGTCAGCATCTCGCACTGGGTCGGATTGACCTTGCCCGGCATGATCGAGCTGCCCGGTTCGTTGGCGGGCAGCTCCAGCTCGCCCAGCCCAGAGCGCGGGCCGGAACCCAGCAGCCGGATGTCGTTGGCGATCTTGGTCAGCGCCACCGCCAGCCCATTCAGCGTGCCGTGCAGGTCGACCAATCCGTCATTGCTCGCCAGCGCCTCGAACTTGTTGGGGGCGGTCACGAAGTCGAGGCCGGTCGCCTCGGCGATCTCGGCCGCGATCGCTTCGGCGAAACCGTTCGGCGCGTTCAGCCCGGTTCCGACCGCCGTCCCCCCTTGCGCCAGCGGCAGGATATTGCGGTGAAGCGTCCCCTCGATCCGGTCGCGAGCATTGGCGAGTTGCTGGACATAGCCCGAAAATTCCTGCCCCAGGGTCAGCGGGGTCGCGTCCTGCAAATGAGTGCGGCCGATCTTGACGATCGAATCCCATTCCTTCGCCTTAGCCTCCAGCGCGGCATGGAGCCGGTCGAGCGCGGGAAACAGTTGCTTCGTCACCGCCAGCGCGGCGGCGACATGGAGCGCAGTGGGGAAGGTGTCATTCGACGACTGGCCGCGATTGACGTCGTCATTGGGGTGGACCGGCGATTTGCCGCCGCGCGTACCCGTCAGCATCTCGTTGGCGCGGCCCGCAATCACCTCATTGGCGTTCATGTTGGATTGGGTGCCCGAGCCGGTCTGCCAGATGACGAGCGGGAACTGGTCGTCATGCCGCCCGTCGATCACCTCCTGCGCCGCCGCCTCGATCGCATCGGCCTTCTCCTCTGCCAGGCCATGGCCGCGATTGATCCGTGCCGCCGCCTTCTTCACGATGGCCAGCGCGTAGACGATGCCGATCGGCATCTGCTCGCGCGTGCCGAACGGGAAATTCTCCAGGCTACGCTCGGTCTGCGCGCCCCAATAGGCATGGGCTGGGACTTCGATCGGGCCGATCGAGTCGGTTTCGGTGCGGGTGGTGGCGTTCTGGGTCATGCGACAGGGACTCACCGATGGGGTAAGGGGTTCCGCGATGACATAGTCGTCACGACCGTGGCGCAACAGGGCACAACGCTTGCCACCCCGCCCTCACCCGCCTATCGCCGCCCTTGCGACAGGTTCCTCGCAAGAGGTGAAAAGGGAATGGGGTGCGATACCCCGGCTGCCCCTGCAACTGTAAGCGGCGAGCCGCCCGCCACGACGCCATTGGGCTAATCCCTGAGAAGGCGGCGGATCGGCCCCGACCCGCGAGCCAGGAGACCTGCCCGTCGCGGTCGTCCTTCGACCGGACAGGGTGTGCCGGACGAAACGGGGCTTTCCCCTCGCGCGGCGACAGCGCCTTTGGAGAAACGTCCCGATGTCCGAGTTCCTGTCATGCTGAAACCCGCCGCGAACGGCCCCGCCGTGGTCGCCTGCAACACCTGCCGCCTGTCCGACGACGCGCGCGAGAACGAACAGGGCCAGCGCGGCGGCGCGCTGCTGGTCGAGGCGCTGCGCCGGGTGCAGGCGTCCGACCCGGCCTATGCCGATGTCGCAGTCGAGGAGATGCCCTGCCTCTTCGCCTGCCAGTCCTTCTGCACCGTTCACCTGCGCTGTCCCGGCAAGGTCGGGTATGTGATGGGCAAGTTCACCCCCGATAACGACGCCGCACGCGCCATATTGGACTATGCCCGCGCCTATGCCGACAGCGACTGGGGCCAGGTGCCCTACAAACAGTGGCCGCAAGGGGTGAAAGGCCATTTCCTGACCCGCACGCCCCCCGAAGGATATGTCGTCGAATGAACGCCTTCCCCAATGTCGCGGCGTTCGAGACCGCGCTCGCCACCCTGCCCCGGGCGGATGACCAGGCCCGCGCCGCCGCGACCGCGCGGCAAGGGCAGTTGACCAAGCCGCCGGGTTCGCTCGGTCGCCTGGAGGACATCGCCGTCTTCCTCGCCGGATGGCAGGGCGTCGAGCGGCCCCGGATCGAGCGGGGGCGCGCAGTCATCTTCGCGGGCAATCACGGCGTCACCGCGCGCGGCGTCAGCGCCTTTCCGGCGGAAGTGACCGTCCAGATGGTCGCCAATTTCGCCGCCGGGGGGGCGGCGATCAACGCACTGTCCGCAGCGGCGGGGCTGGAGCTGGTCGTGGTGCCGCTCGACCTCGACCGACCGACCGCCGACTTCACCGCCGCCCCCGCGATGACCGAGGAGGAGTGCCTGAGCGCGCTGTCCGCCGGGGCCGAGGCGGTGGGCGATGCCGATCTGCTGGTGCTGGGCGAGATGGGCATCGGCAACAGCACCGCCGCCGCCGCGCTCGCCGCCGCCAGTTTCGGGGGGGCGCCTCCACTCTGGGTAGGCCCAGGCACCGGGGTCGATGCGGAGGGCGTTCAGCGCAAGGCGGCGGTGGTGGCCGAGGGGCTGGCGCTCCACCGCGAGCATCTGACCAGCGCGTTCGAGATTCTGCGCCGCCTGGGCGGGCGCGAGATCGCCGCCATGGCTGGTGCGGTGCTGGCCGCACGGCAGCGGCGGATCCCGGTCGTGCTCGACGGCTTTATCGGCACCGCCGCCGTCGCACCGCTGGCCCATGCCAATCCGGCGATCAGCGCGCATTGCCTGTCGGGCCATTGCTCGGCCGAGCCGGGCCATGTCCTGCTGCTCGCGCGGCTGGGGCTGGAGCCGATCCTGTCGCTGAACATGCGGCTGGGCGAGGCGAGCGGCGCGGCGGTGGCGGTCCAGGTCATCCGCTCTGCGGTCGCGGCCCATGACGGCATGGCGACCTTTGCCGAGGCGGGCATCGCGGGCGAATGACCGGCTTTCGCCTCCATCTGCTCCGTCACGGCGAACCCGCGCTGACGGGGCGGATGCTGGGGCGAACCGACAGTCCGGCCACGGCCGCGGGAGTCGCGGCCTGCGTCGCGCGGGCGAGCGGCCTGGACGTCACCCGCCGCATCGCCTCCGACCTGTCGCGCGCGCGCGCCTGTGCCGAAGCGATCGGCCCGACGGAGGTCGATCCGCGCTGGCGGGAGCTGGATTTCGGCGACTGGGACGGGCTGGCCGCGAGCGACATCGATCCGGAGGCGCTGCGCCGCTTCTGGAACGACCCCGACGCAGCCCCACCGCCAGGTGGTGAGCGCTGGTCCGATCTGGTCGCGCGCGTCCGCGCCGCCATCGTCGATCTGTCGCCCGAGCCGACCCTGATCGTCACCCATGGCGGAGCAATTCGGGCAGCACTGCATGTCCTGTGCGGGTTCGATCTGCGCGCCTGCTGGTCGTTCGCGCTGCCCTATGCCGCGCTGGTCACGCTGGAGGTATGGGATGGCGAGCCGCGCAGCGCGCAGGTGACGGGGCTGGTCACGGCATGAAGACGCTGATCGTCGCGCTGGGTTTCCTGACCCGCCTCCCCATGCCGCGCGTCGAAGCGGACGAGGTGGATTTCGCGCGGGCGATCCGGCTCTACCCGGTGGCGGGCCTTGTGGTCGGCGTAATCGTCGCGGGTGCAGGCTGGCTTGGCGCGCACGTCGATCCATGGACGGGCGCGCTGGCGGCGCTGATCGCCTGGGTCTGGGCGACGGGGGCGCTGCATCTCGACGGGCTGGCGGACCTGTCCTATGGGCTGGGCGCGGCGCATGGCGATCGGTCGCGGTTGTTGGCGGTGATGGCCGATCCGCATATCGGCAGCTTCGGCGTGGTCGCGCTGGCAATGCAGTTGCTCGCCAAGCTGGTGCTGCTCCATGCCTTGCCTGTTAGTGCAGGGCCGATGCTCGCGCTGATTCCGGCGGCGGCGCGGGTCGGGCCGCTGGTCTGGGCGCGCCTGTTGCCGCCCTTACGCCCCGGCGGGCTGGGCGCGATGGTCGCAAAGGCGATACGGCCGGTCGACATGATCGGCTGGATGCTGGTCGCGCTTGTGCTTGGCCTGTTCTATCCGCCGCTGGCGGCCGCGCCTTTCATCATCCTGACGCTGTCGCTCTGGTTCCGGCGCAAGCTGGGCGGGGTGACCGGCGATGTGCATGGTGCCGGGATCGAACTGACCGAAACCGCGCTCCTGCTCGCCGCCGTCCTCTACACCTTGCCCTGAGCGATCCTCAGCAGCGCATCGCAATCGACATGCGCCTCCAGCACGGCGGCAATCGAATCGAGCGCGGCGTCGACATCGGCGCGGTGATCCGGGCCCTGCCCCGCCACGCCGATCCGCGCCAGCCACGCCGCGCGCTGCCCCGCCTCGCCCAGCAGGCCGTGGACATAGCTGCCCGCGACCAGCCCGTCGGCGCTGATCGCTCCCTCCGCCCGGCCATCCGCCAAGTGCCCCACCGGCCGCGCAGTATCCGGCCCGCTCGTCCGCCCGAGATGAATCTCATAGCCCGAGAAGGACGCGCCGAGCGCCTCGCCGGTCACCGGCCGCACCGTCTTTTCGCCGGTCAGCACGGTATCGACATCCAACAGGCCCAGCCCGGCGACCGTCCCCGCCGGCCCCTCGATCCCGTCCGGGTCCGCGACCGAGCGGCCCAGCATCTGATAGCCTCCGCACAGGCCCAGCACCGGCCGCCCGCGCCGGACATGCGCGGCGATGTCGATGTCCCAGCCCTGCGCACGGATGAAGGCCAGGTCGGCGATGGTCGCCTTTGATCCCGCAAGGACGATCATCGCGGCCTCAGGGATTGGCTCGCCGGGGCGGACCATGATCAGATCGACCTGCGGTTCCAGCCGGAGCGGATCGAGATCGTCGAAATTGGCGATGCGCGGCGTGATCGGACAGGCGATGACGGTTCGCCCCCCGGCACCGGCGCGGCTTCGCTCCAGAACGACCGCATCCTCGCTGGGCAGCCGTGTCGCGTCCGCCAGCCAGGGAATCAACCCCAGCGAATGCCAGCCGGTATGCTCGGCGATCACGCCCATGCCATCCGCGAACAGCGCGGGGTCGCCGCGAAACTTGTTGACCAGAAAGCCGCGGATCATCGCGGCATCGGCCGGGTCGATCACCGCCTTCGTGCCGACCAGCGAGGCGATCACCCCGCCCCGGTCGATATCGCCCGCCAGCACCACCGGCACGTTCGCCGCGCGGGCAAAGCCCATATTGGCGATGTCGCCGCTGCGCAGATTGACCTCGGCGGGCGAGCCCGCGCCCTCGACGACCACGAGGTCGCACTCCGCCTCCAACCGGCGATAGCAGTCGACCACCTCCGGCAGCAGTCCGATGCGCCCTTCGCGCCACTTCGACGCAGGCAGCATCCCGCGCACCTGTCCGCGCACGATCAGTTGCGAGGTGCGGTCGCCCTGCGGCTTCAACAGCACCGGGTTCATGTCGACATGCGGGGGCACCCGCGCCGCCAGCGCCTGCGTCGCCTGCGCCCGCCCGATCTCACCACCATCGGGCGTCGCGGCGGCGTTGTTGCTCATATTCTGCGGCTTGAACGGGCGGACGCGCAGCCCGCGATTGGCGAAGGCGCGGCACAGGCCCGCGACCAGCACCGACTTGCCCACGTCCGAGCCGGTGCCCTGGATCATCACGCCAGCCATGCGACACTCCCCGCGATCACCCAGAGCAACAGGCAGGCGCGCGCATAGATTTGCAGGCTCGTGACGATGTCTTTGGGTGAAGCGGCGCGTCCTTCGCGGCCGATCCACGGCTTGATCTGGGTCACCCCGTCATAGGCGACCGGCCCGGCGAGTGCGACGCCCAGCGCCCCCGCCATCGCCGCCTCGGGCCAGCCCGCATTGGGCGAGGCATGGGCGCGCGCATCGCGCTTCATCACCGCCCAGCCGCCTGCGCCCGCGATGCAGACCAGCGCCCCGGCGATCCGCGCAGGGATCCAGTTCGCCCCGTCGTCGATCCGCGCCGCCGCCCAGCCGAACGCCCGCCAGCGCGGCTCCTTATGCCCGATGATGCTGTCGGCGGTGTTGATCGCCTTGTACATCCACACCCCCGGCAGCCCGAACAGCAGCAGCCAGAACAGGGGGGCCACGATGCCGTCGCAGAAACTCTCCGCCAGCGTCTCGATCGCTGCGCGCGAGACGCCCGCCTGATCCAGCCGCTGGGTATCGCGTCCCACGACCCGCGCGACCATCACGCGGGCGGTAGGCAAATCGCCACGCAGCAGCGCATCGGCCACGGGCCGGACATGAACGTACAGGCTCCTCTGCGCCAGCGCGGGCCAGGCGAGAACCGCGCTGGCGATCCAGCTCCAACGGCCGAACAAAATATGCGATTCCCGGTCGAACCACCACGCCACCCCGCCGGTCAGCGCGATCAGCACGACCATGGTCAGGACACCCAGACCCCGCCGCACGCCCTCGCGCCGCGCAGGCGAATTGCCGCGCCGCTCGGCCAGATTCAGGAACCGCGCAAACGCCCCCACCGGATGACCGACACGCGCGTAAAGCCGGTCGGGCCAGCCGATCGTTGCATCGAGCGCCAGTGCGACCAGAGCCACCGGGTCAGCCATGTCGCAACGCCTCATCCAATCGTTCGAGCTCCGCCGCCGCAGCGGGCACGCCGAAGCGCAACCGCTCCGGCGCGTCGGCGAAGGGGCGGACCAATATGCCCGCCGCTGCCAATCGCTGGAAGATGACGCCCGCCTCCGGCGTCTCGACCATGCGGAACAGCGGACAGGCCCCGCGCGCGGTCAGGCCATGACGCGCCAGCACCGCATCCAGAGCGGCCGCGCGCTCAACCAAGGCGATCCGGGTCGCCGCGATCCAGGCGCGATCGGCATAGGCCGCGCTGCCCCAGGCGATCGCATGCGCCGACACCGGCCAGTCGCCCAGCAGATCGCGCAGCCGCGCCACGACCTCGGGCGCGGCTACGACGAAGCCCAGCCGTACCCCGGCCAGCCCGAAGAACTTGCCGAACGATCGCAGCACCACGACCCGTTCACCGCCATCGAACCCGTTTCCCGGCATCGCATCGGCAAAGGCTTCGTCCAGGACCAGCCAGCCACCCGCCCGTGCTTGCCCCGCCGCCAGCCGGGCCAGTTGCTCGGGCGTACGATGGACGCCATCGGGATTGTTCGGATTGGCGATCAACAAGCTCCCCGCCTGCCCCGCCCAATCGTCCAGTGCGTCATGGTCGACCCGCTGGGACGCGACCGCGCCATGCGTGCCATAGCTCGGGCGAACCGCGACGATCGGCTGCGAGGCGCCCAACAGCGGCAACAGGCGCAGCGCCATCTCGCTGCCCGGCACGGCCGCGACCCGTTCCGCCGCGACGCCGAAATACGCGGCCGCCAGCGACTCCAATCGGGCCAGCGCAGTTCGATCCGGCAGGGGGGCGGCGTCGACCTCCAGCCCTTCGGGCGGAGTCCAGGGCACCGGATTGATCCCCGTCGACAGGTCCAGCCAAGGCATGGGGGCGTTCGGGAACAATGCCTTGGCCGCGTCGATCCGGCCGCCATGATGGGTCAGGGCCGCCATTTGGGCTTGCGTCATCGCCCCACTCCCGCGATGCGCAGCGGCATGTCGAAGCCCCGCACCCTATTGGTTCTCGGCGGTGCCCGGTCGGGCAAGAGCCGCCATGCGCAGGCGCTCGCCGAGGCGATGACACCCACCGGCTGCTTCATCGCGACCGCGCAGGCCTGGGACGACGAGATGCGCGACCGCATCGCCCGGCACCAGGCCGATCGCGACGAACGCTGGATGACGGTCGAAGCGCCCATGGCCCTGCCGGAAGCCGTCGCCGAGCATAGCCGCACCGACCGGGTGCTGCTGGTCGACTGCCTGACGCTTTGGCTGACCAACCTGTTGCTGGCGGAGGCCGATCTGGCGGCGGCGGGCGATGCACTGGTCGCGGCGCTCGCAGACGCGCCCGGCCCGGTGGTGATGGTCAGCAACGAGGTCGGCTTCGGCATCGTGCCCGACAATGCGCTCGCGCGCCGCTTCCGCGATGCGCAAGGGACGCTCAACCAGCGGCTGGCACGGGTGTGCGACGCGACCGATCTGGTGGTGGCGGGCCTGCCTTTGCGGCTTTCAGGAGAGAAATGATGCGAACCGACGCCGAACATGCCGAGCGCATGGCCAGGAAAAAGGCCGCGCAGGACAGCAAGGTCGCCGCGCGCGACGCCGAAAAGGGCCTGGTCATCGTCCATACCGGCAAGGGCAAGGGCAAGACGACCGCCGCGCTCGGCATGGTGATCCGCGCGGTCGGCCACGGCATGCGCGTCGGCATGGTTCAGTTCGTGAAGGGCGCGATGACCACCGGCGAAGCGGCGGTGCTGGCGCGCTTTCCCGAGGTCGATTTCCACGCCATGGGCGAGGGCTTCACCTGGAACACCCAGGACCGCAGCCGCGACATCGCCACCGCGCGCGACGCGTGGGAGGAGGTCAAGCGGATGATCGCCGATCCGTCCTACGACCTGATCGTCGCGGACGAATTGAACATCGTTTTGCGCTATGACTATCTGCCGGTCGACGAGGTGCTGGAGGTGCTGGCGACCAAGGGCGCGATGACCCATGTCGTCATCACCGGCCGCAACGCGCCCGATGCGCTGATCGAAGCAGCGGATCTGGTGACCGACATGACGCAGGTGAAGCACCCCTTCCGCGAACAGGGCGTGAAGGCGCAAAAGGGCATCGAGTTTTAAATCGTCAGTGGAATGACAAGGCCTCAAGCGATTGAGCTTGTGGCGTTGCCCTCCCACATCCCCTCCCGCCTGCGGGAGGGGAGTGCCCTGTGCCTGAGCGATACGCGCTAAGCCC
>DXIH01000067.1 GCA_019112965.1 Candidatus Sphingomonas excrementigallinarum | reverse complement strand
TATGGTGACGTAATTTTTAAACACGGTGCGACGAGCGCTTGTTTTCCCACCGGAAATTTCTTTCCCTGCGATTAACGGACGTGAATGATCCGTCATATTGGGGGTAAAGAATGAATATGCGTACCCTGCTGGGAGCCTCCGCTCTGGCCAGCACCCTGGTCCTCCTGCCGACCACGACCTTCGCGCAGACCAACCCGCAGACCGCCACGTCGACCACGGCACCGGCAGTTCAGGAAGAGGATGCTGACACAACGTCCCAGGCTGCACAGCCGGGCAACCGTAGCGGCGACGGCGATGTCGTCGTCACCGGCTCGCGTATCCGTCTGACCAACAAGTTCGATGCGGCAATCCCGGTTGAATCGATCAACGCCGCCGAACTGCTCGGAACGCGGGGCGACATTGCGCTGGGCGATGCGGTCAGCCAGCTGCCGCAGCTGCGTAACACCTTCACCCAGGCGAACTCGACCGGCTCGATCGGTACGGCGGGCATCAACTTGCTCGACCTTCGCGGCTTGGGTACGGCGCGCACGCTGACGCTGGTCAACGGTCGCCGCATCGTCACCGCCGTCCCGGGCAACTACACCCCGGACGTCAACACCATCCCGTTCGATTTGGTTGATGGTATCGAGATCGTCACCGGCGGTCAGTCTGCGGTCTATGGCTCGGACGCCATTGCGGGCGTCGTCAACTTCAAGCTGAAGCGCGATTTCGAGGGCACCCGCCTGCGCGCGCAGAGCGGCGTCACCAGCTATGGCGATCGCGGCACCTATCTGGTCAGCGGCGTTACCGGCGCGAACTTCGCGGAGGGCCGGTTCAACCTGACCGTCTCGGCCGAATATTCCAAGAGCAACCCGGTCTTCTACGACCAGCGTGACTATCTGGGTGCGTATGGCGGCACTCCGGGCTTCATCACGTCGCAGATCACGACCGCGCCGAACCGCAACTTCGACGGTATTCCAAACACCGTGTTCGTGCCGCGCGGTAGCGTGTTCAGCAACCGCTCGATCGGCGGCTCGGTCATCACGACCTGCCCGGCCACGGCGACCGCCGCCAATGCGGCGCAGCGTGCGGCGGTTTGCACCGGTCAGAACTCGCCGACCGGCAGCCCGATCGCGTATACCTATATCTTCCAGCCCAACGGTTCGCTGCTGAAGGACTCGCCGAGCACGACGGGTCTGGTCGACAACCGCGCGATCGGCGGCGGCGTGCTCTTCGGTGGGGGTGCCAGCGGCGTCGAAGGCGCCATGCTGATGCCGGGCCTCGACCGCTTCCTGGCGAACATCCTGCTCAACGGCGACATTTCGCCCGCGTTCAAGCCGTTCGTTGAATTCAGCTTCGCCAAGATCAAGGCAACGCAGCAGTCGACCCAGCCCAGCTTCACCGGCGGCACGCTGACCAACGTGTTCAGTGTCAACAATCCGTTCCTGACGAACGATGCGCGCTCGACGCTGACCACCATCCTGGGGCCGACCGCGACGTCGTTCCAGCTCAACCGCTTCAACAACGACCTCGGTACGCGCGCCGAATTCCATGACCGTAAGACCTATCGCGGCGTGATCGGCGTTCGCGGCGACATCGTGCCGTCGGGCGACCTGTATTATGAAGTCGCGGGCAATTACGGCCGCACCGAGAATTTCTACCGCACGGGCGGTAACGTCCTGCTCGCCAACTATGCGCGGGCGGTCAATGCGGTGGTGGCACCGGCTGGCTATACCGGCACGAACTTCGTGCTGAACTCGCGCGGACAGCGGGTGATCTGTGCGGTCAACGCCAATCCCGCCACCGCCGATCCCAACTGCGTACCGTTGAACCTGTTCGGCCAGAACGCGGCGGATCCGCGGGCTACCAACTACATCACCTATACCTCGACCCGGAACCAGTGGGCCGAAGAGATCAATGCGACCGCGTTCATCTCGGGCAATACCCGTTCGTTCTTCAACTTGCCGGGCGGCCCGATCTACTTCGTGCTGGGCGGCGAATATCGTCGTGAAGACGCCTTCTCGGGCCAGGATCCGGTCACCGCGTCGGGTGCGACCTTCCTGAACCCGGCGGCGACCTTCGATCCGCCTGCGGTCAACATCAAGGAAGCTTATGGCGAACTTCGTCTGCCGCTGCTTGCCAACATTCCGTTCATCAAGGAACTGAGCGTTGAGGGTGCGGGCCGCCTATCCGACTATGGCGGCAGCACCGGCTCGGTCTGGGCATGGAATGCGGGCGTCATCTGGGCCCCGGTCAGCGACCTGCGCTTCCGCGCCAGCCTGTCGCGTTCGGTTCGCGCACCGAACCTGAGCAACCTGTATGCCTCGCAGTCGCAGACCTTCGCCACCATCGCCGATCCCTGCGACCAGCCCGGCGGCACCAATGCCGGCAACAATATCACGTCCAACCCGAACCGCGCCCGCAACTGCGCCGCGGCCGGTATCCCGACGACCATCACCTTCACTGATCCGACGACCGGCGCGCAGCTGGTGCGGCCATGGACCAACCAGTCACCCTCGAACATCCCGGGCGTCAACCAGGGCAATATCGGTCTGACCCCAGAAGTCGGCAACAGCTTCACGCTGGGCCTGATGTATCAGCCGCAACAGGTGCGTGGCCTGACCATCAAGGTCGATTACTACAACGTGCGGGTGAAGAACGTGATCTCGGGCCTGACCGGCCAGCAGATCGTCAACCGTTGCTATGACGACACCAACGGCATCAACAACCCGTTCTGCGCTGCGGTCTTCCGTCGCCAGTCGGCCGACCCCGTCCAGAACTACACGTTCCTGGGCCAGAACGGCCGCACCATCGACCAGTCGCAGTTCCAGTTCGATCGCGCTGGCAACGGCATCAGCTTCATCAACCAGCCGTTCAACTTCGCGGCCCTGAAGACAAACGGCATCGACTTCGACGTGCAATATGCAAAGCGGTTCAGCGAGAACGCTTCGCTCAATGCCAGCTTCACGGCCAGCTATGTCATCAACCGTCTGAACTACGCCTACATCGCGGAGCCGGATCGTTACGACCGTCTGAACAGCACGCTGGGCGATCCCAACTGGCAGGCACGTTTCAACATCAACGGCAAGGTCGGGCTGATCGATTTCGGCTACACCGCGCGTTACGTCGGCAAGCAGATCGTCTCGAGCCTGTCCTACGAGACGTTCTTCGCCTCGCAGGGTCGTCCGGCGCTCAACCCGGATGCCCGCCCGTTCGTCTATTACAGCCCGATCGTGTATCATGACGCGCGCATCGGGGTGAACGCGACGGACAAGTTCCGCCTGTATTTCGGCGTCGACAACATCACCAACCAGCTGCCGCCGTACGATTTGACCGGCACCGGCAGCGACGCAATCTATCCGAACATCGGCCGCTTCCTGTATGCAGGCGTCGAGGCCCGCTTCTGATCGCGGATTAAAATAGCCCGACTGTGGGGCCGCCTCGATCAGAGGCGGCCCTTTTTTTGTCCTTTGAAATGGCGTTGGACGTGATGTTCCGAGCCAGCGGGATCAGTCCCGCGCGAAGCGCTGAGCGAGGCCGGTCAACAGTTCATATTGCGACACGCCTGATGCGGCGGAGGCAGCCGCGAGGTCATAGTCCATGGCCAGCCAGTCGCCCTCGGCCAGGTCGGGGCGGGCGGTGACATCGACGGCGATCAGGTCCATCGATACGCGGCCCAGTACCGGCAATCGCACCCCATCCGCCACCGCCGCGCCCAAACCCGACAGCGCGCGGCGATAGCCGTCGGCATAGCCCAGGTTCAGGATCGCCACCTCGGTATCGGCGGGCGCGGTCCAGGTGGCGTTGTAGCCGACCGTCTCGCCTGCGGGCACCTGGCGGCGCTGGAGGATCTGCGCTTCGGGATAGGCGACCTGGCGGAGGTGTCCCGCCATGTCGCGACGCGGTATGCCGCCATAGAGGGCCAGGCCCGGTCGGGTCAGGTCGAAACGATAATCCGCGCCCAGCCCGATTCCAGCCGAATTGGCGAGGCTCATCCGCCGCGCGGCCGTGCGGCCGGTAAGACTGGCAAAGGCCGCCCGCTGGCGCTCGTTCATCGCGACATCCTCGTCGGCGCAGGCGAGGTGGCTGATGAGCGTCTCGATCGCCAGTCCGTCGAGCAGGCCGTCGCGCACCGCCTGTACCGACACGCCCAGCCGATTCATGCCGGTGTCGACCATAACGTCGCAACGGCCGCCCCCGCTGTCCCGCCAGCGCGCGATCTGTTCGGGCGTGCTCAGCACCGGGCGGGCGAAACCGGCCTTGGCGGCGGGCAGGTCCTCGGCGCGCAGGCCGTGCAGGACGGACACCGTCAGCCCGAGCGGCGCCAGCGCCAGCGCCTCGGCCCAGTTGGCGACGAAGAAATCGCGGCATCCCGCGCGGGCCAGCGTCCCGGCGACCAGGGTCGCGCCCAGGCCATAGCCGTTCGCCTTGACCGCCGCGCCGCACGCCGCCGCGCCGCTCAGCCGGTCGAGCGCCTGCCAGTTGGACACAAGCGCATCGCGGTCGACGCGCAGGCGGAGCGGGGCGGGTATTTCGATCACCCGGTGGGCTTTAGGCCGCATTGGTCAGGGGGAAAAGGCGCGACGGGTTTTTCACCGCTTCCCCCTCTTTGCCCCCGGCCACCTTTCGCCTGAACGGGGTCAAGGCCACGTCATGCGCCGTCGACAAGCGATCCTTGGTGGATCGAGCATCCCTTGGCCTTCGACTGCGCTCAGGCGGAACGGAGGGTGGGAATGGAGTTCATCGCAGGGTGCGGATGATCCCGGAAAAGTCCACCGGCGGCTGGCCTTCGCCGACGAACGCCGCATAGAGGTCCGCCGCCCGCTCCCCCATCGGGGTGGTCGCGCCCGCATCATGCGCGGCCTGCATCGCCAGCTTCAGGTCCTTGAGCATCAGCGCCGCCGCGAAGCCGCCCTGATAGTCGTGGTCGGCGGGCGTTTCCGGCCCGACGCCGGGCACGGGGCAATATTTGGTCATCGACCAGCTCTGTCCGGACGAGACCGAGGCGATGTCATAGAAGGTCTGCGCCTCCAGCCCCAGTTTTTCGGCCAGCACGAACGCCTCGCAGGTCGCAATCATCGTTGCGCCGAGCAGCATGTTGTTGCAGATCTTGGCCGCCTGGCCCGCGCCATTGCCGCCGGCATGGATCACCGCCTGGCCCATGGCGGACAGGAAAGGCTCGGCCCGGTCGAACGCTTCCTGCGTACCGCCGACCATGAAGGTCAGCGTCCCCGCCTTGGCCGCGGCGATCCCGCCCGAGACGGGGGCGTCGACCGCCATCATGCCCTTGGCCTGCGCGGCTTCGGCCACACGGCGCGCGGTGGCGACGTCGATGGTCGAGCAGTCGATCAGGATCGCGGACGGCGGCGCGGCGGCGAATACCGCATCGGCATAGACGCGCTCGACATGGGTTCCGGCGGGCAACATGGTCACCACCGCCTCCACCCCGTCCATCGCCGCGACGGCGCTGTCGACGGGCAGGCACCCGGCCGCCTTCGCCGCCGCCAGCGCGTCTGCCGACAGGTCGAAGGCGCGGACGTCATGCCCCGCCTTCGCGAGGTTCGCGGCCATGCCGCCGCCCATATTGCCCAGGCCGATAAAGGCGATCCGTGCCATGATGCTCTCTCCTAAACTTCTGTCTTTTTAAGCCCCTCCCGCAAGCGGGAGGGGTTTGGGGAGGGCAAGGTGTCTCACAGAGATCATCGCCTGTGGCCTGCCCTCCCCCATCCCCTCCCGCCTGCGGGAGGGGCGTGGGTCTCATCAGCGGTTGGTCCAGTTGGGGCTGCGCTTGTCGACGAACGCGGCCATGCCTTCCTTCTGGTCGGCCGAGCCGAACAGGCCGTGGAACAGGCGCCGCTCGAACTGCACGCCCTGCGCCAGCCCCATGTCGAAGGCGGCGTTGACCATTTCCTTGTTGGCCTTGACCGCGATCGGGGCCATGCCTGCGATGGTCGCGGCGGTCTTGAGCGCCTCCTCAATCAGATCGGCGCCGGGTATGATGCGCGCGACGAGGCCCGATCGCTCGGCTTCCTCGGCGTCCATCATCCGGCCGGTCAGGCACATCTCCATCGCCTTGGCCTTGCCGACCGCATGGGCCAGACGCTGCGAGCCGCCCATGCCCGGCGTCACGCCCAGCTTGATCTCGGGCTGACCGAACTTGGCGGTGTCGGCGGCGAGGATGAAGTCGCACATCATCGCCAACTCGCACCCGCCGCCCAGCGCATAGCCCGCGACCGCCGCAATGATGGGTTTGCGCGTGCGGGTGAACGCGTCCCAGCCGGTGAAATGGTTGCCGCCATACATGGCGGCGAAGTCCATTTCCTGCATCTCCTTGATGTCCGCGCCTGCCGCGAACGCCTTGGGGCTGCCGGTGATGACGGCGCAGCGCTGTTCCGGATCGGCGTCATAGGCGCGCATCACGTCCAGCAGTTCGGACAGCAGCTCGGCATTCAGCGCATTGAGCGCCTGCGGCCGGTTGAGCGTGACCAGCGTCACCGCCTCGCGGCGCTCGACGATCAGGGTATTGTAATCGGTCATGCGGGCGTCCTTCTCAACGGTCGTCGGGAGTCCAGGCCTGCCCCTCGGGCAGCGGCGCAAAGATATGGTCGATCATCGTGTCGGTCACGCCCTCCGGCTCGGGCGGGTTCCAGCGCGGCGCGTTGTCCTTATCGACGATCAGCGCGCGGACACCCTCGATGAAATCGGGGCGCTGCACCACATGGGCGGCGATGCCATATTCGCGGCGCATCTCGTCGGCGAAGTCGGTGGTCAGCCTGCCTTCGCGCAGCAGGCGCAGCGACACCTTGCAGGCCTGGGGCGACTTGGTGCGCAGGACCGCCAGTTGCTGCGCCGCCCATTCGCCGCCATCCGCCTCCAGCGCGGCGATGATCTCTTCCAGCGTGTCGGCGGCGAACAGCCGGTCGATCTCGGCGGCATGGGCCATGATCTTCGCGTCCGGCGCGGGCGTCGACAGCCGGTCGAGCGGCGCGGCGATCTCCTGCGGCGCGGCGATGATCGCGGCCTTCGCCTCGTCCAGCGCGGACGATGGCAGATAATGGGTGGCGAGGCCCAGCGCATGCGCCTCCGCCCCGTCGAGCCGGTGGCCGGTCAGCGCGAGGAACTCGCCCATGCGGCCGGGCAGGCGCGACAGATACCAGCCGCCGCCGACATCGGGGATCAGGCCGATGCCCGTCTCCGGCATGGCGAAGCGGGTATTCTCGGTCGCGATGCGGAAGCGGGCGGGCGCGGAAATGCCGACGCCGCCGCCCATGGTGATGCCGTCCATGATCGCGACGATCGGCTTGGCATAGGTGAACAGCCGGTGGTTCATCCGGTATTCGGCATGGAAGAAGCCCCGCGCCGCCTCGCCATCGCCCGCGCCACTCTCGGCGAGCAACCGGATGTCGCCGCCCGCGCAGAATCCGCGCCCCTCGGCATGGTCGATGATGATCGCCTCGACGCCCAGATCGCCGCGCCAATCTTCCAACGCGGCGAGCACGCCCTCGCACATGTCGCGGGTCAAAGCATGGATCGCCTTGGGTCGGTTGAGCCGCAGCCGCCCGACCGGGCCTTCGCGGGTGACGATCAGGTCTTGGGTCATTCGGCGATCTTACCTTCTTCTTCCACCCCGGCGAAGGCCGGGGTCCAGATGGGACGCCCTTCGTGGCGCGCCATCGAGTGAGCGGCAACTGGACCCCGGCCTTCGCCGGGGTGGTGCCCCTGTGTTGATTAATCCTTCAGCAAGTCGCGCCCGACGATCATCCGCATCACCTGGTTCGTGCCCTCCAGGATCGAATGGACGCGCAGGTCGCGCCAGAAGCGCTCGATCGGATAGTCCATCAGATAGCCGTAACCACCATGCAGCTGGAGCGCGCGATCGACCACCGACGATCCGGTATCGGTCGCCAGCCGCTTGGCCATGGCGGCGAAGCGGGTCTTGTCGGGCGCATTGTCGGTCACCTTGGCGGCGGCGAGGTAGAGCAGCGCCCGCGCCGCCTCCAGCTCGGTCGCCATGTCGGCCAGGGTGAACTGGGTGTTCTGGAACTCGGCGATCGCTTTGCCGAACTGGCGGCGGTCCTTCACATACGCGACAGCCTCGTCCAGACAACGCTGCGCGCCGCCCAGCGAGCAGGCGCCGATGTTCAGTCGCCCGCCGTCGAGCCCCATCATCGCGATGCGGAACCCCTCGCCCTCCGCACCCAGCCGGTTGACGACGGGCACGCGGACCTGATCGAACATCACCTGCCGGGTCGGCTGCGAATGCCAGCCCAGCTTGCGCTCGTTCGCGCCGAAGGACACGCCGGGCGTGTCCTTGTCGATCACCAGGCAGGAAATGCCCTTGGGCCCCTCCTCACCAGTGCGGACCATGGTGACATAGACCTCATTCTCGCCGCCGCCCGAGATGAACTGCTTCGATCCCGACACGACATAATGGTCGCCGTCGAGGACCGCGCGCGTCTTGAGCGCGGCGGCGTCGGAGCCCGAGCCCGGCTCGGTCAGGCAATAGCTCGCCATGCGCTCCATCGTGACGAGGTCGGGGAGGTAACGGCTCTTCACATCCGCATCGCCGAAGCGATCGATCATCCACGACGCCATGTTGTGGATCGAGATGAAGGCCGAGGTCGAAGGACAGCCATAGGCCATCGCCTCCATGATGAGCGCCGCCTCCAGCCGCCCGAGTGCGATGCCGCCGGAGTCTTCGGACACGTAGATAGCGGCGAAACCGAGTTCGGCCGCCTCTTTGATCGTGTCGCGCGGGAAGATGTGCTTCTCGTCCCACTCGGCCGCGAAGGG
>DXIH01000066.1 GCA_019112965.1 Candidatus Sphingomonas excrementigallinarum | reverse complement strand
CACGCTCTGCGAGCGCGGTCCCCCTCCCCAAGCACAGCTTGGGGAGGAATTTAGAACGCGCCGTGGACCCTGAGCGCGAATATCTCGGCAGGTCCGCGATCGCGGTTATAGCCGGGGTTTTCGATATATTGCGCGTCCAGCGTCACCGCGAGCGCGTGGGAGACCGAGACGTCGTAATAGGCTTCGGCAATTTCCTCCGCGCCCGCATTGGGCAGCTTGCCGTCGCCGACCAGCACGCCCAGGCCCCCGGCCGCCAGATAGCGGCGATGCTCGGCCGAAATGCCGTTGGCGATCAGCGCCAGCCCGACCCGGTCCTGTGCCCGGCCCCAGCTTTTGCCGCCGAGCGAGCCGCCGATCTGCGCCGTCCGGTCGATATCGGTGAAGTCATAGGGCTCGATCGACCCATCGCTGACCCCGACCCGTGCGAACAGGCCCAGCGTATCGGTCAGCGCCTGGTCCATGTTCATATAGCCGCCGACCCGCGTCATCCGCCGCCGGGTAAAGGACGGATCGACCATATCCCCGGTCGCAGCGGCATAGGCCAGCGCGTCGTCGAAGCGGCTGAAATTGCCCCGGTTGCGAAAGAAGCCGAGCCGCACCGATCCGGGCCGCCCGGCGACCACATGGCGATGCTCGACCTCGGCATCCAGCTGATACTGGCCAAAGCCATGTTCCAGCCGCTCGCCATTGGGCACGGTCGACAGGTTGAACAGCCCGGTGCGAAGCGTCCAGTCCCCGCGATAGAGTTCCGCCGCCAGCCCCGTGGTATAGCCCCAGGCATCGGCGGCATAATCGAAGCTGCCGGTATCGACCGCCGACCAGTTGAGGAAGTCGCCGCGCGGGTCGTGCGCATAGGGGTTGGTGTCGAAGATGTCGCCGACGCCGAACTTGCCGATGGTCAGGACGATCCGGTCGACCGAGCGCGAACCGCCCAGCTGGTTGGCGACACCCGCCACCGCCTCGCGCGTGCCGCCGAGGCCGAAGGTCTGGCGGAAAAAGGCGCGTTGCAGTCGGAAATAGGGTTCGGCCTTGCCGACCTTATAGGCCTCGGCGCTGGGGAAGCCCGCGACGCCCAGTGTGTTGGACAGGCCGAAACCCTGGTCGATCTCCGGATTCACCCACAGTTCGCCGCCGGTCCAGGCGCGGGCGCCGATAAAGGCGGTGATGTCGGCGGTTTCCTGCACCTGACGCGGGGTCAGGCTGTTGGCGCCGGTATAGGGCGAGGCAAACCCGCCAACCCCTTGCGCGACGACCGTCGCCTGGCCGTGGATCGCGAAATCCTCCGGCTGGGTGTCCTGCGCGGACGCGGCGCGCGCGACGAGGAGCAGGCCGCACAGCGCGGCCCGCGAAACGATACGGATCATGATGCTATTCCCGGATCAGGCGCTGGCGCGGGTGCGGCGCATCGCCTGCGGACGGGTGGACGCGACCAGGCGCAGCAGCCGCGCGCGCTCGAGGGGAACGCTCGCCATCACGGTGGCGAGGGAATGCGCGCGGACATGCGCGCGGAACAGGGTACGGGTCATGGCAGACCTCCTTCGGGTTCGTGTGGTCGAGCCCGGCGGAAGGTCGGCGAGGAACGGCTCTAGCGGGCCGACATCGTCGACCCCGTCAGGCCCGTCAGACGGTCGGCAAGAACGTGGACGCCGAAGCGTCTACTGTCCTCGTCGCCGGACAAGGGACTAGATCGGGGCATTGTGATCCTATGTGTGAGTCGGCCACGTCTGCGGTCGACAGGGCGCCCATAGCGCGCGTGGCTTGGGGATCAACCCCAAACTCCTCCCCGGCACGGGGAGGGGGACCAGCCGGAGGCTGGTGGAGGGGGCGGGCCGCAAAGGGAGTCCGGTGTGGAAGTCCCCCTCCGTCAGGCCTGCGGCCTGCCACCTCCCCGTGCCGGGGAGAATAAACAGCGTCAGGCGATCAGCAGGCCTGCCAGTGCCGCCGACATCAGATTGGCGAGGCTCCCCGCGATCAGAGCGCGGATGCCCAGGCGGGCGATGGTCGGGCGCTGGTTGGGGGCGAGGCTGCCGGTGACCGCCATCTGGATCGCGATCGACGAGAAATTGGCAAAGCCGCACAGCGCGAAGGTGACGACCGCGACGGTGCGCGGCGACAGCTGCGCGGCCTGCTTGCCCAGGTCGATATAGGCGACGAACTCGTTCAGCACGATCTTCTCGCCGAACAGGCCGCCCGCAATGCCCGCTTCCTTCCACGGCACGTTGAGCAGCGCCATGATCGGCTGGAACACATAACCCAGCAGCGCCTGGAAGCTCAGGCCCGGAATGCCGATCAGATTGCCCAGCCCGCCGAGCAGGCCGTTGGCGAGAGCGACCAGCGCGACGAAGGCCAGCACCATGGCGCCGACCGCGACGGCCAGCTTCACGCCGGTCTGCGCACCCTGCGCGGCGGCCATGATGATGTTGGCGGGCTTTTCCTCGTCATGCGTGGCCTCGGCCAGCGCGATCTTCTCATCCTCGATCACGTCGCCCAGCGGCAGCTGCCCGGCGGGTGGCTCCATCCGGTCGGGCATGATGATCTTGGCCATCAATATGCCGCCCGGCGCCGCCATGAAGCTGGCCGCCAGCAGATATTCGATCGAGATGCCCATCGAGGCGTATGCCGCCAGGATCGTGCCCGCGACGCCCGCCATGCCGCTGGTCATCACCGTGAACAGCTGCGCCGGAGTGAGGCCTGCCAGATAGGGGCGGATGACGAGCGGCGATTCGGACTGGCCGACAAAGACGTTGGCCGCCGCGCAGAGCGATTCGACCTTCGACACGCCGATCACCTTCTCG
>DXIH01000065.1 GCA_019112965.1 Candidatus Sphingomonas excrementigallinarum | reverse complement strand
CTTGGTAAGGCTGAGGTCGTGAGTTCAATCCTCACCGGCAGCACCATTCTCCCCTAGCCTGTAAGAGGCCGTAATGGGGAGCTTTCTTCTCCCCTCGTAAAACTTGGTTGGGATCGTTTCGCCGGCTTGCTAGCTATGGTCGGATGAGATTCCGTTTTTCTTTCGGCGCACAGGTTTTCGTCGGCATGGCCGTGGGCCTGCTGCTCGGCCTGATCGCCCGGTCGCAAGGACTGGCTGGCCTCGCCGAGGCGTTGCGCATCGTCGGAGAGAGTTTCGTCCAGCTGCTCAAGGTGCTGGTGGTGCCGCTGGTGTTCACCGCCATCGTTGCCTCGATCGCGGCACTGCGCGACCTGAACAATGCCGCGCGGCTGGTCGCCGCCACCTTCATCTGGTTCGCGATCACCGCGCTGATCGCCGTCACCATCGGCCTGACGCTGGGTACCGTGTTGCAACCGGGCCTGCATGCGGGCGTCGCGGCGGGCAGCGCGGTGCGGCCCGACACGGCGGGCTCGTGGCTCGACTTCCTGCGCGGGCTGATCCCGTCCAATATCCTGGGCCTCTCCGCCTCGACGAGCGCGGGGGACGGCGGCGCGCTGAAGACCGGGCTGTCGTTCAACATCCTGCAGATCATCGTCATGGCGGTCGCGATCGGCGTCGCCGCCGTACGGGTCGGCGACAAGGGCGAAAGCTTCCTGTCGTTCAACGCCTCGGCGCTCGCCATCTTCCGGCGCATCCTGTCCTGGGTCATCCGGCTGACCCCGCTCGGCTCGGGCGCGCTGCTGGGCAATGCGATCGTCCGCTATGGGTGGCAGTCGCTGTCCGCGCTCGGCAGCTTCGCGCTGGCGGTCTATATCGGCCTCGGCCTGGTGCTGTTCGTCGTCTATCCGCTGCTGCTGCTGGCCAACGGCCTGTCGCCCAAGCGCTTCTATGCCGCCGCCTGGCCCGCCATCCAGCTGGGCTTTGTCTCGCGCTCGTCGATCGCCACCCTGCCCGTCACCGAGGATGCGGTCGAGCGGCGACTGGGCGTGCCGCGCGCCTATTCGGCCTTTGCGGTGCCCTTTGCCGCCACGACCAAGATGGATGGGTGCGCCGCCATCTATCCCGCCATCTCGGCGCTGTTCGTCGCGCAATATTATGGCCTGCCGCTGCATGTCGGCGATTATGTGCTGATCGTGCTGGTGTCGGTGCTGGGGTCCGCCGCGACCGCTGGCCTGACCGGCGCGGTCGTCATGCTGACGCTAACCCTGTCGACGCTGGGCCTGCCGCTGGAGGGCGCGGGGCTGCTGCTCGCCATCGACCCGATCCTCGACATGGGCCGCACCGCGATCAATGTGGCGGGTCAGGCGCTGGTGCCGACCATCGTCGCGCACCGTGCGGGCCTCATCACCGACACGCCCCCGGCGGAGCGCTTGCCGGAGGTGCCGCAAACAGGGTAAACGCGTGCATGAGCTTGCGCGCGGTGTTCTGGTAAAGTAATACACGCGAGGCCGATCGCCGGAACCCCAGATGCGCCCCGACCCATTTAATCCCGACCGTACACCCCTGGACCGCCCTTACGAGCCGGTCGGCCCGCATTATCCGCTCTACGATGCGGAGACGCAGAGCTGGAGCTTCGGCCCCGACGAAGACGATGCCGCGCCTGATCGGCCGCGCCGTAAAATCCGCTGGGGCCGCTGGACCGCGCGTGGCCTGGGGGCGGGCATCATTCTGCTGGTCATCGCCATCGCGTGGCTGGCCGTCACCGCGCCGCTGTCGCGCTCGCTCCAGCCGCCGACGCCGCCCTCGATCACGCTGACCGCCGATGACGGCACGCCGATCGCCCGGCGCGGGGCGATCATCGGCGCGCCGGTCGACGCCGCCAAGCTGCCCGCCCATGTCCGCGAGGCGTTCATGGCGATCGAGGACCGGCGTTTCTATTCGCATTGGGGCATCGACCCGCGCGGCATCCTGCGCGCGGCTTGGCACAATGTCGGATCGGGCGGGGTGCGCGAGGGCGGGTCGACCATCACCCAGCAGCTGGCCAAGAACGCGTTCCTCGATTCCGACCGGACGGCGGGCCGCAAGATCCGCGAGGCGATGATCGCCTTCTGGCTGGAGGCGTGGCTGACCAAGGACGAGATCCTGTCGCGCTACCTCTCCAATGTCTATTTCGGCGACAATGTGTACGGCATCACCGCCGCGTCGAAACATTATTTCGGCCGTACACCCGACAAGCTGAACATCGGCCAGGCGGCGATGCTGGCCGGGCTGGTCAAGGCCCCCTCGCGCCTGGCCCCCACCACCAATTTGAAGGGCGCCCGCGCCCGGCAGGCGGTCGTGGTCGCGGCGATGGAGGATGCCGGCTTCCTGACCAAGGCGGAGGCCGACGCCGTCCAGCCGCAGCGCGTGCTCGCCTCACGGCCCGAGACCTTGCCCAGCGGCACCTATTTCGCCGACTGGGTGCTGCCCGAGGCGCGCGACCAGGCGGGCGAGATCAAGACCGAGGCGACCGTCCAGACGACGCTCAATCCCCGGCTCCAGCGGATCGCCGAGCGCACGGTGCGCAGCGCCGGGCTGAACCAGGCGCAGGTCGCGCTGGTCGCGATGCGCCCCGATGGCCGCGTCGTCGCGATGGTCGGCGGCAAGGATTATTCCAAGAGCCCGTTCAACCGCGCCACCCAGGCACGCCGTCAGCCGGGCTCCGCCTTCAAGCTGTTCGTGTACCTCGCGGCCTTGCGCTCGGGCATGACCCCGGACTCGACCATCGAGGACGAGCCGGTCGACATCGCCGGGTGGAAGCCGCGCAACAGCGACGGGCGCTATCTGGGCAAGATCACGCTTCGTCAGGCCTTTGCCCGCTCGTCCAACGTGGCGGCGGCGCGGCTGACCCAGGCGGTGGGCGTGAAGTCGGTCATCAAGGCGGCGCGCGACCTGGGCATCACCACGCCCATCCCGAACGAGGCGACCATCGCGCTGGGCACCTCGACCGTCAGCCTGCTGGAGTTGACCGCCGCCTATGCCGCGGTCGCCAATGAAAGCTATCCGGTCGCCGCGCGCGGGCTGAACGACGTGAAGGAAAAGGGCTGGTACCAGTCGCTCACCGATCGCAAGACCGGCTTCTCCTCCGCGGTGCATGACGGGATGCTCGACCTGCTGTCCTCATCGATCAAGACGGGGACCGGGCGGCAGGCGCTGCTGACCGTCGATGCCTATGGCAAGACCGGGACGACGCAGGATTCGCGTGACGCGCTGTTCATGGGCTTCGCGCGCGATCTGGTCGTCGGCGTATGGGTCGGCAATGACGACAACACGCCCAATCCCGGCCTGTCGGGCGGCGGCGTGCCCGCGCGCATCTGGCGCGCATTCATGCAGTCGGCACTCGACATCCCGCCGGTCGCCGCCCCCGTCGTGCAGGAAGAGGTCGATCCCGATGCGATGGCGAACGGCACGGACGAGGAGATGATCCCGACCGAAAGCGACCCGGTCGGAGAGATCATCCAGGGCCTGGGCCTGGACGTGCGCACGGGCGATGACGGTTCGATCACCGTCGGCCCCGGCCGCCGCCGCCCCGACCGCGCAGGGCCACCGCCGGAGGATCGCCGCCCGCCCGACGAGCGTGACGAAGAGGAATAGGCGAAGCAACTATCCTCCCCGGTACGGAGAGGGGGACCATGCGCAGCATGGTGGAGGGGGATCGCCGCGAGGGAGGTCCTTGCCGAAGCCCCCCTCCGTCAGGGCTGCGCCCTGCCACCTCCCCGTGCCGGGGAGGAATAGGATCGGGACTTGCCCTTCACCCCGCATCCCGATTAAACGCGCTGTCATTCGCATGGACCCGGTGAAATTCCGGGTGGCTATTCCGGCCGCCGATCCGCCGGACAACAGAATGCATGGCCCTATCCCCGCTCCTGCCGTCAGGACGCGCGTCGCCATGCGCGAAATTCTGGTATTTCATGACTTCTCAAACCTATCGAACCCAATGGTTCACGAATCCGGCTGAGGCTGGCCGCGATATACTCGCCGGACTGGTAGTAGCGCTGGCGCTGATCCCCGAGGCGATCGGCTTTTCGATCATCTCGGGCGTCGATCCGCGCGTCGGGCTCTATGCCTCGGTCGCGATCGCGATCGTCATTTCCTTTACCGGCGGGCGGCCCGCGATGATCTCCGCCGCCACCGCCGCCGTCGCGGTCGTCGTCACGCCGCTGGTCCGCGAGCATGGCGTCAATTACCTGTTCGCCGCGACCATCCTGATGGGCGTGATCCAGATCGCTGCGGGACTGCTGCGCCTCGACCTCGTGATGCAGTTCGTATCGCGCTCGGTCATCACCGGCTTCGTCAACGCGCTCGCCATCCTGATCTTCATGGCGCAGCTGCCGCAGCTGACCGGCGTGACGTGGCACAGCTATGCGATGGTCGCCGCCGGGCTCGCCATCATCTACCTCCTGCCGCGCGTGACCAAGGCCGTCCCCTCGCCGCTCGTCGCGATCCTCGTCCTGGCGGGGATCAGCATCGCGATGGGCCTGCCGGTGCGCACGGTCGGCGATATGGGTCGCCTGCCCGAGGGGCTGCCCAGCCTGGTCCTGCCCAACGTGCCCCTGACATGGGAAACGCTGCGCATCATCCTGCCCTATTCGCTGACCATGGCCGCGGTCGGCCTGCTCGAATCGCTGCTGACCGCGCAGATCGTCGACGACATGACCGACACGGACAGCGACAAGCGGCGCGAGTGCATGGGACAGGGCGGCGCCAACATCGCCGCCGCGCTGGTCGGCGGCATGGGCGGGTGCGCGATGATCGGTCAGTCGGTCATCAACGTCACGTCCGGGGGGCGCAAGCGGCTGTCGACGCTGACCGCCGGGGTCGTGCTGCTGGTCCTGCTGGCTGGGCTCGGGCCCTTTGTGGGGCGCATTCCCATGCCCGCGCTCGTCGCCGTCATGGTGATGGTGTCGATCGGGACGTTCAGCTGGAATTCGATTCCGAACCTGCGCCGCCATCCGCCGACCTCTTCGGTGGTCATGCTGGCCACGGTCGCGGTCGTCGTCCTGACCCACGATCTGGCAAAGGGCGTGGGCGTAGGCGTGCTGCTGTCGGGCATCTTCTTTGCCGGAAAGGTCCGCCGCCTGTTCGCGGTCGAGCGGATCGAGGATGCAGGTCGAGTGCGCTACCGGGTCACGGGGCAGATCTTCTTCGCCTCGGTCGACCGCTTCACCCGCGCTTTCCAGGCGGAACCGGGCCGCGACGTCGTGATCGACGTCTCGGCGGCGCATTTCTGGGATATTTCGGGCGTGGGGGCACTCGACAAGATCGTCGCGCGACTGCGCCGTGATGGCGCGGGCGTCGAGGTGATCGGCTATAATCAGGCGAGCGCCGACCTGGTCGACCGCTTCGCGCTGCACGACAAGACAGGCGTCGAACTGGGCCTCGCGCCGCACTGACGCGCGACATGGGGGAGCGGTGTTGACCTGTTCGGCCGCCTCCCCCAAACGCCTGAGCCATGCGCTTTTTCTCGGACAACGCCGCCCGTATCCACCCCAAGGTGATGGAGGCCATCGCCGCCGCCGACCAGATGGACACCGCCTATGACGGCGACCGCTGGTCCAAGGCGCTGGACGGGCGGCTGTCCGAGATGTTCGGCACCGAGGTAGAGGTGCTGTGGGTGCCCACCGGCACCGCCGCCAACTGCCTGGCGCTGGCGGCACTGTGCCCGCCCTATGGCGGCGTGGTCTGCCACCGCGACTCGCATATCCAGAATGACGAGGGCGGCGCGCCCGAATTCTACACCCACGGCGCCAAGCTGATGCTGGCCGATGGCGAGGGGGCGAAGCTGACCCCCGACACGATCGGAAGCGTCATCGACGCCATCGCCAACGACGTCCACCGGGTGCAGCCGCACGCCGTCTCGATCACCAATGCCACCGAATATGGCCGGGTCTACAACCCCGATGAGGTCGCGGCGATCGGCCAGCTCGCGCGCGAGCGTGGCCTTGGCTTCCACATGGACGGCGCGCGCTTCGCCAATGCGGTCGCGCGGCTGGGCTGCACGCCCGCCGCGCTGACCTGGCAGTCGGGGGTGGACGCGCTGTCCTTCGGCTTCGTCAAGAACGGCGCGATGAGTGCCGAGGCGCTGGTCTTCTTCAAGCCCGGCCTGGCTGACGCCACCCGCCGCCGCCGCAAGCGTGCCGGGCTGCTGATGTCGAAGGGCCGCTATCTCGCCGCGCAGGTGCTGGCGATGGTCGAGAACGACCTGTGGATCGCCAATGGCGCGCTGGCGAATGCCTGTGCCGAACGGCTGGCGGAGGCGGCGGGCGAGCGGCTGGTCTATCCGGTCGAGGCGAACGAGGTCTTCCTGCGCGCCACGCCCGAGGAAGCCGCCCGCTTGCGCACACAGGGCTTCGACTTCTACGACTGGGCGGAGGGGGAAATTCGCCTCGTCACCGCCTGGGACACCGACGGCCAGCATGTCGCGCGCCTCGCCGACGCGATCGCCGCCCTGGGTACGAGCGCAACATGAGCGAGTTCGACACCGGCCCACGCTCGACCCGCGCCGCCGTCCTCATCCCCTTTGCGATCGTCACGCTGATCTGGGGATCGACCTGGCTGGTGATCCGCGACCAGATTTCGGTCGTCCCCGCCACCTGGTCGGTCAGCTATCGATTCCTGGTCGGCGGGCTCGCCATGGGCGCCTTCGCCCTGGCCCGGCGCGAGAGTTTCCGGCTGGGCACCACCGGCTGGCTGTTCGCCGCCGGGATCGGGCTGTTCCAGTTCGTCCTGAACTTCAACTTCGTCTACCGGGCGGAGGCATATATCACCTCCGGACTGGTGGCGGTCGTCTTTGCGATGCTGCTGATCCCCAATGCCGGGTTCGCGCGCCTGTTCCTGGGCCAACGCATGGGGCGGCAGTTGCTGGTCGGCTCCGCCATCGCGATGGCAGGCGCGGCGCTGCTGTTCGTGCATGAGGCGCGGGTCGATCCGGCCGGGCCAGCCCGCGCGCTGACCGGCATCGCGCTGACCCTCGTCGCGATCCTGTCCGCCTCCACGGCGAACGTCATGCAGGCGACCAACACCGCCAAGCGATTCCCGATGCACGCGACCCTCAGCGTCGCGATGCTGGTCGGCTCGGCGCTGGACGCGATCATCGCCTATACGCTGAACGGCCCGCCGGTGTTCGAGATGCGCGTCGGCTATGTGCTGGGCATCCTCTATCTCGGGCTGTTCGCCTCGGCACTGGCCTTTCCGCTCTATTACCGGGTGCTGCGCGCCATCGGCCCGGCCAAGGCGGCCTATTCCAGTGTCATCGTGCCGGTCATCGCGATGAGCCTGTCGACGGTGTTCGAGGGCTATCGCTGGTCGCTGCTGGCGGGGGCGGGGGCGGCGGTGACGGCCGCCGGGCTGGTCATCGCGCTCAAGGCGCGCAGGCCCAATCGGTAATCAGGATAGCGGGGGCGCCAGTTCAGCACCCGCTTGGCCTTGCCGTTCGCCACCCGCCGGTTCTCGGCATAGAAACCGCGCGCCGCCTCCGACAGGCTCTCCAACGGCACGAGCGGCGGTGGTTCGACTCCGGCGAGCGTGGCGGCGTAGGACACCACCGCGTCCTGATCGCACGGAAAATCGTCCGACAGGTTATACGCCCCCGCCGGGCCGTCGAACCCTGCGATGATCCCTGAGACGATGTCGGCGATATGGACCCGGCTGAACACCTGGCCGGGCAGGCCGACGCGGTGCGCGCGCCCGCCGCGCACCCGGTCGATCGGCGAGCGACCGGGGCCGTAGATGCCGGGCAAACGGAACACCCGCGCACCCAGGCCCTGCCAGTCGGCATCCGCCGCCGCCCGCGCCGCGCGCCGCCCCGAGCCGATGGGCGCGGTTTCGTCCACCCAGGCGCCGCCGGTATCGCCGTAGACGCCGGTCGAGGACAGATAGCCGAGCCACGCGTTCGACCTAGCCAGTTGCGCGCCGTACGCGGCCAGCACCGGGTCGGCCTCTCCTTCGGGGGGGACCGAGGACAGGATATGCGTGGCGGCGGCGATCTCCGCCTCCACGCGCGCCCAGTCATCGAAACGCATCGTGCCGCCGCGTCCGTCACGCGTCGTCCCCGCCACGGACCAGCCGCGCCCTTCGAGCAACGCCGCCAGATGACCGGCGGCATAGCCCATGCCGAAGACGAAGAGACGATTCATACTTGCCACCCGCATAGCCTCCGTTCGCACTGAGCGAAGTCGAAGTGCACGCCCCGGACAGGCCGCTTGGCAAAGGTCATCCCTTGGCCTTCGACTACGCTCAGGCTGAACGGACGGAGGGAGATTCGGCTGCTATCGAGGGCAGCACGCATCACTTCGCCGCCATCGGCCCCTTGTAGAGCGTGCCGAAATAATCCCCCTTGTTCCACACCGGCCGCTCGGGCGCGTCGGCGATCTCGCGGGCGATGGCGTAGTTCACGCTGACGAAGCGCGGGCCTTGGCTCCAGTCGATGCCCTGGTCGATCTCGTCGCCGGGGCGATGATAGCGGTGGCTCATGAAATCCTCGACCGCCGCCTTGCCCGGCCCCTTCTGGCCCGGCCACAGGAAGACCGAGGGGATGCCCTTCTGCACGAAGCGGAAATGGTCGGAGCGCACGAAGATGCCTTCCTCCGGCATCGGATCGGGTGAAACCGGCAGGTCCATCGCCCCCACCGCCTTGCGCACGATCGGCCCGAGCGTCGAACGATCCGCGCCGAACACCACCATATCCTCGAACTTGTAGGTCAGGATCGGCATGTCGAGATTGACATCGGCGACGATCGACTTGAGCGGCACGGTCGGATGGTTGGCGAAATAGTCGGAGCCGACCAGCCCCTTTTCCTCCGCCGTCACCGCCAGGAACAGGACGGTGCGCTTCGGCGGGGTCGCGGCCTTGAAGCGCTTGGCCTCCTCGATCAGGCTGGCGATGCCGATCGCATTGTCGAGCGCGCCATTGTTGATCCGGTCGCCCTCGCCGCCCTCATTGGTGCCGATATGGTCGAGATGCGCCGAGAGGACGACGACCTCGTCCTTCAGCTTGGGGTCGCTGCCGGGGATCAGCCCGATGACGTTGCTGCTGTCCATCGGCTTGAAGCTGGTCTTGGACGCGACGGTCAGCTGCCCCTTGGCGGCCAGCGGCTTATAGGCGGGCTTGGGCGCGGCGGCGGCCTTCATGACTGCCTCCCAGCCCTTGCCGAACAGCTTGGCGGCACCCGTCTGCGACAGCGTGCCCAATACCGGGGTCGTCGGCGTCATCGCATGCGCGGTGCCGTCCGGGTTCGCCCAGGTGACGCGCGGCGCATTGTAATAGCGGGCGAGCGCGGCGAAGGGCCGCTGCCGCCCGCCTGCGCGGGGCATGTCGATCTGGATCGCACCGACCGCGCCGCGCGCCGCCGCCAGCGAGGCCTTGTTGCCCGCCGAGCCGAAGAATGCCCGCGCCTCGCCGTCCAGCCCCTCTGGCGTGCCGGGGACGAAGGCGACGATCTTGCCGCGGACATCGACACCCTTATAGTCGGTCAGACCATATTGCGCGGCGTCGATGCCGTAACCGACGAAGACGACCGGCGCACTGACGCTGGTCTCGCGCTTGTCGGGCACGGGCGACGGCACGAAGTCCTCGCCGAAGACCAGCTCCTGCGGCTGGCCGCCCGCCGGGGTCCACAGCGCGCTGCCCTTGTCGGCGACGTTGTACGCGACCAGCGGCACCTTCTGCAGATAGCCGCCATTGTCGCCGCCGGGCCGCAAGCCCGCCGCATAGAATTGCGCCGCGACATATTGCGCGGCGATGTCATAGTCGCGGGTCCCCGCCTCGCGCCCCGCCATCGCGTCCGACGCCAGGAACATCACGTGCGCCTTCATCGCGGCCTGATCCTCGGGCAGGGCGGCGGTGATGACGGCGTTGCGCTCGGCCGGGCTGCGCTGCGCCTTAGCCTCGACCGACGCGGCATTAGTCGCTTGATAAGGCAGGTGATCGTGATCGTGCGCGATCGCGGCGGTGGACAGGAGAAGCAGCGGCAGCAGGGCCGTCGAACGCGACATGCAGGACCTTTCGGGAAATGGTGTGCCATAGGCGTATCACGCCATCTTGGCCGATCAACCCCGCCCATGCCGCGCCGTCCCGGTTTTTCCTGACGCGCCCGGTGGTCGCGAGGATGCCGCCCGGCTATATTCCCGTCATGGACATTCCGCGCAGCGCCGCCCAGCCCAGCATCACCCCCGCCGCGATCCGGCGCGAGGATTACAGCCCCCCCGCCTGGGAGGTACCGCAGATCGCGCTCGACTTCGCGCTGGACCCTGCCGACACCCGCGTCCGCGCCGCGCTGACCGTCACGCGCAGCGGCCCGCATGACGAGCCTCTGCGACTGGACGGCGCTGGCCAGACGCCGCTGTCGGTCAAGGTCGACGGGGTGGCCGTCAACGACTGGCGGATCGAGGGCGAGCAGCTGGTCGTGCCGCTGACCGGCGATTCCCATGTCGTCGAGACCGAGGTGTCGATCGCGCCGGAGAGCAACACCCAGCTGATGGGCCTCTATGCCTCGGGCGGGAATCTGTGCACCCAGTGCGAGGCGGAAGGGTTTCGCCGCATCACCTGGTTCCCCGACCGGCCCGATGTGCTGAGCGTCTACCGGGTCCGGATGACGGCGGACAAGGCGCGTTACCCGGTGCTGCTCGCCAATGGCGATCCGGTGGCTAAGGGCGAGAATGACGACGGCACGCATTGGGCCGAGTGGCACGACCCCTTCCCCAAGCCGTCCTATCTGTTCGCGCTGGTCGCGGGCGATCTGGCGGTCAATGCAGGGACCTTCACCACGATGAGCGGGCGCGAGGTGCAACTCGGCATCTGGGTCCGCGCCGCCGACCTGCCCAAGACCGACCATGCGCTCCACGCGCTCAAGCTCTCCATGGCGTGGGACGAGCGGGTCTATGGCCGCGAATATGATCTGGATGTGTTCAACATCGTGGCCGTCGACGATTTCAACTTCGGCGCGATGGAGAATAAGGGGCTGAACATCTTCAACAGCCGCTACATCCTGGCCGACCCCGACACCGCGACCGATTATGATTACGACGCGATCGCCGCCGTCGTCGCGCATGAATATTTCCACAACTGGTCGGGCAACCGGATCACCTGCCGCGACTGGTTCCAGCTGTCGCTGAAGGAAGGCTTCACCGTCTATCGCGACCAGTGCTTCTCCGCCGACCAGGGATCGGCCGCGGTCAAGCGGATCGAGGATGTACGGGGCCTTCGGGCCAGCCAGTTCCCGGAGGATTCGGGGCCGCTCGCCCATCCGGTGCGCCCGGAAAGCTATATCGAGATCAGCAACTTCTACACCGCGACCATCTACAACAAGGGCGCCGAGCTGATCCGCATGATGGCGACCATGCTGGGGCCGGTGAAGTTCCGCGCCGCGACCGACCTGTATTTCGACCGCTTCGACGGCACGGCCGCGACCTGCGAGGATTTCGTCGCCTGCATGGAGGAGGCGGGCGGCGTCGACCTGTCGCAATTCCGCCTCTGGTATTCCCAGGCGGGCACGCCGCGCGTCTCGGCCGGGCTGTCTCAGGAACCCGGCGGTGGTCGCGCCGAGTTGCGTCTGGCCCAGCATGTCCCCGCCACGCCGGGGCAGAGCGTCAAGCAGCCCATGGTCCTGCCGCTCAAGATCCGGCTGTTCGGCGCGGAGACGGGCCGCCCGCTGACCGATGAGAAGCTGATCCTGCTCGACCAGGTGGCCGAAACCGTGACCTTCGAGGCGATCACCGAGCGCCCCGTCCTGTCGATCAATCGCGGCTTTTCGGCGCCCATCGTGATCGAGAGCGACCGGACGGCGGAGGACCTCGCCTTCCTGTCGGCGCATGACGACGATCCCTTCGCCCGGTACGAGGCGATGCAGCAGCTGATGCTCGACACGCTGGTCGCGGGCACGATCCATGGCGCGGTGAAGGGGCAGGCGGTGATCGATGCCGTCACCCGCACGCTGGAGGCCGAGAGGCTGGAACTAGCCTTCCTGGCCGAAGCCGTGCTGCTGCCGTCGGAGAATTTCATCGGCGACCAGCTCGCCATCGTCGACCCGGACGCGATCCATGCCGCGCGTGAGGAACTGCGCACGCAGCTGGGGCAGGCGTTGCTGCCGACATGGCGGCGGCTTTATGCCGAGCTGGCGCAGGGCTCTTACGTCTATTCGCCCGAGGCCAAGGGCCGCCGCCGCCTGCGCAACGTCGCGCTCGGCTATATCGCGGCCAGCGGTGCGGAAGACGCCGCCGCGCTGGCCTTCGCGCAGTTCGAGGCGGCGGACAACATGACCGACCGGCAGGCGGCGCTGACCACGCTGGTCCATTCCGACGCCCCCGAACGGGAAGAGGCGCTGGCGCATTTCCATGCGCGTTATGCGGATAACGGGCTGGTGCTCGACAAGTGGTTCCAGACCCAGGCGCTGTCGTCGCGCGCCGATACCGGCACGGTGGTCGAGCAGCTGGTCCGGCATCCCGACTTCACGCTGGCCAATCCCAATCGGGCACGGGCGGTGCTGGGGGCGTTCGGGGTGAACCAGCGCGCGTTCAACGCCGCCGACGGCTCGGGCTATCGCTTCCTGGCCGACCAGCTGATCGCACTCGACCGGCTCAACCCGCAGACCGCCGCCAAGCTGCTGCCGCCGCTCGGCCGCTGGCGCCGGTTCGACGCCAGGCGCTCCGCCCTGATGCGCGCCGAACTGGTGCGGATCGTCGAGACGCCGGGCCTGTCCAAGGATTTGTTCGAACAGGCCTCGAAAAGCCTGGACTAAAGCCATTCCTCCCCAAGCTCTGCTTGGGGAGGGCGACCGCCCGGCGGAGCCGGGTGGTGGAGGGGCATTCTCGCTGGCCGGGACACCCCTCCGTCAGGCCTTCGGCCTGCCACCTCCCCTTACAGGGGAGGAATGTTACTGCGCCTTCGGCTGCAAAAACCCTTCCATCACGATCCAGCGATAAAAGGCGTCGAACCAGCCGGTGCTGGTCGTCTTCTTCGGATACATGCCAAAGCCGTGGCCGCCCTGGCCGTAAAGGTGGAACTCGACCGGCTTCTTCGCAGCCATCCACTGGTCGATCAGGCCGAAGCCTTTGCCCGCGAACAGCGGGTCATCGGCGGCGATCGCGGCGAACATCGGGGGTGCGTCGGCGGGCACCGTCATCGGCTGGAGCGGGCCATAGATGTCGCCGATAAAGGCGGGCTTGGCCTGTCCGTCGAGCACGGTCGCGACGGTCAGCATCGCGCCCGCCGAAAAGCCGACCATGCCGATGCGGTTGGGATCGACCTTCCACTCGCCCGCCCGCTGGCGGACCAGCGCGAAGGCGGCGCGAGAATCGGCGATCTGCGGCGCGAGGCCCTTCAGCGATTCCTCCGGGTTCGGCCGCGCGGCGGGGCGGGCCACGCTGGAGAACATCGCCGCCATCGACTTTTCGAAATCCCCCATATCGGCGGGCGTCTGGTTCAGCCGGTACTTCAGGACGAAGGCGGCGATGCCGCGATCGGCCAGCGCCCTGGCCACGTCCCAGCCCTCATTCTGCATCGACAGCGTACGGAAACCGCCGCCGGGCGCGACGATGACGGCGGCGCCCGTCGCCTTGGCGGGGTCGGGCAGGAAGGGGGTGAGTGTCGCTTCGGTCACGTTGCGCGCGAAGACGCTGTTATACTGGCTGTGCCAGCTTTCCTTGTTCTTCGCACCCGGCAGCGGCCCTGTGTTCAGCGGAATGGCGGTCGGCTGTGCGGGTGTGGCGATCGGCGCCATCTTGTCGGCCTGCGCCATGGCGGGTGCCGCCGTCGAGAGCGTTAGCAAAGCGGCCAGCGCATGGCCGGCCCAGCGTTTGGACTTCATATCCTCTCCTGTCCTCCGTGGGTTATGTCCCTACGGTCGGACGGGGATGGTACGCCTATCGGGAGCACACGCAAGGCGTAATGTTAAGGCTAACAGGACGGCGGGGCGTGGGCTTCGACTTCGCTCAGCCTGAACGGAGATTGGGGGTCGGGGCCGGATACAAAACCCCGTTCAGCCTGAGCGAAGTCGAAGGCCAAGGGAATCCCTCGCCCCGAATCCCTCAGAACAACCGCCCCCCATTGGGCACCGCCAAATCCGGCGCGACCAGCACCACGTCCCCGTCGGCATCGGGAAAGCCCAGGGTCAGCACCTCGGACATCATCGGCCCGATCTGGCGCGGCGGGAAGTTGACCACCGCCGCCACCTGCCGCCCAACCAGAGTCTCGGGCGTGTAATGCCGCGTGATCTGCGCCGAGGAGCGCTTCACCCCAATCGCTTCCCCGAAATCGATGGTCAGCTTGATCGCGGGCTTACGCGCCTCGGGAAAGGGTTCGGCGGCGATGACCGTGCCGACGCGGATGTCGACCGCCAGGAAATCCGCGATCCCGATCTGCGCGGCGGGCGCGTCAGAAGTCGACATTGTCGTAATGCGATGGCGGCGTGACCATCTCCATCCGCTCGGACAGCAGCGGGCGGAAGGAGGGGCGGCTCTTCAGCCCGCGATACCAGCGCGCGGTCTGCTCATGCCCCTTCCAGTCGATCCCACCCAGATAATCGGCGACCGAAATCTGCGCCGCCGCCGCCAGATCGGCGAGACTCATCGTCGCCCCGCCTAGCCAGTTGCGATGGTCGAGCAGATAATCGGTATAATCGAGATGGCCGACGGCGGCCTTCATCGCCTCGCGCAGACCCTTGGCATCGGGGCTGCCGGTGCGCGCGACGCGCTTGACCATGCGCTCGTGGAGCAACGGGCCGGTCACGTCCTGATAGAAATGCGTATCGAACCACGTCACCAGCCGCCGGATTTCGGCGCGGCCGACGGCGGTGCCGTTGATCATCGCCGACTTCTCGACGGTCTCTTCGAAAAACTCGCTGATCGCCATCGAGTCGACCAGCAACACGCCGCGCTCCTCATCGACCATCACCGGGGTCTGCCCGGCGGGGTTCATGTCGAGGAACTCGTCGCGCCGCTGCCACGGCGACTCGCGCACCAACTCATAACCGACGCCCTTCTCGCCCAGCAGCAGCCGGACCTTGCGCGAAAAGGGACAGAGCGGGAATTGGTAGAGTTGCCACATGTCGCCCACTTAAGCGGGCGGGACGCGCGACGCCAACCCCGCCGACAATGTTTTCACCCCTTCCCGCGTACGGGGCGGCGCAACCGTCGCTGCCCAAGCACGACACCGCTGATCGACAGGACCAGCCCGGCCAGCGACCAGAGCCACATCCAGCCGGTCCAGACCCAAAAATGCGCGGTCAGCCATGGCCAGTCCCAAGTGTGGAGCAGCGTATAGACCCAGCGATAGGCACGGCGCGTGCCATCCTGCCGCTCGACCAGTTCCCCGCTGATCGGATCGACATAGATCCAGGTCGCCGCCGCATCGTCGAACCGCATCCGCCAGAGCGGCAGACGGGTCGCGTCGGTCCAGTAGAAGTCGGGCTGCACCAGCCATTCGCGCGCCACCCGTCGTCCGCCGGGCACCAGCATCGCGGCGCGCAGCGGATCGGCCGCTTGGGCGGGGGCCAATGTCGCCTGGTCCAGCCAGCGCGGCTGCGGCGAGGCGCGGTCGACCGCGATCCGCGCTAACCCGGCGTCCCCGCTCCACTCGATGCTGCGGGCATAGGGCGCGATCCGGGCCAGCCGCTCGAGGTCACGCGGCTCCCCCGCCCTCCCCGCATACTCCCGCATCACCGTCGCCGGAGCCTCGCCTCCGGCAAAAGCATGCCCCGGATCGACCGATAGCCAGCCACTGACGATCCAGGTCGTCAGCATCACGCCACCCGCCAGCCCGCTGACATGGTGCCAGAGCATCCAGCCGCGATAAGGGGTCATCCGCCCGCCCCGATAGCGCCGCCGTCCAGCGCGTAGCCGCAATATGCCGATCCACAGGCCGGTCAACGCGACCGCGATGCATGGCCCCGCCACCCACATCACCGCCTGCCGCCAAGCCTGGCGATCGCGGCGCAGGATGGTGGGGTAAATCCAGTGCGGCACCGAGCCCAGCCAGTTCCAGATGCGCTGGCCGCGCGTCGTCCGCTGCACCGGCTGGCCGGTCAGGCTGGAGATATAGAGTTCGGTCCCCGCCGCATCGTCCAGCGCGACCTTCCACAAGGGGCGATGCCGGTCGAACCCGCCCGCCACCGTCCATTGGTCGTCGACGATCCGCTCGACTTGGCGAACCGGCCCGGCAAAGCGGTTCGCCACGCGCAGGGCCATTGCAGCATCGACCGGGGCGATCGATCCACCCTCCGCAGACAGGATACGGGTATCCCCCTCGCGGCTTTCGATCCGCCAGACCGGCGCTCCGTCGCGCATCTCCAGCGTGATCCGCCGGGCATCCCGCACCGCCGGGGGCTGCCCGACCCGCGCCCAGTCGATCGGCTGCGCGCCCGCCCAGCTCTGCGCCGGTTTGAGCGACGGATAGGGCACGTAGAGCATCACCAGCCCGCTCGCGAACCACATGGCGAACAACAGGCAGGTGACGATGCCGACCCAGCGATGGGTGAGAAAGGCGAGCCGCAAGCCCGCCTTCCCCCAATGCCGCTCAGAACCCGGCACGAAACGCCACATCCAGCGCACGCGGGCGGCCCAATATCCATTGCTGGTCACCATAGGCCGTGACCGCATAGGCCTTGTCGAACAGGTTATAGACGCGGACATCGACCGCCAGACGCGGCGTCAGGGCATAGGACAAGGTCGTGTCGACCGTCGCATAGCCCGGAATGCGGAACGCCTCGCCATTGTCGGAAAAGCGCCGTCCGACATAACGTAAGCCCGCACGCAGCTGCACTTTGGCCGAAGCATCCCAGCGCAGCCAGAGATTGGCCAGCGTCTCGGGCACGTTCGGCGAGGTGCGGCCGCTATAATCCACGCCGCTCGAGCGGAAATCGTCGAACCGCGCATCCAGCAGTGTGCCGTTGGCGTCGATGCCGAAGCCCTGCGGCAGGTCGAACGTCACCGCCGCCTCTACGCCTTGGGACGAACGCTGGCCGATCTGTTCGACCGGGCTCGCCAGCGTGCGCTGGGCGAGCAGTCCGGTCTTGACGATGCGGTAAGCGGCCAGCGTGGCGGTACCGCGGCCGTTCGCGAACAGCCATTTGGCCCCCGCCTCGACCTGATGGCCTTTGGCATTGCTGAATTGCACCTGCCCGGTCGACACGGTGGTCAGCGTACCCAGCGGATCGACGCCGGTGGCATATTGCGCATAGAGCGAAAGGGTCGCCACCGGCTGATAGACCAGCCCCGCGCGCCACGTCGCGTTGCGGAACGTCTTTTCCAGCACGAAGCGGTCGGGCGTGGCGACGGTCCAGCGGCGGATAGTGTCCACTTCATAGCGGACACCGCCGACCACCGACCATTTGGGCCCGAGCGTCACCCGGTCTTCGGCGAACACCGCCAGCGCGGTGGTGCGGGTGCGATAGCGCGGCGCAATCCCCTGCGTATCCAGAAACCGGCCGGGGTCGAAGGCGAAGGGATCGACCGCATCGACCTGCTCCACCGATCCGAAGTCGTTCTCATGCGTAAAGCGAACCAGATTGGCGTCCACCCCGACGACCAGCGCATTGGCGATGCCGGGCGCGATCCCCGTGCGCCAGGTGGCGCTCGCCTGATCGCCCCATTGGGTCAGGTCGTGGCGGATGCCGTAATTGCTGCTCCGCCGGATCGTACCGGGCGTGCCGGTCGAACCATCCGCGCAGGCGCCGCTCGCCCCCACCCAGCAGTAATTTTCCAGATTGCGCCAGAAGCGGTCGCTTGTCAGCACATAGGCGATGTTGGACAGGCTGAGCGAAGCGCCCGGCGTCCAGTCCACCCGGATCGAAGCACGGTCGTCGCGGAAGCGCATCCGCCCATCGCCGACATTATAGTTGCGATCCCGTACCCGTAGGTCGAGCCGCCCGTCGATCAGCGGGGTGCCGAAATAGGCCATGGGCCGCTGGTCGCCATGATCGCCGCGCACCGTCACCGCCAGCGTCGACGACGGCGTCCAGCGCAAAGTGCCCGACAGCGCGACGCTGTCCGAATGCCCCCGATCGACATAGCCGTCCGACCGGCGATAACTGGCATCCACGCGGTAGCCGAGCGTCGGGGTCAGCGGGCCGCCCAGCCCGGCGGCGGCGCGGAAACTGTCCTGCGCGCCATAGCCGATCTCGGCCTGGCCATGGGTCTGCGCGGTGGGCGCGCGCATCACGACATTGACCGCACCGCCCAGCGCGCCCTGCCCGTAAAGCACCGAGGCAGGTCCGCCCAGCACATCGATCCGCTCGACCATCCAGGGGTCGGTCGGAAAGGTGATCGTCCCCGCCGCCGGGAACAGTCGCACCCCGTCGATCAGTTGCAGCACCGACCCCTGCCCCGAAAAGCCGCGCGCGGCGAGTGCGGTGCCGCCATTGCCGGGATCGGCGACGCTCGACAGGCCAGGCGCGCGCGTCTCCGCCTCGACGATCGACAGGTCGCCGCGCGCACGGATCATATCCCCGTCCAGCGAGGTGATGCTGGCGGGCGTCTCCAGCGGGGTCAGGCCGAGGCGACTGCCGGTCGTATTGACCGTGTCGAGCGTCGGTTTTTCGCGCGCACCGACCACCACCACGGTGGGATCGCTCCCTTGTTCCTCAACCCTTTGCGCCCCGGCATCCGTCGCCCCCAGCAGAAGCGCCGCGCCACCCCACAGGACCAAAGGAACCTGTCCGAATCTGTTATGATATATCATTTTATTGCCTATAGCGTCTTTTCGCAAACAAGCCGAGGCCTTGCCGCCCGATTCCGGGCAGCCGGGTGCCATGCGTGCGGCACGCTATTTCCCGCATTCGACATGGCCCAACCCTGCCTCCGCCACTCATGGCGTCGCTCGTCGGAAAAGACCTAGCCTCGACCATCCCCTGGACCGGGCATGAGCGACCTGACGCCGGCAGGTCTCCTGGCTCACGGGTCGTCGCGGATGGATGCGCCTTCCCAGGTTACCCCAGTGGCTGGATCGTCCCGATGGCCGACCCGTGCATCTCCGCTCACCGCTTACAGTTGCAGGGACAGCCGCGGATTTGGGAGCTGCCCCCCTCACCGTGTTCCCTTTTAATCCCCCTTGTCGGGGGAACCGGCGCGATCATTCTGCCGGATCATTCCGGCCCCGTATCGCTAGGCGGTGGCAGGAGGTTGCGTCAAGCGGGATGAGGTTGCGGCAAGCTTGCGCTATGGCGGCGGCATGGCACGCAGGAACCGCTATCTGATCGCGACGATGCCCGATGGCTATGTAAAGACGATCGGCCCCACATCGCAGCCCTTCACCCATTATTGGCGGATCGTCGCCGATCTGGGCGGCGGCAAGACCGAAGTCTTTTGGGGCCACGCCAAATCGCGCAAGGCGGCGATGGCGAACGACGCCGCCATGGCGGAGGCGGTGCGACAGCGCGGCTGGGTCGGGTACCAGTTCGAGGTGGTCGAACTTGTCGAGGCGGATGAAGCGCCGGATAAACCAAAGTCCTCCCCGGCACGGGGAGGGGGACCGCCGCGAAGCGGGGGTCGAGGGGGGATGCGATAAGGGGACGTACCCGGCGGCACGCCCCCTCCACCATGCTGCGCATGGCCCCCCTCCCCTTACAGGGGAGGAATGGTCAGAATTTACTTCTTCGACTTGTCCTGGCCCGAAGCGTCCGAAATTGCGGACCCGGCCGAGCGCAGGTCGCGGCCCGCGCCGTTCACGGTGTTGCAGGCCGACAGAGTCAGCACGGCGAACAGGGTAGCACCCAGAGCGATCTTCTTGGTCATGACGATCTCCTCGAAAAAGGGGGTGCGGCGGGCCCGATACGCCGGCCCGCCGCGGGTACTCAGCGCAGACGACGGCGGCTGGCCGCGGTTGCGCCAAAGGCGGAGGCACCGGCGCCGATCAGCAGCGCGAGCACCAGAATGAACGAGGTCTTGGCACCGGCCCCGGCAGCGGCGTCGGCCGCCTGCTTGGCCTTGGCGACCGCTTCGTTCTTGGTCTGGACGAATTCGCCCTTGGCCTGGTTCACCTGCGCCTGGGCCTGGTCACGGCTGATCTTGCGCTGGGCCGCGACGATGTCGACGACGCGCTGCTCGGCCCGGACGCCGTCTGCACCGCCACGCGCCATGGCGGGCAGCTGCTTGGCGATTTCCTTCTGCGCCTGTTCCGGGGTCATCTGCGCCGGATCGGCAGGCGTTTCGGTCAGATACTTGGCGGCCTCGTTCTGGACGTCGGTTTCATCGACACCGGCGACCTGCGCGACCTTCGGCGCAGCGGCCCCGACGGTCGAACCGGCGGCACCCGCCACCGCACCCACGGTACGGAACGCTCCACCGATGATCCCGCCGACCGCCGAGGTCAGCAAATACAGGGTCAGGATCAGCGTGACGCCCCACACGACCAGGCCGTGGACCAGCGCGTCGAACTTCTCGGTTACGCCCGACATGCGCGCCGCGGCATAGCCGCCCGCGCCCAGCGCGACGACCGTGGTGATGAGCCAGTAGAGGCCAGCCCCGATGCCGAAGCCCGCCGCGCCCGGCGTCGAACCCTGGACCGGATCGACCATCGACAGGCCGATGCCGGTGCCCAGTATCCCCATCACCAGCTGCACCGCGACCGCGATCACCACACCGGCAAAGATCGCCCCCCACGAAATCCGGCGCCCTGCGCGCAGGATCGCGTTCTCCTCCGCCGGGACATAGCCGGGCGTTACATGCGTAGCCATATTCACTCCTGTTCTTTCGATTCTTGGGCAGGACCGGCCTGTTCGGCACGCGTCGCTGCCGCCTGTTCCTTGCGCCCCTTGCTGATCTCGGCATCGTCGCCGATCAGCTTCCCGATCGTCTCGCGTGCCGCACCCTTAGCATGACGCACGCGATCGTCCGGATTTCTGAAACTCTTGTCGGTCATGCGGGGACCTCCCGACGGCCCAGCGGACCCTCGCCATCGAAGCCGCGCGCATGCGCCCAGGCGGCGGCGGCGGTGCGCCGGTTCACGCCGATCTTGGCGTAGATGCGCGCGACATGGTTGCGCACCGTGTTGCCCGATACGCCCAGCGCGCGGGCGATGCTCTTGTCGTCCAGCCCGCGACAGATCAGGCCCAGCACCTCGCGCTCCCGCGCGGTCAGGTCGTCCAGCCCGACGCCGTCCGGCTCGTCCTGCGGCGCGCGCAGCCGGGCCAGCTTGTCCATGATCGACCGGCTGAACCAGCTGGTATCCTTCATCACCGCGTCAATCGCCTCGACCAGCTCCAGCTCGGTCGCCTTGCGGCGGGTAATGTCCTGAAACGCCCACAGCACGCAGGTGTCGTCGCCCAGCGTGATGAGTTCGGTCGACACCAGGCAGTCGCTGCGCCCGCCATCCTTGGCGACGATCCGCGCCTCGACGCCGCGCAGGTCGCGTCCCTCGTCGATCGCCGCCTCGATCTCGGCCCGGGCGGCATCGTTCGCCCAGAGGCCGACATCGGCGAGCGAGCGCCCGATGATCTCGGTCGTGCCATAGCCCGTCAGCTCGGCGAAGCTGGCATTGACCTCGCACAGCACATGCCCGTCGCGCGCGCCGATCGCCATCGGCACCGGCGCCATCTGGAAGGTGCGGGTGAAGCGCTCCTCGCTATGGCGCAGCGCCGACTCGGCCTTCCGGCGCGGCTCCAGATCGGCGAAGGTAAACAACATGCAGGGCTGGTCGCCCATGTCGATCGGCTGGCCTGCGACGATGACCAGCTTGGTCCCGCCGCCCGGCAGCGCCAGTTCCGCCTCCATCTGCGGAATAGTCCGCCCCTCGGCCAGCCGCTCCTTCGCCAGCTCCAGCCGCTCGGCCCCGCGCAGCACGTCGATGTCATAGACGGTGCGGCACAATATCTGGTCGCGGGCATAGCCGGTCATCTCGACAAAGCCCTGGTTGACCTTGACGAAGCGCAGATCGGCCAGGCGACAGATGATCGCGGGTGCGGGGTTGGCGTTGAACGACTGTTCGAACCGATCCTCCGCCTCATAGCGCGCGGTGACGTCCTGAAGGATCAGGACGACGCAGGTCGGCTCGCCCTCGTCCCGGTCGTTGAGCACCAAGCTGCGCACCTGATGCACCCAGCGCGGCTGCGCCTCGCCCTCGACCGTGACCTCGACCACGACCTCGGAAAAGGACTCGCCCGCCGCGACCCGCTCGACCGGATAGTCGTCGGCCTCCAGCCGGTGGTTGTTGCGGTAGCGCAAGCGGAAACGCCCGCGATACTCGTCCACCGTCCGGCCCAGCTGCTCCAGGCGTTCGACCCCGTGCATCGTCAGCGCGGCGTCGTTCGCCCAGAGCAGGCTCTGGTCGGGATCGACCAGGATCACCCCCTCGTCCAGCCCCGCGACGATCTGTCGCAGGTGCCGGAGGTCGACGGTGTCCCGCATGGTGGCGAGCGAGGGGGCCAAGGCGCCCGTCCTTAGTCCCGGCGCCCGCGGATCAGCGCGGCGAGCGCATAGCCGCCCAGCGCCGCAACGACGGCCCAGACCACGCCGTTATTGCCGCTGTTGGCGCGCACCGCGTCCACGGCCTTTTCCGACCCGCGACGCGCGGCGGCGACCGAACGATCGGCGGCGTCGCCGATCCGCTCGCGCGCTTCCTCGATCAGGCTGGGGGTCGCGTCCGCGACGTCACCCGCGACCGACTGGGCACGGCCGAACAGATGCTCGGCGCTGCCCGCGACCTGATCGGTGACGCCCGCCACCTTCCAATCGCGGCTGTCGACCGCATCACCGATTGCCTTTTCGACCTTGCCACCGAAATGGCGCGCATTGCCGTGCAGTTCATGCTTGTTCATCGTTCGTCTCCGAATGAAATTGGGGCGAGGGGCGTCAGAGGACGACGTTGCAACCGGCGGCGGCCTTGCCGACCTCCAGCGCGATCTTCGGGTCCTTGATCTCGCCCGCGACCCGGATCAGATCGCCCACGGTCAGCTGGCCGGGATGGGGATCGTCGCGGCGATAGGCTGCGGCGGCATTGCCCAGCTGCTGCAGCTGACCCAGTGACAGGTTGCGCTCCAGCCGCTGGCCGACACAGGTCGAACGCTGGCTGTCGAGGCCATAGCGCTCCAGGCCGGTGGCGATCCGCGTCGAAGGCGGCGTGCAGGCCACCGCGACGAGCGCGATGCCGATGCTTGCGAGGATCCTGGTCACCCGGTTGCTCCCATGCGACCGGCCGCGAAATGCGACCGATCTGGCCGGGTACAACTTATGATAGGTTAAGCCGTTCCTGGTATTTTTGCGGGAATGGTTGGTAGTCTTCTACCAGAATTGCTCGCCAACCTTTCTCATCGGCGCCGTCGTCGATCAACGCAGGCGATTGCCCGCCACAGGATTGCGGCAACAAAGCTCTGTATTTAGGAGGTAATTCAGCGCGTCAGCTTGTCTTGCCCTTCCGCAACCGGCACCATCCTACCCCCGACATAGTCGATATGAACCAGCGGACGACACAGGAGGATGATCGATGACGACCGCGACTATGGCGGGGCCCGGACCTACCAAGCGACAGTGGTCGAAAATCTCCACCCTAAGCGATCAACCAGCAGGGCCAGTCCTATCCACAGCTCATCCCAGGGTTATGCCCGTTTCCGTATCACCGCCCCCCATGCCAAGGTGGTGAAGGTCGGTCTGGGGGATTATGAGAGGGCTTGGTCGAACCAGGGCCAAGCCAACCTCGTCATGGAGAAGCTGATTGCAGCCGGAATGACGCGGCCGCTCCTGATCGTCATGCCCTATGGCACGACCAACGATATTTGCCCCGGTGCCCCTCGCAGCGATCCTCGCACCAATGCGACCGTTCTGATCGCGGCGGGGATCAGGAATGCCTTCTATATCTCGACGGATACCGGGCAGGAATTTCAAACCTGGCGGCGCAACCCACAGGCGATGGCGCCTTGGCTATTCCGAGAGTGACAAAAAAAGGGGGCGGCGGTCGTGCGGACCACCGCCCCCTTTGTATAGATTCAGTTGCGCAAGCTGTCGGGCACGATCCCGCCATTTTCGGCGAGCTTGGCCATCACCGCCTTGTGAAGGGCGATATTCTGCTCGGCGGAACCGTCTTCGGCGGCGTGGACGCCCAGTTCGTTCGCCAGTTCCTTGCGGGCCGAGAGGCTCGAATCCAGGTCGAGTAGCTTCAGCAGGTCGACGATCGAGCTCTGATAATTGCCCCCGCCGCCCTTCATCGACGCCATCTCCGACAGTACCGCCCCGACATCGACATTCTGCGGCGCAGGCGTGGGCGCAGCGGCGGGAACGGGCGTAGGCGTGGCAACCGGCGCCGAGGGCGCCGACGGTGCCGGGGCGGGTGCGGCAGACGGAGCGGGGGCGTCCTGGTCCTTGCTGCCATGGTGGAATATCTTGTTCAGGATATTGCCGAAAATGCTCATCGGGTGGTTCCTTCGCTGATCGGATGGCGGTGCCCGCTTCAACGACGCAAGCGCGTGGCCGATCCGTGGCTCCCGAAACGTCCGCGCCCCTGTCCATGGGAACGTCACGGCGCGACAGGCGCTTAGACCCTATCTGTGTCGTCTTATCAGGGGTTTGCCATGACCATCCGTTCGACCCTCATCGCCACCACGGCGCTTCTCGCGCTGGCCGGATGCGGCCAGAAGCAGGATAATTCCTCGGCCGTCGCGACGAACAGCGCCGACACGTTCAATCAGACCGATGCGTCCATGCCCAATGCCACGCAGACGCCAGCCGTGAGCGCCGCACAGAGCTTCGTCAACACGGCCGCGGCCAGCGATGCCTTCGAGATCGAGACCTCGAAGCTCGCGCTGACCAACGGAGCCTCGGCTTCGGTGAAGTCCTTTGCCCGCAAGATGATCGACGCGCATAGCGGCTCGACCGCAAAGCTGAAGATGCTCACCGCCGAAATGAACCCGGCTTTGACGCCCGATGCGACGCTGAGTGCGCAGCAGCAGGCGACGCTGGACCAGTTGAAGTCGCTAAAGGGCGAGGCGTTTGACGAAGCCTATATCGCCGCGCAGGCCTCTGGCCATCAGCAGACGCTCGATGCGCTCAAGGCTTATTCTGTGACAGGTGACGTGCCGCAGCTCAAGAGCTTCGCCACCGACCTCATCCCGACCGTGACGGCGCATCTCAACATGGCCAAAGGCCTCAAGGCGTAAAGCCGATCGCCTGCGGCCACAGCGGGTCGCTTATCGGAAAGAGGGCGGACATGGCATGTGCGATGTCCGCCTTTTCGTTGTCACTGTATTTCGAGCGTGGTGACGTCTGTGAGCGATCCGTCATCGGATTGCAGAGTCGCTATCCCCATCCACGATCGTCAATGCTTGCGGCCCTTCAGCAGAGCCAGGCCCCTATGCAGCCATGTATAAAAGTACGCAGAAAACCCCGCAGCAGGTGGCTACGGGGTTGGAAGTAGGTATGGTTGCGGGGGCAGGATTTGAACCTGCGGCCTTCAGGTTATGAGCCTGACGAGCTACCGGGCTGCTCCACCCCGCGAGAAGGGGG
>DXIH01000064.1 GCA_019112965.1 Candidatus Sphingomonas excrementigallinarum | reverse complement strand
TACCTGTTCGTCAGAGCCTAAGATAATATGCAAGTTGTCACATTCGGCCTCATAGCCAGATACGCCGCTTGCGCAGCAATTTTGGGCAATGCAGATCGTAAGAGTTTCCGCCGCGATCAATGGTCGCTGGTAATCGGTGCAGGGATCTCCAGCGCCGTGGACGGGTGGAGCGGCATACGCCGTAGGAAGCTTTCCGCCCCACCCGTTCCTTCCCAACCCTGCGGCCGAGCGGGCCGCATAGTCAGAAGGACATGCGTTAACATGCCCGATTCCCAAAATAGCAAATCCAGCGCGCTTGTCGCCATCGATTTCCACGGCGATCAGATCGTGACGTTTCAGCACAACAGCGAGGCGTATGTGACGATGCGTCGCGTGGTCGAGAACATCGGCCTAGCTTGGCAGGTGCAGCAGCGAAAGCTGGCTGAGAGCGGTGATCGCTTTGCGTGTCACCATATGGTGACGCACGATAGCAGCGGACGCCGCCAGAGCATGCTCGCAATGCCGGTCAGCAAACTGCCCCTCTGGCTCGCAACGATCAATCCGAACAAAATTCCTGACCCGGTCAAGCGCGCCAAGATCGAGCTTTACCAAGCCGAGTCGGCGATCGCGCTTCACGACTACTGGACCAAGGGCGTCGCAATCCGCGGAGACATGGAGGGCTTGGTCACGCAGCTTGATCCTGCCGTAATGAAAGCGATCGGCGGGATGCTAAAGGGCATCGTGCAAAAGGCGCTGACCGATCTGCGCGAGCCGCTCGGTGATGCTGCGCTGCTCAGCCAGCACGCGGCGGTCAATCGGGGCTATACGGCGGGCGAGGTTCTGGACGAAGCCGGAGTGACCGACCGCCGTGGTATGCGCAGTGTCATCAATCGGGTGTCGCATTCGATCCGGCGCTATGCCGCCGAGAAACACATGCTGGTCGGCATGGGGCGGCTCGGATCGTCAAAGGCCTATGTCTTTGACGGCTCACTTGTCCGCGTCTGGCTCCGCGACGGCGGCGGTAAGCAGATGATCGACCGTCTCGTCGCCGAGCGCTCCGGCCAAGGTGCCCTACGGCTGGCGTTCAACAAGGGATAACTGGCTAGCGGGGCTTTCCCTCAAAATTGAAGGAAAGCCCTTCCCACCATCGGTGGTAAAGGCAAAACCCTCAATTTGAGGTAATTTCGTTCAACGGGTTCCCCCGCATAGGCGGGGATAGTCCCTTCAAGATCGATAGGGACGCGGGTATCCCGTATGTTTCCCCGCCAAGCGGGGATCGACCCTACCCAGAGGATTTCAAAGACTGGATCGAGTCGCCTCCCCCGTCATCGCGGGGATAGTTGAAACGCGAAGGGCGGCAGATAACCGCCGCCCTTCGTACTCGCTGCTGGGTTTAGCGCATCCACCATTAATGAGGGCAGTCTAGCTTTCCTCGCAGCCGCGCGTCTTGCGAGGGCAGTTCGTCTACGACCTTGCAGCCCGTGGCTTTCAAAACCGCATCTCTCTGGCGATCTCGCTCTGCGACATCGTATGCGACGACAAGCGATTTCCTGGCGACGACTACCGCGTTGCCCACTCGCGTCACACGGTACGTTTTTCCGTCAACTTCCACTTTCGAAGTGACCTTCCCCTCCCCTGCTGTTGCCTGGGGTGAGGGCAAGAGAGCGCCAATAAGCGCTGCAGAGGCACGAATCATCATGAAGGGAGTGTGCCATGGCTCAGGCGTTGCGGACAGCGGCATTCGTTGTGGGAGGAATTGCCGCCGTTGCTACGGGTGCCGCCCTAATTCTGGGGCCTACTCTCGCCGCAACAATCGGCTTTGCTGGCGCATCCCTGTCTACGATAGCCACTGCCACTTCGGCCGCCGCAGCCATTCTTTCCACTGCCGCATCGATCGCAGGCGCCCCAAAGGGCTCGGTCGGCGGCGACGCCACCAAGTTCAAAATCAACAAAGATTCTGGCATCCCATACCACATCGGGAGGACGCTTAACGGCGGCAACGTTATCCATAGACAGTTCTACGGCAACAAGAACGACCGCGAGTCTTGGGTCACGGTTCGGTCGCTTGGCCCGGTGAAGAGCCTCGGCGCATTCCTGGTCGACAAGGCGGCGGTCGCCTTCGCTGCCGGTGGGGCGATCGGCGGGTTCAACGGGTACATGTGGCTCGACGAACAGGTTGGCAATTGCCCCGAGGCCCGCGCGCTGGTCGGGCCCAGCGGCCCATTCCCCGGGTGGGACGCGACTGCGAAGCTGTCGGGCCTTGCCGCCGACCTCTGGACGCTCCGCTTCGACACGAAGGGCAAGAAATTCCCGAACGGCACGCCGCAAAGCGGGCGCGTGATGGAGGGCGTGTTCGTCTATGACATGCGTCAGGACGGCTCGATCCCCGGCGGCGCAGGCGATTGCCGGATCGGTCAGGAATCGACGTACGTCTATAACGACAACCCGGCCTGCCACGCTGTGACCTGGGCGTTTGGCCGGGTGCAGAACGGCCAACTGGTCGCGGGTGGCGGAATGAAGGTTTCCGGCATCGACCTGGCCGCCGCGGCGGAATGGGCATCGGTCTGCGACGTCAACAAGTGGACCGTCGGCGGAGTCGTCTGGACCAACACCGACAACACCTGGGACGTGTTGAAGATGATCTGCCAGGCGGGCGGCGCCGAGCCGATCGTCGTCGGTGGCATGCTGTCGTTCACCTTCAACGCCCCGCGCGTCTCGATCGGGACGATCACCTCGGCCGATGTGGCGGGCGATGTTGATGCGCCTTCCTCTTCCTCGCGCCGCACCCGCCGCAACACGGTGATCCCGCGCGTACGGCTGGAGAGCCATGGGTGGGAGGTCGTGCCGCTCGATGCGCTGACAATCGCCGATTATGTCGCGGTCGACGGCGGCAAGCGTCCGACCGAGATCGAATTTCCGCTGGTTCAGAACGCCGATCAGGGCGCGCAGCTGGGCGTCTATTCGCTGATGAACGGGCGTGAACTCGACGGTATTACGATCCCGGCCAAGGTCTATGCGATCGGGTACCGTCCGGGCGACTGCATCACGCTCGACATTCCCGAGGCGAACCTCATCGGCCGTCAGGTCATTATTCGGAGCCGTGAGCTTTCGGGCTCGGACCTCAGCGTCACGCTGACCTGCCGGACGGAGACCGCTGGCAAGCATGCCTTCGCGCTGGGCCGTACCGGCACCCCGCCTCGCACGCCCGACCTGTCGATCCTGCCGCCCGATACGGCCGCGCCGCTGGCCGCTGACTGGTCTGCGACCGGGTCTGCCCTGTCGCAGGGCGGTGCCTCGCTTCCTGCCATCGTGGTCACGGGTGCGGCGACCAATCCGAATGCCGACGCCGTGATTTTCGAGTATCGCGTTTCGGGCACTGATGATTGGGCTTCGGCGGGCGTCGAGGCGATCGACGCGACCCGCAAGGAGATCACTTCCGTCGCATCAGGCGCGACCTATGACGTGGGCGTCAGCTACCGGATCCGGGGGCTGATCACCGACCGCTTGATCCTCGGACCTGTGACCGTCGGCGCGCTCACCGTCGTGACGCTGGAGCAGCTGATCATCGCCAACAGCTATCCGATCAACATCTCGCTAATCGGCCACGACGATGGCGGCTCGGCATCGGTGACGATCAGCGCGCACAGCCGGGTCTATCAGGACCGCACGGTCAGCGTGGCGGCTTCGACGATCACCGGCCTGCAAAACAGCACCGCCTATTACCTCTATTACGACGATGCGGCCCGCGCTGGCGGGACGGTGCAGGCGATGGCGACGACGGTCTTCGCCGACGGCTTCACCTCGTCGGCCAATCCTGCGCGTCACCCGCTCGGCTTCATCACGACTCCCGCCCCTGGCGGCGGGGATAGTGGTGGCTCGGGCAGCACCCCGCCGGGCGGTGGTGGTGGCGAGGTCAATCCGAACATCGTCCAACAATAGGATCCATCATGCAGCCTGGAACGCTGACAATGCCGCTGCGGCGTAATGCCGTGGCACCGCTTCGGCTTAGCCTGGTCGGTGCCGACGATCAGCCGATCGACCTCAACGGCGCATCATTCAAGCTCGACGTGCGCCTTTACCCTGGAGCGGAAGGCCCTCCGCTTTTCAGCGTCTCAAGCGGCTCTGGAGGCATCACGATCGTGGATGCCGTGGGTGGCGTGATCGAGATCGACTGGCCGATGGTCAGCGCGGCCATAGAGGCGCTTCCCTCATCGGCGGAGGCTGGCGACCCGTCCGCCCCCCGCATCGATACCTTCTGCTACGACCTGCTGCTGATCAGCGCGGGCGGTCAGGCCCAGGCCATCGTCGAAGGACCCGTACCCGTCAGCTTTGGAGTCACCCGGAATGGCTGAAGTCGTAAAAGTGATCGTCAGCAATGCGCCTGGCCCTCGCGGCCCTCGCGGGCTGGCATCTGGGCCGCTTGGTGCCGGAGCCGTCGATAGCGAGACCATCAGCGACGACGCTGCCGAGCGGGCGGCGATTGCGGACAAGCTGCTGCAAAGGCCGGAAGGCGAAAGCCAGTCCAGCGGTGTCGACGTGCTGCGAAAAGTGACGACAGGTGCTCGCAATACCGGATTCGGCTTTCAGGCTCTGAAGGAAGACACTGGCGGCAGCGAGAACACCGGCTTTGGATATCAGGCCCTTAGCCAGGTGACGGGCGGCAGCGACCCGGCGGCCAATTTCAATAGCGCTTTCGGCGCGTTCGCTTTGTCGAAGCTGACCACAGGCTATAAGAACGCGGCGTACGGGCGCGCGGCCGCAAATTGGCTGACCACCGGCTATCACAACACCGCGCTCGGCTACGGCGCTTTTCACTGGGCCAAGACCGCCGTGAATTGCACGGCAGTCGGCTTCGAGGCCGCGCATGGGGGCGATGGGTCAGTCAATTTTGCTGCCCAGGGCATTACCGCCGTCGGCTTTCGGGCGCTCTATAACTGCACCGCCAATTTCAACACCGCGCTTGGCACGGCGGCAGGATTTTCTCTGACCACTGGCGAGCGCAATGTCGCGGTCGGCGTCAATGCCCTCAACACGGCCGCCACATGCTCCGATACTGTCGCCGTCGGGTACATGGCGGGCTTCGCAAACACGGGCAGCGGCAACATTTTTGTCGGGACGAATGCCGATTCCGCACCGGACCTTGCGAATGTGACCGTCATCGGCAGCGGCCTGACTGCGACTGCGAGCAATACGCTTCTGCTCGGCAATGGTCAGACGATCATTCCCGGGTCGACCAGCGCCGATTTCGGCACGCAGGCGAAGCCTTGGAATTACGGCATCTTCGGCAATTCGGTCCTAGCCCATTGTGGTCGCGCGATGCCTGCTGGCGGCACCACGGGTGCCGGGGTGCTCATGTCCTCGACCCCGAATTTTGGCATCTTCTTCGGTAGCGGCGCGCCCACGCTGAGCGCCGCACGGGGCTCGCTCTATCTGCGCTCGGACGGCAGTGGCCCCAATAACCGGATCTACGTCAATGCCGATAACGGGACGGGCTGGACGGCTCTGACGACGGCTTCGTGAAACGGATGGACCCCCTCGGAGTGACATTAATGGATAATGCAAGCTTCGCGGCCCGTGCGGTCGCGGAAGGGCCGCCCACGGTCGCCCCTCCGTCATTTGATGGGCATGGGTGGCTGGTCGTCCTCAACCTCGCCGTCATGACTTTCGCCACGGTCGTCGCGCTGATGTTCGCGGTCGACGCGATCCGGGGATGGCACCGAAATCGATCGGTCGACCGCCCCTCCCATCCCGTCTCGATCTGGCGCTGGGCAGGATTCTGTTTTGCCATAGGGATATTCCTGACGCGCGGTGCCGACGCCGTCGTCCTCTGGAATTGGAATATCCGCGATCCTGCGGGGACTGGCTGGTGGCTGACGTTCCAGCGCTTCGTTGATCCCATCGCCATGTGCTTCGGCCTGACCGGGCTGGCGCTTCTCTATCTCTCGGCTCGCGGCATGGTGGTGCAGCTGCGGCGCAGGCCATTTCCCATCGACATGTGGTCGAGCCTGCCGATGCTGAAACGCCCGGCCTATATCGCGCTACTCAGCTTGATTGCAGCGATTGGCGTGGTCTCCACTCGATGATCTGGAAAATGGGGGCGACCATGGGCGCATTCATCCCCGTCGCGGCTGCGGCCGTTGCACGGGATACCGGGGCGACCGTTGCGACAAGCGCGCCCACCATCTGGCATTTTGCGGGCTATCCCTTTGAGGCTGGCAGCATGATCGCCGCGCTCTGCGCCTGCTTGGCAGTCCGCTTTTACGTCGCCCAGACCGATCGTCAGCAGCACCGCTGGACGGTCGACGCGCCGGTGACGATCCTGGCGCTGCTTTTCACGGCGGGGTCGGTGATGCGGCTGCGGCCCGATCCCGCGCTGGCGCTGATCTACGGCACCGGCCTGGGGGCGCTGGGGGCAGGTATCATCGCCATCGCTCTGAACTTCGTGCGGTCGAAGTTGCCGGGGGCAGACCAACCTCAGAGCTGATCAAGTCGCCCCGCTCGGGGTGGCAGTGAGCGGGGCGACCTGCTGTCCGCCCAGCCTGCTGGCTGGACGAACCGTGCTTATGACGGCGCGCCCTTCGAAATGGTTAACGGGTGGCATCTGAATATCGCAGGGTCTGCCGTTCTCAGGACAGCAGACCCTGCGGCCGGTCCCATCGGGGGATGCCAACCGGCGCGGCTTCATATCAACGGCACCAATCGCCGTCTTCAGTGAAAAGGATTCCAATATGACCGAACCGACGTGGCTGACCGCCGCGCGGGCGAAGCTTGGCGTGCGCGAGACGCCCGGCCCCGCGAATAACTCGACCATCATGGGCTGGGCGAAGACGCTCGGTGCCAAGGTGCTGGGGATCGTCTTCAATGCGGACAGCGTGCCGTGGTGCGGTCTCTTCGCGGCAAAGTGCATCGCCGAAGCGGCCCTGACGCCGCCTCCGATCGCGATCCGCGCCAAGGCCTGGGCGACCTGGGGCAAGCCGGTGGCCGCGTCGGCGCTGGCACCTGGCGCGGTGCTGGTCTTCGAGCGCGCGGGCGGTGGGCACGTCGGCTTCTATGTCGGCGAGGACGACACGGCCTATCGGGTGCTCGGCGGCAATCAATCGGACGCGGTGACGATCACGCGCATTGCCAAGGATCGGTGCATCGCGCGCCGCTGGCCCACAGGCCTGCCGGTGGTAGGAAAGCCGGTGCGGCTGTCGGCCTCGGGCGCGCCCCTATCGAAGAACGAGGCGTGAAGGCCCTCGCTCTCCTGCGCAGGTTCTGTCCTGCGCTGATCGTGCTGGCGGTTGGCCTCTGGGCTGCACGGCTCGACCATCTGCGCGCCGACTATCGCCTGACCCTGACGAATGAGCGCGCCGCCTGGTCCGCAGCGATCGCGGACGCGGACAAGGCCCG
>DXIH01000063.1 GCA_019112965.1 Candidatus Sphingomonas excrementigallinarum | reverse complement strand
GGCATCGACATTCCTTCCGCCAACACGATGATCGTCAACCGCGCCGACCGTTTCGGCCTGGCCCAACTCTATCAGTTGCGCGGGCGGGTCGGCCGGTCGAAGACGCGGGCCTATGCCTATATGGTCACCCCGCCCGAGCGGCAGATGACCGAGGCGGCGGAGAAAAGGCTGAAGGTGCTGTCCGACCTCGACACGCTGGGCGCGGGGTTCCAGCTGGCCAGCCATGACCTGGATATTCGCGGCGCGGGCAATCTGCTCGGCGACGAACAATCGGGGCATATCAAGGAGGTCGGCTACGAACTCTACCAGTCGATGCTGGAAGAGGCGATCCTGGAGGCCAAGGCGGGCGGCGCGTTCGAGAAGAAGCGCGACTTCTCGCCCCAGATCACCGTCGATGCACCGATCCTGATCCCGGACGATTATGTCCCCGATCTCGACTTGCGCATGGGACTGTACCGCCGTCTCAACGACCTCGAAAAGCACCAGGAGGTCGAGGAATTCGCCGCCGAGATGATCGACCGTTTCGGGCCTTTGCCCGAGGCGACCGACAACCTCATCCAAGTCATCAAGATCAAGCTGAACGCGAAAAAGGCCTGCATCGCGAAGATGGATGTCGGCCCCCGCGGGGTGCTGGTCGCGTTCCACGACAACCGCCCACCCAATGTCGACGGGCTGTTCGCCTATGTCGAGCGGCTGGGCGAACTGGCCAAGCTGCGTCCCGACGGCAAGCTGGTCCTCAACCGCGCCTGGCCGGACGCCAAGGCCCGGCTGCACGGCGCGCTGCAACTGTCCAAGGGCCTGGCAAAGGCGGCGGGGTGAACCCCATTCCTCCCCATCTCCGATGGGGAGGGGGACCGCGCCCGAAGGGCGTGGTGGAGGGGCGAGGCCCGGAAGGTCGAGGAAGCAGCTCGGGACGATTGGACCCCGCCCCTCCACCACCCGGCTGCGCCGGGCGCTCCCCCTCCCCAAGCACGGCTTGGGGAGGAATGGGGATCAGCTGCTATGGTCGGAGACGATCTTCCAGCCGTTGGCACGGCGCTCGAAGACCAGGGTGGTCATCCCGCTCTCGGCCTTTGCGCCGCCCGACAGGTTCCAGCGGGCGAAAAGGATACGGCGGTCGCCGATTCGCTTGAGATGGAGGAAATCGAAGCGAAGCTGGCCGCGACTGTTCGCGCCACCAGCAAAACTCTTGCGATAACTATCGGCGATCGCAGGCTTTCCCTGAATCAGGCCCTTGCTGCCGACGAACACCGCGTCCGGCGCATAGATGGCCATGAAGCGGTCCAGATCGCCCGCATTCCACCCTTGCGCACTCTCCAGCATCACCGCACGGATCGCCGCCTCGGCCGGATCGACAATCGGGGCAGCATGAACAGCCACCGGCGACAGCGCAAAAGCCGCCGCGATCATCAGGCCGCGCATTCCAACTCTCCCTCGACCATAGTCCGCAGCGCACTCTCGTCGAGCGGCGCCGCGCACAGAAATCCCTGATAAGTCTCGCACCCCAGCCGCCCCAGCAACTCGGCCTGCCCCTGCGTCTCCACCCCCTCGGCAACGATGCCGATGCCGAGCTGCGTCGCGATGCGGATGATCCCGCGCACGACCACCCGGTCGCGTCGCGAGCCGTCGACCTCGGTCACCAGCGCGCGGTCGATCTTCAGATAGTCGATCGGCAGGCTGGTCAGATAGGCGAGGCTCGAATAGCCCGTCCCGAAGTCGTCGATCGCCACCCGGACGCCTTCGGCGCGCAGCGTGTCCAGCACCTCGGCGGCACGATCCAGTTCGCGGATCAGCCCCGTCTCGGTAATCTCGACGGTCAGCCGCTCGATCGGAAAGCCGCTGGCCGCCACGCGGTCCAGGAAGATGCGAACGAAGCCCGCCCGCCCGATATCGGCGGCGGTGACATTGATCGACAGGCGGAGATGCGACAGCGTCCCCGGCCAGCGCACCGCGCGTTGCAGCGCGATCTGCTGAATATGGTCGGACAGCGCCAGCCCCAGATCGGCGCGCTCGGCGGCGGCGAAGAGCGGGTCCGCGCCCAGCGGCCCCAGCGTCGGATGCCGCCAGCGTGCCAGCGCCTCGACGCCCGTGATGCGCCCGGTGCCGATGGCGACCTGCGGCTGGAACACGATGTCGATCTCACCGCGCTCGATCGCGTGGTGCAGGTCGGCGGCCAGCACATCGAGTGGCGCGACATCGCCGGGGTGCGCGAAGCGCAGCATCGCGCCGTCGCTCGCCTGCGCCTGGGCCAGGGCCTCGCCCGCGCGAGCTAACAGGGTGGCCGGATCCTCATGCGGCCGCGCCACCGACAGGCCCAGACGGACGCCCAGCCGGATCGGCACCGCGCCCGCCTGGAACGGCTGGGCGAGCAAGGCCTCCAGCGTTTCGGCGATCGCACGAGCCTGATGGCGGTCGGCAACGCCCGCCATGACGAATTCCGAACCGCCCGAGCGCGCGACGATCGCGCGGTCGCCGAACGCCTCGGCCGCGACCGCCTGCATCCGCGCCTCGATCCCGCGCAGCAGCATGTTGCCCGCGGGTCGGCCGTGCGCGGCGTTGATGAGGTCCAGCCTGGACAGCGAGACCACGATCGCCACGCAGGGATCGTCCCGGTCCAGGATATCGGCGATCCAGCGATGGATTTCGCCCACTTCGCCATCGGCATGGGTCCGCCGCCGCCGCGCATCAAGCGTCCGGCGCGAATGGCGTTCGGCCAGTTTCAGCGCGGCGTGGACGATCGCATCGCTGGCATCCGGCGCCAGGATATGCGTCACCCCCGCCGCCAGGAAAGCATCGAGCGTGTCCTGTTCCGCATCGGGCACCGCGACCAGCATCGCCGCCCCCGTCGCCGCGATCACCGCGCCCAGCGCCTGTGCGGCGCGCAGGCCCTCGTCACCCGCTCCGCGCGCGTCGATTAGCGCGACCCGCGCCTCGCTAGCCAGAAAGGCACCGACCAGCATGTCACCCGCCGGAGGTTCCCCGTCACGCGGCGCCATCGACCAGATCGCCCAGCCGCCCCGGATGATCGCTTCGTCCAGCATCGCAGGATGGTGGAACGAAAGCGCGAAGATCGCCGTTCCCCTGCGGTGGGCGTTAAAACCGAATTCATCCTGCGTCATGGGCGCACCCTATCCACCACCATTGGGATCACCAACGGCAATCGATCTTGTTCGCGTCCCGCCTTGGGGCTACCGTCATGACGATGGGACGTGCCGATATCTCGTCCGATAGAGCGGATTCCGTCGCCCTGACGGATCGGCGCCCGACGAACGGGTCGCTGGTCGACAGCCATGGGCGGACGATCCGCTATCTGCGAATCTCCGTGACGGATCGCTGCGATCTGCGGTGCCGCTATTGCATGGCCGAGCAGATGACCTTCCTGCCCCGCGCCAAGCTGCTGAGCCTGGACGAGATCGCAATCATCGCCGAACGCTTCATCGCGCGCGGCGTGACCCGCATCCGCCTGTCGGGCGGCGAGCCGCTGGTCCGGCGGGACGTGGTCGATCTGGTCAAGCGGCTGGGCGGCCACGTCGGGCACGGCCTGGACGAGCTGACCATGACCACCAACGGCACCCGGCTGGCCGATCATGCAGGCGCGCTGGTCGATGCGGGCATCAGGCGGATCAATGTCAGCCTGGACAGCCGCGATCCCGAACGTTTCCGCTACATCACCCGGCACGGCGATGTCGGGCAGGTGATCCATGGCATCCTCTCCGCGCGCGACGCCGGGCTTGCGATCAAGATCAACATGGTCGCGCTCAAGGGTATGAACGAAGACGAGATCGCTTCGATGCTATCGTGGTGCGTTTCGGAACGATTGGACCTGTCCCTGATCGAGACGATGCCGCTGGGCGCGATCGACGAGGATCGGGTCGACCGCTTCCTTCCGCTGACCGCCGTGTTCGACCGGCTGGCGGCGGAATTCCCGCTGGTCCGCGCCGGACACCGCACCGGCGGCCCCGCGCGCTACTGGCAGGTGGAGGGCAGCCAGACCCGGCTCGGGCTGATCTCACCACTCACCGCGAATTTCTGCGACGGCTGCAACCGCGTGAGGCTGACGACCGAGGGCAAGCTGTATATGTGTCTGGGTCATGAGGATCAGGTGGATTTGAAGGCCGCGCTGCGCGACGGGGGCATCGAGGCGCTGGACAGCGCGATCGATCGGGGGCTGGCGGCCAAGCCCGCCCGGCATGATTTCCGTATCGAGGCGGGATCGGCGCCGGCGGTGTCGCGCCACATGAGCGTGACCGGCGGATGACCCTTCCCGTCCGGCGGGCGCTCGTCGCCTCGCCCACCGCGCCTGCCCAGACGGCCGCCGCCGATCTGTTGCAAAGCGCCGACTGGGTCGATTTCGACGAGGCCGATTATGTCATCGCGCTCGGCGGCGACGGCTTCATGCTACAGACCCTACACCGCATGCTGGAGCGGCGGCGCGGCCCCGTGCCGGTGTTCGGCATGAACCTGGGCACGGTCGGCTTCCTGATGAACGAGTGGCGCAGCTATGGGCTGGAAGACCGTCTGGCCCGCGCCAAGCCGTTCCGCGTCACCCCGCTGAAGATGACGGCCACCGGCATCGACGGCCGTGTCCACTCCCTGCCCGCGATCAACGAAGTCTCGCTTCTCCGCGAGACCCGCCAGACCGCGAAGCTGGAGGTCACGGTCAACGAGCGCGTCGTCTTGCCTGAACTGGCATGCGACGGCATCCTCGCGGCCACCCCGGCGGGATCGACCGCCTATAATTTCTCGGCGCAAGGGCCGATCCTGCCGCTGGGATCGGCGCTGGTCGCACTGACCCCGATCAGCCCCTTCCGCCCCCGGCGCTGGCGCGGCGCGATCCTGCCCGACAAGGCCCGCATTTCGATCAAGGTCCTCGACCCCGGCAAGCGCCCCGTCTCGGCGGTCGCCGACCAGCGCGAGGTGCGCGACGTGGCGCAGGTCGATATCTGCATGGACCGTTCACGCGAGCTGACCCTGATGTTCGATCCCGAGCACGCGCTGGACGATCGCATCACGATGGAGCAGTTCGTCTCCTGACGGCAAATGTTATCCACAGCTTTGGCGGACGGACTTACGCAAAACCGTCAAAAAGGGGTTGCGGCTTTTTCCGAGCCCTTTATAGGACCCCTCCACAGCGCCGGAACATTCCCTGATAGCTCAGCGGTAGAGCTCTCGACTGTTAATCGAGCGGCCGTAGGTTCGAATCCTACTCAGGGAGCCACCGGCGCTGTCTTCTCCCAGACAGCGCCAGCCATTACGGATCAGCCGTCGATCACATGCGGCACGAACCGCGCGGTGTTCGAGGTGATGAGGCCGTCCTCGCGGATGCCCATTCCGACAGCCGCGCCGTCCACCACCCAGCTGCCCAGCACCGGAAAGCAACCCGGCGCCGCTTCCGGCAGACGGTAGAGCGACTGATAGATATAGCCCTCCTCGCCATACTCCCCCGCCGTCTTCGCGACGATGGCGCCCGCCTTGCGGATCGAGACATTGGCCCCTTCGCGCGACAATAGCGGCTTGGCGACCGCATCGCCGCTCGGCACCGAGAAGCTGGCGGGCAACAGGTTGGGATGGCCGGGAAACAGGTCCCACAACACCGGCAGGATCGCCTTGTTGGAACAGATCATCTTCCAGATCGGCTCGATCCAAACCAGGTCGCCGCGCTCCAGATTGTCGAGCAGCGGAACGGCAAACTCCTCATGGACCAGCCATTCCCACGGATAGAGCTTGAACATCGCCTCGATGCGCATGTCCGCCTCGTCCACGAAGCAATGCGTGTCGTGGTTCCAGCCGATCCGGTCCATCAGGATCGGGATCGTGGTGATGCCCGCCGCTTCCGCCGTATCGCGCAGATAGGCGGCGGTGACGGCATCCTCGCCCGCCAAATCCTCGACATGCGCGACGTGAAGCGTGGCGGGCAGCGCGGGTGCGATCTCGGCCCAACGGGCGACGAGCGCCTCGTGCAGGCTGTTATACTGGTCGAGCGTGGGGAAACATTCCTCCTTCCACGCCCATTGCACGACGGCGGCCTCCAGCAGCGAGGTCGGCGTGTCGCAGTTGAACTCGAACAGCTTGGGTGCGCCCGAGCCGTCATAGCCCAGATCGAACCGTCCGAAATTCAACGCGGGCGGCTCGGCTTCCCATGCCTCGCGGATCGGATCGTGAAAGGCGGGCGGAATGGCGAAGCGTCGCAAAAGCGCGGGATCGCTGACCACCGCCTCCCCCGCCGCCAGGAACAGCCGATAGAGTTCCGTCGTCGCGGCCTCGATCGTATCGATCTGCACGCGGTTGAAACGATAGCAGGCGCTCTCGTCCCAATAGGGCCGTTCGCGGCCCTCATGCCAGATCAGGCCCAGCGCCTCGACCTTGGCCTGCCAGTCGGATCGCGGGGTCAGGGTCTGGCGGATCATGCGTGGATGCTGCCGAAGCGGCTTGCCGAACTGCCGAAGCCGCCACGGCTGACGGCGGCGGATCGGGTCATGGCGCTGCCGGACGGCGCGAAGCCATAGCGGGCGCCGGTCGCGGCGCGAAAGCTGCCGCCGGTCGCGCGTTCGCCATAATAGGGAATGCTCCGTCCGCGGCCCAGGAAATACCAGAAGGCTCCGCCGCCACCGCCCCCGACGCGGTGCTGGCGACAGCGATCGTCGGGCAAGCGAACGCCTTGCGCATCGGTGCAGATCGCGGTGTCACGATCGGCGGTCCAATTGTCGTCAGCCTTGGCGCGGTTACAACCGCTTGCCAGCAGCGCCGCCGCCACCGCGGTCGTCCATTTCAGATCAAATGCCATTTCGTCCCTCCCGCACCCATCATGGTGCAGGAGCGGTATGTCTGACCAGAAAAATGAAAGGGCGCCGGTGAACTTCTCTACCGACGCCCCGTATTTCCGGCCTTAGCGGCAGCGGACCTTGCCGCGATCGATCGAACGACCGAGCAGCGCGCCACCGCCCGCACCCAGCAGCGTACCCAGGGTCCCGCCGCCGATCACATTGCCCAGCACACCGCCGCCGACCGCGCCGACGACCAGGCCGGTCGTACCGTCATTGCGCTTGCAATAGGTGCGGCCGTCACGACCCCGGAAAACCTGGTCGTCGCGGTTCAGGCGACGTTCGCGGTAATTGCCGCGCCGATAATCGCGCGAGGCATCCCAGTCGTTGCGATCGCCATGCCAGCGATAATCGCGCTCCTGCGCGACGGCGGGCGTGGCGGCGATCGGAGCGGCGACGGTAACGACGGCCAAAGCGGCGAGCAGGGCTTTCATGGCAGGTCTCCTTTTCCTCAAGCGGGCACAACGCGCGTGCCGCCAACCTGTTCAATCGCAACGCGACTGGCACCTTCGGCGTGCGTCGGGCATTGAAGCACCATGCGGCAAGCCACCACCATCCTCACCGTCGACACCCATGGTCAGGGCCTGATCGAAATCACGAGGCCGGTCGTCGCGTGGGTCCGCGATCAGGGTATGGACGAAGGACTGCTGACCCTGTTCTGTCGCCACACCTCGGCCTCGCTCATCATCCAGGAGAATGCGGCGCCCGAGGTCAGGACCGACATCCTCGACTATTTCGCCCGGATCGCGCCCGAGGACGCCCGCGCCTATGCCCATGATGACGAGGGGCCGGACGACATGCCCGCGCATCTGCGGGCCATCCTGACCGGCGTGAACCTGTCGGTGCCGTTGATCGGCGGCCGACTGGCGCTGGGGACGTGGCAGGGCATCTACCTTTTCGAGCATCGCCGCGCACCATACCGGCGCCAGATCGCATTGCACATGGCCGGGGCCTGACACGCAATTCATCGCGGGAGCCAAACCGTTCATCGACCGTTTTGCTGCCATACGCTACAGGACTGTTGTCGCCCGGCACGGCCGGACGGCAGGAAAGGAAGAAAAGTCCATGCAATTCGGTCGTAAGATCGCGCTCGCGCTGGTCGGCGCCAGCACCTTGATGGTCGCGGGGTGCGCGACCGAAACCACCTATCGCCCCGCCACCGGGTCAGGCTTCTATCGCACCGGCTATTCGGACCAGCAGCTGGAGCCGGGTCGCTTCATCGTCAGCTTCGCGGGCAACACCGTCACCTCGCGCGACACCGTGGAGCGCTATCTGCTGTTCCGCGCGGCCGAGCTGACGCTGGCCAATGGCTATGACTATTTCGTGATGGCCGACCGCGATACGCAACTGCGCTCGCGCACCTATTCGACACCTGGCGCCTTCGGGCCTGGCTTCGGTGGATGGGGCGGCGGGTGGTGGGGTCCGTCGTGGCGTTACTACGGCCGCGGCTTCGGCTGGCGCAGCTGGGACCCGTTCTGGGGTGACCCCTTCTTCGGCAACAACATGGATATCAACACCATCGACCGCTATGAAGCGACGGCTGAGGTGGTGATGCGCAAGGGCCCGATCCCGCGCGATAACCTCCGCGCCTTCGACGCCCGTGCGATCGTGTCGACGATCGGGCCGACGGTGGTGATGCCGAAGTAATTCGGCTCCAATACCCGGATCATGGGGCGGTCATCGTATCCGGTGGCCGCCCTTTTTCTGTTTACGGGCGATCGCCACGCACCCGGCGCGCATTGACCATTCCGCGCAACGCCTCGGTACGGACCTGCAGTTCACGCTCTTCGGACACGGACAGCCCGTCCTGAGCGAAGCGCTGGCCCAGTTCGCCGATCGCGGCATTCTCGCGCCCGAAGGATCGTGCCTCGGCGCGCGATATGTCGCCGCTGCGCCGCGCCTCGCGGATCGAGCGGCGGATATCGCGCCGGTCTGCCGCGACACTTGGCTGGCTGGGCGCGGCAATGATGTCGGCGGGCGGCCCGGCGCCGACGAACTGCGCGGGCGCGGCAGCCGGTAGCGCGGTCATGATGAAGGCCGGAATCGCATAGCGCTTCATGGTAAGTCCTCCCTGTCAGCCGAAGATCGCCCCCCGTCGCTGAACAAGACCTGTCTGTTCCTCCCCTTGCATGGGGAAATGAAAAAGGGCGGCAAGCCGAAGCTCACCGCCCTTGGATTTCACCGATCGGAAAGCGATCAGGCCGTCACCGCCCCGTGGCAGTGCTTGTACTTCAGCCCCGAACCGCAAGGGCACGGCGCATTGCGATTGACGCGGCCTTCCCATTGTGCGGGATCGGTGCCCAGGTCCATGCCCTCCGGCTGCGGGATCTGCATCGGCGGCATCTGCGGCTGGAGCAGCCCGCGCGCGGCCGCATCCCAGTCGTTGGTGTTGTCCTCGCCAGTGAACGGGTCGAAGTGCGAGGTGATGAAGTCCGGCAGCTCGGGCAGTTCCGGCGGCGCCTGCAACTGGAACTGGGCAAAGGCGATGGTCCGCGTCACATCCTCGCGGATATTGTCGAGCATCCGCTGGAACAGCGAAAACGCCTCGTGCTTGTATTCGTTGATCGGCGTCTTCTGCGCATAGGCGCGCAGGTGGACGACCTGGCGCAGCGCGTCGAGCGTGGCCAGATGTTCCTTCCAGTGATGGTCCAGATTCTGGAGCAAGATCGACTTTTCGACGCTGGCCCAGGTATCGGGCTCCAGTTCCTTGGCCTTGGCCTCGACCATCGCATCGGCCTCGGCGGTGACCCGCTCCAGCACGATTTCGGGGTCGATCGCTTCCTCGGTCAGCCAGTCGTCGATCGGCGGCTCGAGGTTCAGCAGGTCCTTCAGCTGCTGCTTCATTCCCGCGACATCCCACTGCTCGGGATAGCTGTTGGGCGGGCAGGCGGTGCCGACGATCGCATTCACCGTCTCGGCCCGCATGTCGGCGACGACATCGCCCACCGTCTCGGCATCCATGATGTCGGCGCGCTGTTCGTAGAT